>JBGQLG010000051.1:0-27815 GCA_041499965.1 Methylomirabilia bacterium
ACGGCCAGTACTCGGAGATCACGACATGAGCGAGTTCTTGCGGACCGAGCGCCAGGGCGCGGTGGCCACGCTGTGGATCGACCGCCAGCCCAAGATGAACACGATGACGGTCGCCATGCGCAACGAGTTCCCGGATATCTTCCGGGACTTCGATCGTGACGACGGCGTGCGCGTGATCGTGATCCGTGGCGCCGGCGGCAAGGCCTTCAGCGCCGGCGGCGATGTGGGAGAGTTCCTCACGCTGGCCCCGGCGGACCTCGAGCTGTGGGGCGACACGCTCACGGCGGCCGAGCGGTGCCGCAAGCCCGTCGTCGCGGCCATCGACGGGTATGCGATGGGGGCCGGCCTCGAGCTGGCGGTCGCCTGCGACTTCCGCATCGCCACGCTGCGCAGCGAGTTCGCGTTTCCCGAGGTGCGGCTGGGCATGATCCCGGGCAGCGGCGGCACCCAGCGCGCCATGCGGTTGATCGGCATGACGCGCGCCAAGCTCTTCCTGATGACGGGCCAGCGCATCGCCGCCGAGCGGGCCGAGGCGTGGGGCCTCATCACGCAGGCCGTGGCCAACGACGGTCTCGACGCCGCCGTCGGCGGGCTGACCGCCGAGCTCGCCGAGAAGGCGCCGCTGGCGCTGCGCACGCTGAAGATGGTCCTCAACCGCGGCGCCGACGCGCCGCTGGACACCGCGCTGGAGCTGGAGCGCAAGTCCTACGCGTGGCTGCGGGCGACGCACGACTATGAAGAAGGCGTGCGCTCCTTTCTCGACAAGCGCCCACCGAAGTACCAGGGGAGGTAGCTCGTGGCGGGTCAATCCTTCGGCCTCATCCTCGCCAACCGCGCGGTGGTGCTCGGCGCGCTCAAGGCGCGCGACCTGCTCGACATCGCCGTCGAGGCCGAGCGTTCCGGCGTCTTCGACGCCGTCTGGGTCGGCGACAGCCTGCTGGCCAAGCCGCGCCTGGAGTCGGTCACGCTGCTCTCCGCACTGGCCGCCGTCACCGAGCGCGTGCGCCTGGCCGTGGGCTGCATGGCGACCTTCGTGCACCGCCACCCGGTGATGCTGGCCCAGCAGTGGGCCAGCCTCGACGTCCTCGCGGGCGGCCGCGCGCTGCTCGCGGTGTGCCTGGGCGGACCCGACAGCGCCAACGCTGCGCAGGCCGCCGAGCACGCGGTGATGGGCATCGCCTCCGGCGAGCGCGTCGAGCGCCTGGAGGAAGGCATCCGTATCCTCCGCGCGCTCTTCGCCGGCCCCGGCGCGAGCCACGCGGGGAAGTTCTACCGCTTCGACAACGTGACGCTGGAGCCGCGGCCGGTGCAGCAGCCCTGTCCCATCTGGATCGCGTCCAACCCGACCGGGCTCACCTGGAAGGGCGGGGCCAGCGCCTCCGAGGCCGCGGTCGAGCGGGGGCTGCGCCGGGTGGCCCGCTTCGCCGACGGCTGGATGACCAACAAGCTGTCGCCGGCGGAGTTCGCCCGGCAGTTCGGACGCATCCGCGCGATGGCCCGCGAGGAGGGGCGCGATCCGGCCGCGCTGGGCAGCGCGCTCTATCACAACATCAACATCAACGAGGACCGGGCCGCGGCGCTGGCCGAGGCCAAGGCCTTCCTCGACGCCTACTACACCGCGACGTTCTCGCCGCAGTTCGTGGAACAGTGGACGGTGGCCGGCGGGCCCAAGGAGTGCGCCGACCAGTTGCGCGCATACTCGGCGGCCGGGCTCGGCCACATGGCACTGCGCCTGGCCTCGTGGAGCCAGCGCGCCCAGCTCGCGCGCTTCCTCGGCGAAGTGGCGCCCGCACTCGGAGGCCGCTGATGCTCACCGGGATCGATCACCTCGTCATCGCCGTCCCCGACCTCGCCGCCGCCATCAAGACCTACCGCGACCTCGGCTTCACGGTCGTGGCCGGGGGCCGCCACACCGGCGTCGGCACCGACAACGCGCTGATCGTCTTCCGCGACGGCTCCTACCTCGAGCTGGTCGGCTTCTACGAGCCGCGTCCCGACCATCGGTGGTGGGCGCCGCTGCAGCAGGGCGGGGGCCTCGTCGACTTCTGCCTGCAGACCAGCGATCTGCGCGGCGACGCCGACGTCCTCCGCCGGGCCGGCGCGGATCTCGGCGATCCCGAGCCGCGCGGCCGCCACCGGCCGGACGGCGTCGAGGTGCGCTGGACCTGCGTCCTGGCCCGCGGTGCCCATCGCGGCGTGGCGCCGTTCGTCATCGCCGAGGAGACCGGGCGCGCCGAGCGGGTGCCGTCGCTGCGCCCGCACGCCAACGGCGTGACCGGCATCGGCCGCGTCACCGTGGCCGTGCAGGACCTGGTACCTGTCCGCCGATGGTACGAGCAAGCGCTCGGCGCGTCCGGACAGGACCTGGCGTGTCCCGAGCTGGGCGCCGCCGGCGCGCGCTTCGCGGTCGGGCCGCACACCTTCGAGTTCCTGGCCCCGACCGGGGCCGGCGCGATCCGCGTCTGGCTGGCCGCTCGCGGCGCCTCGCCCTACGCGGCGACGCTGGTGGGCGCGTCCCGCGCCGTTCCGCTGGACCTCGGCCGCACGTGGGGCGCGCGCCTGGCGCTGGCGTGAGGCCCTCCACAGGAGACCGCTGATGGCCGTGCGAGGTGTGCTCGTGGTCGCGCTCGTGCTCGTGCTCGCGGTGTCCGGCGCGCTGGCCCAGGCCCCGGCGACGCCGGTGAACCTGGCCTTCGCCACCCTCGACACCGGCAGCGCCTGGTACGTCTACGGCGCGACGATGGCCGAGCTCCTGCGCAAGGCGCTGCCCCCCGGCTCGAACATCGACGTCAAGCCGCGCGCGGGCGGCGTGGGCAACCCGCGGCTGGTGGCCAAGAACGAGACGCCGCTCGGCTTCGGGTTCACCGTGACCAACCGCTGGGCCGCCGAGGGCAAGGAGGCCTACACCGAGAAGCTCGACAACCTGCGCGGGCTCGTGGGCGGCCTCGACACCTACTACCTCGTCGCCATGGCCACCAGGAAGCTGGGGATCGCCTCCGTGCGCGAGATCCGCGACAAGAAGCTGCCGGTGCGGATCTACACGCAGCCCGTCGGCGCGCTGGGCGAGTTCGCCGGCCGCCAGCTCTTGCGCGCGGTCGGCGTCACCTACAACGACGTCAAGGGCTGGGGCGGCTCCATCCAGCACGTCGGCTACAACGTCATCATCGACGCCTTCAAGGACGGGCGCGCCGACGTCCTGTTCGCGGTGGTGACGCCCAAGCATCCCTCGGTCAGCGAGATCGTGTCCGGGGTGGACGTCGAGTTCCTCGGCCTCGACGCCGACACCGCCAAGGCGCTGCTGCCGCTCGGCTACACGGCCGCGACCATGCCGCCGGAGACGTTCAAGGGCCAGGCCAAGCCGGTGAGCACGGTGGGCTTTCCGACGGTGCTGATCACCAACAAGGAGCTGCCGGAGCCGATCGCCTACACGATCACCAAGACGGTCGTCGAGAGCAAGGACGCGCTCGTGCGCGGCCACGCCGGGCTGGCCGAGTTCGATCCCCGCACGGCGTGGCAGCCCGAGAAGGTCGGCATTCCCCTGCACCCGGGCGCCGAGCGGGCGTACCGCGAGAAGGGGTGGATGAAATAGCCGCCGACCTCGTCCTCGTCAGCGGCCGGATCCTCACGCTCGACGCGCGGCGTCCGCTGGCCAGCGCGCTGGCCGTCGCCGGTGGGCGCATCGTGGCGGTGGGTGGGCGCGCCGACGTGAAACGATGGCGCGACCGCCGCACCGAGGTCGTCGACCTGGGGGGCGCCACGGTCGTCCCCGGCCTCGTCGATGCGCACGCGCACCTCGACCGCGAGGGGCTGAAGTCGCGCTATCCCTCGCTGGCCCGCTGCCGCTCGATCGCCGACGTCCAGGCCCTCGTGCGGCGGCTGGCCGCGCGCACGCCGAAGGGCGAGTGGATCGTCACCATGCCGATCGGCACGCCGCCCTTTTATCAGGGCGGGCCCGATGCTCTGGCCGACAAGCGCTGGCCGACCCGGGCCGATCTGGACGCGGCCGCGCCCGACCACCCCGTCTACATCCGCGGCATCTGGGGCTACTGGAACCGCCCGCCCGTCCACTCGATCGCCAACAGCCGCGCCCTGGCCGCCGCCGGCGTCACCCGCGACTCCCGGCCGCCCCGGGGCGTGGAGATCGTCCGCGACGCCGCCGATGAGCCGACCGGGCTCTTCGTCGAGCACAACCTGATCCAGGTGGTCGAGTTCACGCTCATGCGCGCGGCGCCGCGGTTCACCCACGCCGACCGGCTGCGTGCGCTCGCCGACTCCCAGCGCGCGTACGCCGCTCGCGGCGTGACCGCGGTGTACGAGGGGCACGGGATCGCGCCGGAGGTCCTGGCCGTCTACCGGCAGGCGCACGAGCGGGGCCAGCTCCGCCTGCGCGCCACGCTCGCGGTGAGCCCGACGTGGGATGCCGCCAGTGCCAGCGACGCGATTCCCGCGCTGGCAGCGTGGGCCGGCGGGCGCGGGCTCGGCGACGACCGGCTGCGGGTCGGCGGCATCTGCTTGCACTACGGCGGCGACCCCGAGGTCGCGCACATCCTGCACGACGCGCAGCCCTACACGGGCTGGGCCGGGTTCGTCGAGAGCGCCAACGACCCCGCCGCCTACCGCGCCCAGGCCGAGCTGGCCGCGGCCCACGGCCTGCGCGTGAACACGCTGGTGACGCGCTGCCTGCCCGAGGTGCTTGACGTGTGGGAGGACGTGGCGCGGCGCCATCCGATCGGGGCGCTGCGGTGGGTGCTGGTCCACCTCAATGCGGCGACGCCCGAGCAGATGGCGCGCATCCGCCGTCTCGGTGCGGTGGCGACGACCAACCCGATCTCCTACCTCTATCGCTCGGCCGGCGACGAGGTCGCCAGGCTCGGCGGCGCCGCCGATCAGCTCCTGCCCCACCGCAGCCTGGCACGCCGGCGCATCCCGTTCGGTATCGCCACCGACAACAAGCCGGCCGATCCCTGGGTCGCCTTCGCCGCCGTCGTCGCCCGGCGCGACATGCGGACCGGCGCGGTCGTCGGCGAGCGCGAGCGGCTGACGCGCGGCCAGGCCCTCGCCGCGCTCACGCAGGGCGGCGCCTTTGTGACCTTCGCCGAGCGCGAGCGCGGGCGGCTGGCGCCGGGCTGGGCCGCCGACCTCGCGGTGCTCGAGCACGACCCGCTGGCGGCGCCGCTCGAGGCGCTCGTCGGCCAGACGGCGCGGCTCACGCTGGTGGGGGGCGAGATCGTGCACCGTGCCTGATCTGCGCTTGCCCCGGGTGTGGCTGGCGATCGCGTGGTCGGTCTTCCAGCTCTACACCGCTTACGCGGGCCTCTACGACCTGCTCATCCAGCTCCCGGTCCACGTGGCGTTCGCCGTCGCGCTGGGCTTCCTGGTCCAGCCGGCCGCCGACTCGCCCGAGGCCGCCGCCCGGCTCGCCGCCCAGCGGCGCCGCCGCTGGCTCGACGGCACGCTGGCGCTCCTGGCCCTGGCCTGCGCCGCCCACTACGTGTTCCACAACGAGCGGCTGGCCTCGCGCATGGCCATGGTGGACGATCCCGGCCGCGCGGACGTGGTCGTCGGCGTGCTCTTCACCGCGCTGCTGCTGGAGGCTTCGCGCCGCCACATCGGCCCCGCGCTGGTCCTCCTCGCGCTCGTCTTCGTGGTCTACGCCTTCGTCGGCCCCTGGCTGCCCGGCTTCGTCGGCCACGGCGGCGAGACCTTCCTCAAGCTGGTGGACCAGCAGACGCTGACGACGCAGGGGATCTTCGGGATCCCCACGCTGGTGTCGGCGACCTTCATCTACCTGTTCGTCGTGTTCGGCAGCGTGATGTCCTACGGCGGGCTGCTGCGCTTCTTCACCGACGGCGCCCTCGCGGTGGCCGGCGCCAGCCGGGGCGGGGCGGGCAAGGTGGCCGTCATCTCCAGCGGGCTGTTCGGGACGGTCAACGGCAGCGCGATCGCCAACGCCGTCACCACGGGCGCCTTCACGATCCCGCTGATGAAGCGCGCCGGTTACCGGCCGGAGTTCGCGGCCGGGGTGGAGGCGTGCGCCTCGATGGGCGGCCAGCTCATCCCGCCGGTCATGGGTGCGGCCGCCTTCATCATGGCCGAGACGCTGCAGGTGCCCTACGCGTCGATCGCGGTGGCGGCGGCGATTCCCGGGATCCTCTACTTCGTCGCCGTCGGCGTGATGGTCCACTTCGAGGCCGGCCGGCAGGGGCTGCCCGTGCTGGAGCGCAGCGCGCTGCCCCGCCTGGGCGCCGTCCTGCGGCGCGACGCCCACCTGCTCGGGGGACCGGCGCTGCTCGTGTACTTCCTGATCGACGGTCGCTCGCCGCTGTTCGCCGGCTTCTGGGGGCTGGTGGCCGCCTTCGCGCTGTCGTGGGTCCGGCGCGACACCCGCATCGGCGCGACGCGCATCCTGGCCATCCTGGCCGACAGCGCCCAGGCCGCGATGCCGGTGGCGCTGGCGTGCGCGACGGTGGGCATCGTGGTCGGCGTCGTGAGCACGACCGGGCTCGGGCTCAAGCTCGCCACCGGCATCGTCGGCCTGGCCGGCGGCAATCTGCTGCTGACGCTGATCCTCACGATGATCGCCGCGCTCGTGCTTGGCACCGGGCTGCCGACCTCGGCGACCTACATCATCACCTCGATCATGGCCGCGCCGGCGCTGGTCGAGCTGGGCGTGCCCAAGCTCGTCGCCCACATGTTCGTCTTCTACTTCGGCATCCTGGCCGATCTCACCCCGCCCACCGCAATCTCCACCTACGCGACCTCGTCGATCGCCGGGGCCGACGTGTGGCGCACGCAGTGGCTGGGCATGATGCTGGCGCTCTCGGGGTTCATCATCCCGTTCTCGTTCGCCTACGACCCGGCCCTGCTGTTGATCGGCGCCTCGGTGCCGCACATCGTCCTGCGCACGCTGGCGGCCACCCTCGGCATCGTCATGCTGGGCGCCGGCCTGATCGGCTACTTCCGGGCGCCGACGCGGCCGTGGGAGCGCCTGCTGCTGCTGGCCGGCGCCGTCCTGCTGATCTTCCCCGGGGCCGTCAGCGATCTGGCGGGGCTGGCCTGCTTCGTCGCGGTGCTGCTCGCTCAGCGGCGGCGGCTATACTAGCCGGACCGCTACGCCGCGCACCGCGGGAAAGGACGCCGTGATGGGCTTCATGGACATGCGGCAGTGGATGGGCCTTCTCGAGAAGGAAGGTGAGCTCAAGCGCATCGAGGCCGAGGTGCACTGGGACCGAGAGCTCGGTGCGGTGGCCCGCCGAGTGCTCGAGAAGAAGGGGCCCGCCCTGCTGTTCGAGAACATCACCGGCTACGCGACGGGACGCTGCACGAAGCTGCTCACCGGCGCCCTCGGCGACCGGCGGCGCCTGGCCCTGGCGCTCGGCTTCCCCAAGGACGTCGGCAACGCCGAGCTGCTGCAGTACGTGATGGAGAAGAACCGGGCGACGATCGCGCCACGTATCGTGAAGACCGGGCCCGTGAAGGACGTCATCGTGCGGGGTGACGCGATCGACCAGACCGAGTTCCCCGTTCCCAAGTGGCATCACCTGGAAGGCGGGCGCTACATCCATACATTCTCGGGCATCGTGACGCGCGACCCCGAGACGCGCGTGATGAATGTCGGCATCTACCGCGGGATGATCGGCCGCAAGGACACGTGTCCGATGCTGCTCATCAAGGGCGGCCAGCACTGGGGTCATCACTTCCAGAAATATTCGGACCGCGGCGAGCCGATGCCGGTCGCCTGCGTCATCGGCTGGGACCCGATCATGCCGTTTCTGGCCGGCTCGCCGATCCCGACCGGCGTGTGCGAATGGGACGTGATGGGCGCGTACCGCGGCGAGCCGGCCGAGCTGGTGCGCTGCGAGACGGTGGACCTGGACGTCCCGGCCTCGGCCGAGATCGTGCTGGAGGGCTTCATCAGCGACGATCCGGCCACCTGGGAGAGCGAGGGGCCGTTCGGCGAGTACACCGGCCACCTCTCCGACGTGCCGACGCCCCGGCCCACCATGAAGGTGACCTGCATCACCCATCGGCGCGATCCGATCTTCCGCGGCTGCCTGGAGGGCACGCTGCCCGGCTCCTACAGCGAGAACAGCGTGATGTCGGCGGTGCAGCGGGCCGGCATCGCCTGGAACATCCTCAAGGGCGCCGGCATCCCGGGCGTCAAGGACGTCTACGTCCATCCGATCACCAACGGTGTGAACATCGTGGTGCAGATCCGCAAGGCCTACCAGGGCCAGCCCAAGCAGATCGCCGCCGCGCTGTGGGGCAACAGCGCCGCCCAGTACCGCTACAAGCACGTGATCGTCGTCGACGACGACATTGCCGCGTCGTCCTACGAGCAGATCGACTGGGCCCTGGCCCACCGCATGAACGCCGGCGAGGGCGGCCTGGTCGTCTTCCCGGGCATCTTCGGCTCGCCGATCGATCCCTCGACGCCGATGGAAGACCGCGACGTCGCCCGGCTGGGCACCGGCCTCTGGAACCGCGTGCTTTTCGACGCGACGCGCTCGTGGAAGTTCGAGCGTCGCCCGGAATGGGGCGGCGAGCGCTTCCCGCCCACCGTGCGTCCCGCGCCCGCCGACGCGGCCGGCGTGCGCGCGCGCTGGGCCGAGCTCGGCCTCGGCGACTACGAGTCGTGAAGATCACCGAGGTCCGGGCGGTGCCGCTGACGGTGCCGGTCGCGCCGATGACCCCGCCGTCGTCGTGGGAGGCGGGCATCGGCCGCCAGCTCCTGGTGCGCATCGCCACCGATGACGGCCTCGTCGGCTGGGGCGAGGCGTTCGCGTACGGCTCGACCCCGGCCGTGTCCAGCGTGGTGGATGACGCGCTGGCGCCGCTCCTGCTCGGCCGGGACCCCGCGCAGATCGAGCTGCTGCTCGACCGCCTGCACCGCGCGCTCATGATCTGGGGTCGCCGGGGCCTGGCCATGATGGCGGTGAGCGGCGTGGAGCTGGCCCTGTGGGACCTGGCCGGCAAGGCTCGCGGCGTGCCGGTCTACCAGCTCCTCGGCGGGCTCGTGCAGCCCACGCTGCGCGCCTACGCGAGCCTGCTCCGCTACGACACGCCGGCCGCCGTCGGCCAGGCCGTCTTCGCCGTGCTCACCCAGGGCTTCACGGCCGCCAAGCTGCACCAGACGGACGAGGCCTCGGTCGCCGCCGCCCGCGCGGCGGCCGGGCCCGACGTCGACCTGATGCTCGACACCAACTGTCCGTGGACGGTCGAGGAGGCCATCCGCAGGGGCCGGCGGCTCGAGCCGTACGCGCTGCGCTGGCTCGAGGAGCCGGTGTGGCCGCCCGAGGACTACGCCGGCCTGGCCCGCGTGCGGCGGGCGCTGTCGACGCCGATCGCCTGCGGCGAGAACGACGCGACCGTCTTCGCCTTCCGCGACATCATCGCGGCCGGCGCCGCCGACGTCCTGCAGCCCAGCGTGACGAAGGTCGGCGGCATCGCCGAGATGAAGAAGATCGCCACGCTGGCCGCAAGCGCCAACGTGACCTTCGTGCCGCACTCGTTCTATTTCGGGCCAGGGCTGGCCGCCACGCTGCACGTGGCCGCCTCCACGCCCGGCGTGCCGTACGTCGAGATGCCGCCCGGCCAGCTCGCCGCGCCGCTGCTGAGCGAGCCCATCCGCTGCGTGGGCGGCACCGTCGCCGTCCCCGACCGCCCCGGCCTCGGCGCCGATCCCGACCCCGACGTGCTCCGGCGCTACGCCTACGCGCCGGACGCCGTGCGCCCGTTCTACCTGACGTGAAGCTGATCGTCTTCGACTTCGACGGCCTGATCCTCGACACCGAGGCGCCGGTGTACGACGCCTGGCAGGAGATCTACGACGAGCACGGCCACACGCTGGCCTTCGAGAAGTGGGCCGAGTGCATCGGCACCGCCGACGTGTTCGATCCGTGCGCGCATCTGCAAGAGCTGGTCGCGCGCTCGCTCGACGCCGAGGCCCTCGTGCGCCGCCATCGCGCGCGCACCGACGCGCTGATCGCCACCCAGCCCGTGCTGCCCGGCGTGGAGGCGTACGTGGCCGAGGCCCGCCGGCTCGGGATGACGCTCGGGGTGGCGTCGTCCTCCTCGGTCGGCTGGGTGGATGGCCACCTGCGCCGGCTCGGCCTGCGCGACGCCTTCGCCGTCGTCCGCTGCGCGGGCGACGTGCCGCGCGTGAAGCCCGACCCCGCCCTCTATCTGGCGGTCCTCGCGGCGACCGGCATCCCCGCCACCGAGGCGCTCGCCCTCGAGGACTCGCCGAACGGCGTACTGGCCGCCAAGCGCGCGGGCCTGGCCTGCGTCGCTGTCCCCAACCCCCTGACGGCTCGCCTGGACCTCGGCGCCGCCGATCTACGCCTGACCTCACTCGCCGAGCTGTCGCTGTCGGCGCTCCTGGCCCGGCTCCGCGGCTGAAGGACGGCCCGTCGGCTATAGTAGGGCCCGAATGCAGACGCTGTCCGGCCAGCGGATCTTCACGATCGGCCAGACTTCCTACGTCTGGGAGGACGTCGTGCTGGCCGCGGCGGCCTGGGGCGACTGGGCGGCGCTGCAGATGCGGGTGCGGGACGGCATCGCGTGCCTGGCGCGGCTCGACGACCTCGACGACGACGACGAGGATGCGCTCGACGAGGACGAGGTCGAGGCCGCCGCCGCCGAGTTCCGGTACGCCCGCGATCTCGTCGCCGCCGCCGACCTCGAGGCGTGGCTCGGCCGGCGCGGGCTCTCGGTGGATGCGTGGCTCGACTACATCCGCCGCGCGCTCCTGCTGGAGCGCTGGAAGGACGACCTCGACACGATCCGCGAGGAGTACGAGGTCGACGACGACGAGGTCGCCGAGGCCGTCGTGGGCGAGGCGCTGTGCAGCGGCCTGGCCGCCGAGCTGGCCAACCGTCTGGCCGCTCGGGCGGCGATCCACGCTCGGGCCGCCGAGGAGCCCGGCGCGCCGGCCGGCGCCGACAGCGAGGCGCTGACGGTGGCCGACGAGGTCCTGGCGCGCGTGCTGCCCGACCTGCCGGCGCCGGCGCGCCGCCAGCGCGTGCAGGCGCTCGCCGCGCTCGAGGCAACGTGGCGGCGGTTTGCCGCCGGCGTGGCCACGCCCGAGGCGCTGCGCGCGCTCATCGGCGCCCGGCGCCTGGAGTGGGTGCGCGTCGTCATGCAGGGCGTCCTCACGCCCGACGAGGACGTGGCCCGCGAGGTCGCGATGTGCGTGCGCGCGGACCGCCGCCCGCTCGACGAGGTCGCCGAGGAGGCCGGCCAGCGGGCGGAGACGCTCGAGTGGTGGCTCGACGAGCTCGACGGGCCGTTGCGTGATGCGCTGGTGGGCGCGCAGGTGGGCGAGCTCATGGGACCGCTCGTCTGGAAGGAGCAGCACCTCGTGTTCACCGTGCAGGCCAAGCAGCTGCCCGTGGAGGACGACCCGGCCGTGCGGGCTCGCGCCGAGCAGGCGCTGCTGGCCCGGACGGTCGACCGCGAGGTGGCCAACCGGGTGACATGGCACGAGACCCTGTAGCCGACGCCGCGCTCGGCAAGCTCCCGCTGCTGGAGTTCCTGCCGGCGAACATCCGCGCGCAGGTGGCGCGCCGGTTCGTCCGCGCCAGCTACGCCTTCGGTGCCGTCATCGTGCGCGAGGGCGATCCCGCCGACGCGCTCTACGTCCTGCTGAGCGGCCGCGCGCGGGTCGTCAAGCGCGGCGACACCGGCGAGGAGGTGCCCCTCAACATCCTGCGGGCCGGCGACGCCTTCGGTGAGATGGCGCTGCTCGAGCACACCACGCGCATGGCGACCGTGCGGGCCAGCAGCGACGTCGAGGCGCTGCGGCTGGACCGCGCCGCCTTCGAGGAGCTGCTGGTCGGGGCCCCCGAGCTCAAGCAGTACCTGGAGCTGCAGGCCTCGCACCGGCGCCTGCACAACTTCTTCCGCTACTACACCGCGTTCGCCCGGCTGCCGGTCGAGGCGCTGGGCACGATGCTGGCCGATCTGGAATCGGAGACGGTGGAGTCCGGCGAGGTGGTCATCCGCCAGGGGGATCCGCCGGGGCCGATGTACGTGGTGGAGGAAGGGCGCCTGCGGGTGTTCGTGGAGGAGGATGGGGACCGGCGCTACATCCGCTACCTGCGCCGGGGCGACTTCTTCGGTGAGCTCTCGCTCTTCAAGGGAGAGCCGCGCGCGACCAGCGTCGAGACCGTCGGCCGCTGCCGCCTCCTGCGCCTGACCGAGGCCACGTTCAACAGCCTGGTCGAGCGGTATCCGGAGTTCCGCACGCAGCTCGAGGAGCGCATCGCCCAGTACGACTACCGGGCGGTGGCCCGGGTGCCGCTGGACTTCGCCGAGGAGACGCTGCCGGCCGAGCTGCGCGCCCAGGAGAAGGTCGGGCCGCGCCAGGTGGAGACGGCGGCCGACGAGGGCGAGGAGGACGAGGAATCGGCGTCGGCGTCGGCGCCGTTCGCGACGGCGGAGGGTCGGTTCGTCAAGTCGGGCCGGCGCATCCGCCGCTTCCCGCACGTGCGCCAGCTCGACGCCATGGACTGCGGCGCCGCCGCCCTGGCCATGGTGTGCCGCCACTACGGGCGCGCGGTGAGCCTGGCCCGCATCCGCCAGCTCTGCTTCACCTCCACCGACGGCACCAGCCTGCGCGCGCTCTGCCGGGCCGCCACCGAGCTGGGCCTGGCCGCCCGTCCCGTGAAGGCCTCGCCGCGCAACGTGCCGCAGATGCCGCTGCCGGCGATCGTGCACTGGGAGGGCAACCACTGGGTCGTCCTCTACGACGTGAGCGACACCCACGTGCGCATCGCCGACCCCGCGCTCGGCCTGCGCAAGCTGCCGCGCGCCGACTTCGACCGGCGCTGGAGCGGCTACACCGCGCTGTTCGATTACACCGACGCCTTCGCGCAGGCGCCGGTGGAGGCGCCCAGCGCCGCCTGGCTGTGGCCGTTCGTGAAGCCGTTCCGCCCGGTCATCGTGCGGGCGTTCGGCCTGGCGGTGGTCGCCAGCTCGCTGGCGATGCTGCTGCCCGTCTTCACCCAGCTCATCGTCGACCGGGTGCTGGTCGAGCAGGACATCGGGCTGCTGAACATCCTCATCCTGGCCATGCTGACGGCGCTGGCCTTCATGACGGTCTCGACGATCGTCCAGCGCTACCTGCTGAGCTTCATCGCCGTCCGCATCGACGCCACCACGCTCGACTACCTGACCCGCCGGCTGCTGGCGCTGCCCATGACGTACTTCACGTCGCGCCGGACCGGCGACATCCAGCGGAGGCTGTCGGGCCTGCGCCAGGTGCGCGAGTTCATGGTGCACAGCGCGGTCGGCGGCCTCACCGCGGTCGTGCAGCTCGGGGCGGCCCTGGCCCTCATGCTCGCCTACAGCCCGCGGCTGGCCGGCGTGTTCCTGATCACCGCGCCCCTCTACCTGGGGCTCATGCGCTTCTCGGCCACGCGCCTGCGCCCGATCTTCGACGACCTCGAGGAGGGCTTCGGCCGCTACGCCTCCCACCAGATCGACGCGATCCGCGGCATCGAGACGGTCAAGGCGATGGGCGCCGAGGTCGCCTTCCGCGAGCGGATGCTGGAGGAGTTCCACCGGATCGCCCGCCGCCAATTCCGCGCCGACTTCACGGTGATGGTCTACGAGGGCTCGGTTGGCATGGTGACCTTCCTCACCTCCACGCTGTTCCTGTGGATCGGCGCCCGTCAGGTCATCGACGGCCAGCTCACCATCGGCGCGCTGGTGGCGTTCAACGCGCTGGTGGCGATGGCCAACGCGCCCATCACGACGCTGCTGAGCCTGTGGGACAACTTCCAGCTCGCCACCGTCCTGCTGGGACGGCTGGACGACGTGTTCCAGCAGGAGCCCGAGCAGGGCACGGACCGGGCCCGCCTGCAGCCGGTGCGCACGCTGGAGGGCAGCATCACCCTGCGCAACGTGGGGTTCCGCTACGGCGGCCCCGAGGCGCCGCCCATCCTGGAGGGCCTCACCCTCGACGTGCCGGCCGGCCGCATGGTGGCCATCGTGGGCCGCAGCGGCTCCGGCAAGACGACGTTCGTCAAGATGCTGGCCGGGCTGCTGGAAGCCACCGAGGGGACGATCCTGTTCGACGGCGTCGACCTCCGGACGCTGAACTACCGCGACCTGCGCCGGCAGATCGGCTTTGTGCTGCAGGAAAACCACCTCTTCGACGACACCATCGCCCGCAACATCGCCTTCGGCGAGGCCGAGCCCGACATGGACCGGGTGATCTGGGCGGCGCGGGTGGCCAACGCCCACGAGTTCGTCGAGCGGCTGCCGCTCGGCTACGAGACCAAGGTGGGCGAGTCCGGGCTGGCCATCTCGGGCGGCCAGCGCCAGCGCATCGCCATCGCCCGCGCGGTCTTCCACCAGCCGCCGGTGCTGATCATGGACGAGGCGACCTCGTCGCTCGACACCGAGTCCGAGCGCGCGGTGAAGGAGAACATCGACCGCCTGCTGGAAGGCCGCACGTCGTTCGTCATCGCCCACCGCCTCAGCACCGTGCGCGACGCCGACCTCATCCTGGTGCTGGAGAAGGGCCGGCTGGTCGAGCAGGGCAGCCACGACGACCTCATGAAGCGCCAGGGCCTCTACTTCTACCTCGTCAGCCAGCAGCTCGGGCTATGAGCGAGGAGGCGCCGTTCCTCGAGGGCGAGCCGCCGCACTGGGCCGCCCGCGGCCTGGCCCTGATGCTCATGGTCGTCCTTCTCGCCGCCGTCGGCGCCTCGATCCTCATCACGCTACCCGAGACCATCTCCAGCCCCTTCGTCCTGGTGCCCGGGCACGGCGCCGACCCCATCCGGGCCTCCCGCGGCGGGGTGGTGGCGGCGGTACGCCTGACCGAGGGACAGACGGTCGAGCGGGGCGCGCCGGCCTTCGTCATCCGGTCCGTCGCCGCCGGCGACCGCTCGTCCGAGCTGCGCAGCCTGGAGACACAGATGGGCGGCGCCGAGGACAGCCGGCTCAACGCGCGCCAGCGTCACGAGGGCCAGCGCCGTGCCGACGAGGAAGAGCTGCGACGGCTGACCGGCCGTGCCGCCTACCTGCGCGACAAGCTCGGCGAGCAGAAGGGGCTGCGCGAGGTCCGCGAGACGCGCTTCAAGCAGGACCTCGAGATCCAGGGCAACGACGTCGAGATCACCCAGCGTGAGATCGGCCTCAAGCGCACCCAGTACGGGGTGGCCAAGGAGCTGTCGGACCGCCTGGAGAAGTTCCACCGCGACGGCGCCATCTCGTGGCTGGAGTACAACAACCGCAAGCTGGACGCCACGCGGCTCGAGGTCGAAGGGCAGCAGCTCGAGCGCACGCTCGAGAGCTCCCGGCTCAAGCTCAACCAGATCCGTTCGGAACACCAGACCTGGGAGATCGAGTGGAAGCTCGGCGTGGCCGGCATGGAGTCCGAGGCGCGCGAGGTCCAGGCGGCCCTGGCCGGGCTGCGCCAGAACATGGCGGCCCGCGCCGCCGAGCAGCGCGAGGTCGACCGCCGGCTCACCGAGGACACGGCCAAGACGCGCATCCGGGTGGCGACGCTGCGTGACGAGCTGGATCAGACCAGCGGTGCCGAGCTGACCGTCACCGCGCCGTGCACCGGCTCGGTCCTGCGCCTGAACGTCAACGCGGCGGGGGCCGTCGTCCAGGACGGCGAGGTGCTGGCCGACCTGGCCTGTGGCGGCGAAGATCTACAAGCCGAGGTGAGCGTGACGCCCATCGGGACCGGCCGCATCCAGCCGGGACAGGACGTGCGCCTGCTCTACGACGCGTTCCCGTATCAGCGCTACGGCATCAAGCTCGGGACCGTGCGCTGGGTGAGCCCGGCCAGCGTGACCGTTCGTGACCGGCAGGTCTTCCGCGTGCTGGTCACGCTCGACGAGCAAACCCTGCACGTGAGGAAGGGCGAGACACGTCGGCTCATGGCGGGGATGGGCGGTCGGGCCGACGTGATCGTCGGCCGCCGCTCGCTCATCGCGTACGCGTTCGAGCCCGTTCGAGTGCTGAAGGAGACATTCTCCGACCGCCGGCCGTCGTCGCGCTGACGCGGCTCGCGGTCCGCGGCGCCCGGGCGCCGGCCGGTCGCGCTCGGGCGGTTCGCCCGTCCCCGCCTACGCTCCGTCGATAGATCGATGACTTGGGCCGTGCTACGGCCTGGAACGCGATTTGCCCTCAGGCCCCAAGGAGGCACGCGATGAAATCGAGCGAGCACGATCTGACGGCCCGGACGAAGGTGATCGTCAGGGGGTGACCGAGCGGGTGCTCGATCCCTGGCACTGCACGCTCGACGACTTCGCGAGCGAGGACGCTCCGATGCGCCGCTGCCTGGACCTCGCCCGGGCAGCGGCGCGGACGGATCTGCCGGTGCTCATCCTGGGCGAGTCGGGCACGGGCAAGACGCTGCTGGCCCGCGCCGTCCACAACTCCTCCCAGCGCGCCGCCGGCCCGTTCGTGTCGTTCAACGCCGCGGCGCTGAGCGACACCCTGCTCGATAGCCAGCTCTTCGGGCACGACAAGGGCGCGTTCACCGGCGCCCAGAAGGCGCTCAAGGGCAAGTTCGAGCTGGCCCACGGCGGCACGCTCTTCATCGACGAGATCGCCGACCTCTCGGCGGTGGCCCAGGCCAAGATCCTCAGAGCCGTCGAGTACGGCGAGTTCGAGCGCCTGGGCTCCGAGCGCCTGCAGGTGGCCGACGTCCGGCTCGTGTCGGCCACGCACCTGCCGCTGGTGGCGTACACGGAGTCCGACCGGTTCCGGAAGGACCTCTTCTACCGGATCGGAGGCATCACGCTGACGATCCCGCCGCTGCGCGAGCGCCCGGATGACTTGAAGGCGCTGGTGGCCGCCGAGCTCGCGGCGGCGAGCCGCCAGCAAGGCAAGACCGTCAACGGCCTGAGCCGGGCGGCGGCGGACCTGATCACGTCCTACTCGTGGCCGGGTAACCTCCGGGAGCTCAAGCGTGTGCTGCACGCCGCGGTGGCCATGACCAGCAGCGACACCGTGCCCCGCGAGGCTCTGGCCCTGGACGCCGCGCCCGCCCGGCCGGCGCCGTCGCCGGGCGCCCGGACGGACGCCGCGGCCGGCGCCGCATCGGGCCCGGGCGCGCTCGATGGCCTGGACGGCGACCTCACGCTGCAGGCGGCCGAGGCGCGCCACATCCGGGCCGTCCTGGAACGGATGGGGGGCAACAAGCGTCGCGCCGCCCGGGCGCTCGGCGTCTCGCGCTCGACCCTCGACCGCAAGCTCGGCGCGTAGGCCGAGGCGCCTGCCTCGAAACGGGTCACGCGCCCGAACCCGGGCCACCGGCGGCCCGGGAACGAGACCATCCCGCTCGGCGTCAGCACGGCGGATCACGAGAAATCGCGAGATTGCCGCCGGCGCCCGCTTGGAATGCGGCTTGCGATCACCGAGCGCGGTCGTTGACGAGCGGCACGACGGAGGGAGGCGCCAGATGGGCAAGCGCGTGAAGAGATCGGCGAAGCCGAGAGACCTGGGGCGGGGCGAGACTGGCCGGGCGGCCCGCGTCACCGGCGGCCGCCAGAACAACCTGGCGCCGGCCAAGGTCCCGAGCATCACGCACGGGACGAGCCACACCATCATCGTCGCCGTGTCGCGGCCTTGACGCGAACCAAAGGAATCGAGAGCCGATGCCGAAGAAGCGACAGGGCTCCAAGACGCAAGGGCGCAAGCGGGAGCGGAAGCGGCCGGTGAAGGATCTGGTGACGAAGCGCGGTGGCGATGTCCAGGGCGGGGGGGGCGGGGGCAAGCTGACGTTCGGCGCCCCGGCAACTGACCTAACCTCGAAGGGAGAGAGGCCATGAAGAAGAAGGTGAAGGCCAAGGCGAAGATCGGCAAGCGCGGCAAGACGAAGGACTTGTCGGCGAGGAAGGCCAGCTCGGTCCGCGGCGGCACGGAGTCGGTGACCCGCGCGCTGAGCATCGGGGCGAACAAGGTCATCAAGGTCAGCCCCGTCAACCTTGCCAACCCGACCTTCAACAAGTAACGGCCATGAAGAAGACCACGAAATCACGCGGTGGCAAGCGCCGCCGGTCCCCGAAGGACCTGGCGGCGAAGAAAACGGTCAAGGGTGGGCTGCTTCCGGCGGTGATCGTCGGCGCCGGGCCGGGCGGCGGTCCTCACATCAGCAGCGGCAAGCTGTCGGCCGGTCTGCTGCTGCCGGCCGTGCAGAAGGCGGGCGACGGCTCGGTCTGAGCGGGCGGGTGGGCGTGGAGCCGCTCGGGCTCCGCGCCCGCCGGATCAGCGCTCGACGAGCACGCCGAAATCGACCAGCCGGCGCACGAGATCCGGCTGCACGTTGACGCCTCGCTCGTTCTGGATGCGCCGCAGCGCCTCCACGGTGGGACGCCCGTCGAAGTAGGGCAGCACGTCCACCAGCAGCCGGGGCAGCTCCAGCGGGTCGTAGGGACTGTAGGTGACGACCCGGACGCGCTCGCGGCCGGTGACGATGGTGTGAAACGCGCCGACCGCCAGCCGCGCCGGCAGCGGCTCGTCGGCCTGCGCCCGGTGCGCATGCACGACCACGCGGGCGAAGGCCTCCACGCTGGCGCCGCCGAGCCGGGCGATGTCGGACCAGGCGAGGTCGTCGACCAGTGCCGCCGCCCGGCGGAACAGCTCACGCTCCCGGCCCTGCCACGTCCCCCACATCGCCCGGTAGACCGCGGCGCTCACCGTGCCGTCGAGCCCGGCCGCATCGAGGCCCGCGCCGCCCGATTCCCGGTCCGAGCCGCGGGGGAGCAGGCGCGCCAGCACGTCGGCGTCGACGCCGATCTGGAGCACGCACCAGCGGCACAGGCTGCGCTCGACGATGGCCAGGAGCTGCTCGAGCGCGTGCCAGAACCGCTGGCCGGTGGCGCCCCGGATGTGCTTGCAGAACCACGTCGAGCAGACCCCGTTGCGGTGTCGCCAGATCCCGCAGGCCCCGCCGGCGTCCGCGCGGTAGTGCGGGCACCGCAGCGTCGTCGCCTGGCCGAACCCCGCCGGGCCGCCGTGCTGGTACAGGAGCACCTGCAACGGCGGGCGCAGCAGCCCCAGCGGCGTCACGCCGACGCGCCCGTCCAGGCGTCGCTCGATGCTGGCCCGCCCGGGCGCCAGCGCTGGGTCCGCATCGTCGAGAATGCGGCCGACGAGGAAGTTGGGGATGTCGGGCACATAGGTGCAGCACTTCGTGTCCGGATGGAAGTACAGGTCGGCGTCGGCCGGAGCGCCGGCGGGCGGCCACATCGCGCAGCTCTCACACGTCGCCTCGGACTCGTGGGGCAGTGGGCCGTCCAGCAGCCCGGCGATCCAGCCCGCGTAGAGGGGCGGCAAGGTGCTGGGCGGCTGCCAGGGTCGGCGGCTGGGGGCGGCCGCCACGCCGCGCTACTTCGCCGCCGGCAGCCCGACGGCGTCGCGGATCTTCGCGAGCTGCCCGGCGTGGTCGTTGATGTGAAACTCGAACATCGCGCCCACGAACGCCGGCAGCGGGACCTCGTCGGTGCCCATGAAGGACTTGAACAGGGGGATGCGCGCCTTGCGCGTGAGGTCTGCCTCGGACAGCGTGGCGAGGTAGTCGAACGCGGAGCGTCGCTGAGCGTCGAGCGCCGCCACGAGCTGCTCGAGCGTCAGCGTGCGCCGCTCGGGCGACAGGCACGCGTCGCCGGCCTCAATCTCGATCACCGGCAGCTCGGTGTGCGCGAACGACCGCAGGAGCGCGACCATGTCCCAGCTCGGCGGGAACAGCAGATGCGTGAGCACCTGGCGGGTCGTCCACTCGCCGGGCTCGTCGGCGCGCTCCAGGAACGGCGCCATCCCGTCCAGCTGGGCCGTGAGGTTCTTCCAGGCCGCGTCCGCCTTGGCCTCGAGATCGCGTACCACCGTGGTTGCCATCGCTCGCCTCCGCTCCCTGGACGGGAGCGTACCACGTCGGGAAGGGGTCAGGCTTCGTGGGTGGAGAGGTTCGCGTGAAAGGCCGAGCGCTCTGCCTGGTCCAGCCCACTCACCAGTACGAGGATGTCGTAGTCGCTGTCTGGACGTGCATCGCCTCGGGCCTGCGATCCGAACAGAATCATGCGGCGTACCGCGTGACGATCGACGGCGAGGATCAACTCCTTGGTGCGTTCGAGGATGTCGGGACCGATCGGGCCCACGGATTGTCGCAGCGTCGGAGGCGGGCTGCCCTCTAGGCGGCCGCGGGCGCGGCGACGGCGGGTCGCAGAAGCAGGCAAAGGGGGACAGTGACGAGGACAACAAGCGAGACCAGGGTGAGCGTCGTCGGCACGCCGGCGCCGTCGCTGACGACGCCCCACACGGTCGGCGCCAGCGCCGAGGCGCCGATGGTGAGGCTGTAGTAGAGGGCGTACGCCCGCGAGCGGCGCTCGCTGGAGACGAGGTCGGCCACGGTGCCGTACAGCACCGACGAGGTGCCGTTCAGCGCGATGCCGAGCGGGATCAGCACGGCCATCGCCACCGGCAGCGGGGCGGCCACGACGACCAGGACCAGCGCGGTGGTGGCCGCCTCCGTGAGCACGACGGTGCGGATGACGCCGACGCGATCGGCGACGAGGCCGCACACGAACTTGCCGGTGGCACCGCCCACGAACACCAGCGCGAAGGCCAGGCCAACGCCGCCCACGCGCAGGCCCTTGGCCATGAGGATGAACGGCATGAAGGTGAGAAAGCCGGTGCGGGTGGCGTTGTCGACCATCCCGATCGCGCACAGCGCAGAGAAGCCGCGGCCATCGCGGATACCCCAGCCCGCCGGCGTCGGCCCGTCGGACGCCGTGCGCACCTCGCGACCGCCCGCGCCCAGCCGGCTCAGCAGCGGCACGATGGCCAGGGCGGCGCCGACGCCGACCACGCCGTAGACGGCGCCCGCCCAGCGCCAGCCGATGAGGCCCGCCAGCAGGCCGATGGCGGCGGCGACGCCGGCCTTGCCCACGTCGCCCGAGAAGTTGTACGTGCCGAGCGCTGTCCGCCGGTTGCCGGTCTCGTAGGCCTTGGAGACGATGGAGGACGACAGCGGGTGCTGCACGCCGGAGCCGAGCCCGGCCGCCAGCAGCAAGATCAGCAGCGGCACGAAGCCGCCCGCCCAGCCGGCGACGATGAAGCCGCCCGCCGTCACCAGCGTGCCGGCGGCCAGCAGGCGGCGCTCGCCCCAGCGCTCGGCCAGGAAGCCGGCCGGGATCTGGAACGCCGACATGCCGCCGGTGTAGGCGCTGCGGATCAGCCCGACCTGCACGAACGACAGGCCGAACTCGCGCGCCCAGAGCGGCAGGAACACGTAGAGCGTCTCGGAGAAGCCGTCGTGCAAGAAGTGGATGCTGCAGACGGCGCCCAGCACGGCGCGCGCGCGGTTCTTCACCGCCCGATCATCCCCGGGTCCCCGACGGCGTTCAAGTAGAATACCGACACCGGCCGGGAGGGACGGGCGATGACCATCAGCATCACGCGGGTTTACACGCGCACCGGCGACGGCGGTGAGACCTCGCTGGTCGGCGGCCGGCGGGTGGCCAAGGACTCCCCGCGCATCGTCGCCTACGGCGCCGTCGACGAGCTCAACGCGGTCGTCGGCCTCGTGCGCGTCTTCAACGAGGAGCGGCTCACCGCGGCCACGCCCGGCGACGCGCCCCTGCGCCGGCTCGACACCATCCTGCGAAAGGTCCAGAACCAGCTCTTCGACCTCGGCAGTGAGCTGGCCACGCCGCCCGACGCCGCCTACGAGGGCATGTTCCGGATGGGCGAGGGCGAGGTGACCGAGCTCGAGCACATCATGGACGAGTGTCAGAAAGATCTGGAGCCGCTGAAGTCGTTCATCCTGCCCGGCGGCGGCCGCGTGCACGGCTTCCTGCACCAGGCCCGCACCGTGTGCCGGCGGGCCGAGCGCGACCTGCTGGCGCTCTCCCGTGTCGAGCCGGTCTCCGAGTGGACGCTGCGCTTCCTCAACCGTCTCAGCGACCTGTTCTTCGTCCTCGGCCGCTGGGTCGGCAAGCACACCGGCGAGCCCGAGTACCTCTGGGAGCGCGGCCTGTCGGCCCACACCCGCCGGCGCGATCAACATTCCTGATCGGGCGGCTCCGCGCCGTGGGCCGCCGCGAATTTGACAAGCCCATGGGTCTGACCGTATAAGCGCCTGACGTGTCCGCCTCCCGCTCCCCCATTCTTTCCGTCCGTGACGTCACGGTCCGCTTCGGCGGCATCGTCGCGCTGGAGAGCGTCAGCTTCGACGTCACCGAGGGGCAGATTGTCGGGCTCATCGGCCCCAACGGCGCCGGCAAGACGACGCTGTTCAACTGCCTGTCGCGCATCTACACGCCGGACCGCGGCGACATCCGCTTCCGCGGCCGCTCGCTCCTGGCGGCGGCGCCCCACCGCATCGCCGAGCTGGGCCTCGGCCGCACCTTCCAGAACCTCGCGCTGTTTCCCACCCTGACGGTCCGCCAGAACATCATGGTCGGCGTTCACTGCCGCACCCGTAGCGACTTCCTCTCGAACGCGCTGGCGCTGCCGTGGGTCGGCCGCGAGGAGCGGGCCACGCGCAAGGACGCCGCCGACCTGCTGGCCTTCCTGGGGCTGCAGGCGGTGGCCGAGCACCCGGCCGCCGGGCTGCCCTTCGGCACGCTCAAGCGCGTGGAGCTGGCGCGGGCGCTGGCCGGCCGCCCGGCGTTGCTGCTCGCCGACGAGCCGGCGGCCGGGCTCAACCACGAGGAGGTGGGCGCGCTCGGCGCCATCTTGAAATCGATCCGCGACGACCGCGGCGTGACGATCCTGCTGGTCGAGCACCACATGGGGCTGGTCATGCAGGTGTCCGACCGCGTCGTCGTGCTCGACTTCGGGCGCAAGATCGCCGAGGAGTCGCCGGCCGAGATCCAGCGCCATCCCGAGGTGATCCGCGCCTACCTCGGTGACGAGGCCGGGGCGACCCTCCGCTGATGGCGGCGCTGCTGGCCGTGCGCAACCTCGAGGCCCGCTACGGCGACACGCGCGTCCTGCGCGGCGTCAGCTTCGAGGTGGCCGAGGGCGGCATCACGACGATCCTCGGCGCCAACGGGGCGGGGAAGACGACGACGCTGCGGGCGGTGTGCGGCATGGTGAAGACGGCCGGCGAGATCAGCTACGACGGGCGCCGCATCGAGGGCCGCGCCACCGAGGACGTGGTCCGGCTGGGCGTGGCTCACGTGCCCGAGGGCCGCGGCACCTTCGTGCAGCTGACGGTGGAGGAGAACCTGCGCCTGGGCGCCTACGCGCGCCGGGATCCCCGTCACCTCGGGGCCGACATCGACCGGGTGTGCGGCTACTTCCCGGTGCTGGCCGAGCGCCGGCGCCAGGTCGCCGGCACGCTCTCGGGCGGTGAGCAGCAGATGCTGGCGGTCGCCCGGGCGCTCATGTTGAGGCCCCGACTGCTGCTCCTGGACGAGCCGTCCCTCGGCCTGGCACCGCTCGTGGTCCGAGAGATCTTCCGGATCATCCGGGCGATCAACCGCGACGAGCGGGTGAGCGTGCTGCTGGTCGAGCAGAACGCAGCGCTGGCGCTGGGGCTGGCGGATCACGCCTACCTGATGGAGACCGGCACCATGGTGATGTCGGGCTCGGCCGCCGAGCTCCGCCAGAACGACGGGATCCGCCGGGCCTACCTCGGCTATTAGGGGACTGGGGGCCCCGACATGGCCCCCAGACCCCCAAATCGCTCGGGGCGCCACGGCGCAGCCGTGGCGCCCCTCGATATAGGCTTCTAGTCTAGAGGACGACATGGACACGCTGATCCAGCAGATCGTGTCGGGACTCGCCACCGGCGGCATCTATGGCAGCGTCGCGCTGGCGCTGGTGATGATCTACCAGGCCACCGAGGTGGTGAACTACGCCCAGGGTGAGATGGCGATGTTCAGCACGTACCTGGCCTGGACGCTGCTCAACGCGGGGCTGCCGTACTGGGTGGCCTTCGTGGCCACGCTGGCCATCGCGTTCGTGGGCGGCCTGCTGCTCGAGCGCATCCTGATCCGTCCCGTCGAGAACGCGCCCGTGCTGACCATCGTGATCGTCTGCATCGGCCTGCTCGTCATCCTCAACAGCGTGGCCGGCTGGGTCTACTCCTACATCCAGAAGCCGTTTCCCAGCCCGTTCCCGGCCAAGCCGATCCAGCTCGGCAACATCTACTTCGGCGCCCACGACCTCGGCGCGCTCGGCGTGACCCTGGTGGTCCTGGCCGGGCTCTACGTCTTTTTCCGCTTCACCACGCTGGGGCTGGCCATGCGGGCCGCCGCGCAGAACCCGGTGTCCAGCCGGCTGTGCGGCATCCGGGTGGGCTGGATGCTGGCCGTCGGCTGGGGGCTGGCGGCCCTGGTGGGCGCGGTGGCCGGGATGATGGTGGCGCCGATCGTCTTCCTCGACCCCAACATGATGTCCGGCATCCTCATCTACGCGTTCGCCTCGGCCACGCTGGGCGGCTTCACCAGCCCCGGCGGCGCCGTGCTGGGCGGTCTCATCGTCGGCGTGATCGAGAACCTGGTCGGCACCTACGTGAGCTTCATCGGCACCGAGCTGAAGCTGACGGTGGCGCTGGCGCTGATCCTCATCGTCCTGGTCGTGCGGCCCAGCGGGCTCTTCGGCCGGGTCGCCGTGCACCGGGTCTGATGCCGCGCGCCCTCACCCTGGGCGTGGCCGGTCTCGCGCTGGCGGTGGCGCTCGTGCTGCCGTTCACGCTGACGAACTTCCGGCTCTTCCAGTTCTCGCAGGTCTACATCTACGCGATCGCGCTGCTGGGCCTCAACATCCTGACCGGGTTCAACGGCCAGATCTCGCTCGGCCACGGCGCCTTCTACGCGGTGGGGGCGTACACCACGGCCGTCATGATCGACCAGTGGAACGTGCCGTACGGCTGGACGATCCCGACGGCCGGGGTGGTCTGCCTGGTGGCGGGATTCCTGTTCGGGATCCCGGCGCTGCGGCTGGAGGGGCTCTACCTGGCCCTGGCGACCTTCGCGCTGGCGCTGGCGGTGCCGCAGATCCTCAAGTACTTCGAGCACTGGACGGGCGGCTCGCAGGGCATCGTGCTGAGCAAGCCGGGCGCGCCGTGGGGGCTGCCGATCAACCCGGACCAGTGGCTGTACTTCTTGACCCTGGCCATCCTCGTGCTGCTGTTCGGGCTCGCCGCCAACCTGCTCCGCGGACGGACGGGCCGGGCCATCGTGGCCATCCGCGACAACGCCATCGCCGCCCAGTCGATGGGCGTCAACACCGCGCTCTACAAGTCGCTGACGTTCGGCGTGAGTGCGGCCTACACCGGCGTGGCCGGCGCGCTGAGCGCGGTGACCGTGGCCTACGTGGCGCCCGACAGCTTCGACGTGTTCCGCTCGATCACCTTCCTGGTCGGGATCGTCGTCGGCGGCCTGGCCTCCATCTCTGGCGCCATCTTCGGCGCGTTGTTCATCCAGTTCGTGCCGAACTGGGCCCAGGACATCTCCAAGGCGGCGCCGTGGGCGATCTACGGCGTCTTCCTGATCGGCTTCATGTACGCCATGCCGCGGGGCATCGCCGGCTCGCTGCGGCTGGCCACCGCCCGCTGGCTCCGGCGGCGCGCGGAACCCGCGGCGTCGACCGGGGGTTCCCCGAGGTAAGATTGCTCGCACCGCAGTTCCACCCAGGACTCAACCTGTCAAGGAGGACATCATGCTGAGGAGAGGCTTCGTAGTCACCCTGCTGCTCGCGTTCGGGCTGGCGGCGACGTCGGCCCCGGCCGCGGCCCAGACGCCGGGCGTCACCGCGACCGAGATCAAGATCGGCAACACCAACCCCTACAGTGGGCCGGCCTCCGCCTACGGCACCATCGGCAAGGCCCTCGGTGCCTACTTCAAGAAGGTCAACGACGAGGGCGGCATCAACGGGCACAAGGTCACCTACATCAGCTACGACGACGCCTACAGCCCGCCCAAGGCCGTCGAGATGGTGCGCAAGCTGGTCGAGCAGGACCAGGTGGCCGCGCTCTTCCAGACGCTCGGCACGCCGACCAACACCGCCATCCACAAGTACGTCAACGGGCAGAAGATCCCGCACCTGTTCGTGGCCACCGGCGCCACCAAGTGGAACGATCCCAAGAACTTCCCGTGGACGATGGGCTTCCAGCCGAACTACCAGACCGAGGGGCGGGTCTACGCGGCGTACATCCTCAAGAACATCCCCGACGCCAAGATCGGCATCCTGTACCAGAACGACGACTACGGGAAGGACTACCGCAAGGGGCTGCACGACGGCCTCGGTGAAGCCGCCAAGAAGATGATCGTGCTGGAGCAGACCTACGAGGTGACCGATCCCACCATCGACTCGCAGATCGTCAACCTCAAGAGCAGCGGCGCCAACGTCTTCTTCAACGTCACCATCCCGAAGTTCGCCGTGCAGGCCATCAAGAAGGCGCACGACATCGGTTGGAAGCCCACGCACTTCCTCAACAACGTGTCGAGCTCGCTGGCCACCGTGCTGAAGCCGGCGGGCCTGGAGGCCTCCCGGGGCCTCATCACCGCGCTCTACATGAAGGAGATCACCGACCCGCAGTGGAAGAACGACAAGGGCTTCCAGGACTGGGTCGCGTGGATGAAGAAGTATTACCCGGAGGGCGCGCTCGATGACCAGTCCAACGCCTACGGGTACACGGCCGCCCAGGCGATGACGCAGGTCCTCAAGCAGTGCGGCACCGACTTCAGCCGCGAGAACATCCTGAAGCAGGCGGAGAGCCTCAAGAACGTCGAGTTCCCGCTGCTGCTGCCCGGCATCAAGGTCAACACGAGCCCGACCGACCACGCCCCGATCGAGCAGGAGCAGCTGGCCAAGTTCGACGGCGAGCGGTGGGTGCTGTTCGGCGAGATGCTGGAGGCGATGCGGAAGTAGCGAAAGGGTGAGGCGCGGGAGGCGGGGGCGCGCCCGCCTCCCGCCCCCGTCAGCGGCGGCGGACGGGTGACGGCACTCGCGTGCCGTCACCTCGAGCCGACGTCGACGAGTAGAAAGCCACGCCGATCGCGCACACGGCGGCCAGCACGATCAGCTCGATCGCGTTCCCCAGAGATCCGATGGCGCGTCCACTGGTGTAGCCGCCGTGGCTGGCGGTCACGCGCTCAGCGAACGCTGCGGGGGAGCCGGAGAGCGTGGCCGGCTGCTCGAGGGCGCGGTCGGACGCGGCGTGGGCGACGCCGCCGGGCACCGCGCTCGACGCGAACAGCCACACGATCGAACTCGCCACGAGGAACCAGCGCTCCGTACGCTCCATACGTCATCTCCCCACTCCCCCTGCGAGGGTGCGTGACGAGCCTGAGAGGGAGCATGGGCGATGCCAGAGCCTGTCCTTCGAGCGGGCCAGTGCAATATCGCGCGGTTACGAGGGGACGAGACGGGTTCCTGACGGTGGCTGGCGAGGAACTGAGCACGAAAAGCTGGCGTGGTCCGGCCAATTCTTGCTGGTGCGCGGGTGTTTCGCCCCGGCCAGGCCGGGCGCTCAGCCGGAGCGCCGCCTCCCGCCGCCGTCCACGCGCGCCAGGAATTGCAGCGCGGCCCGGTTCCAGGCCTCCGGCTGGTCACGGTTGGCGAAGTGGCTGGCCGGCGAGAGCACCACCAGCTTCGAGCCGCGGATCTTGCGCTGGATGATCTTCATCGGGGCCAGGGACGGATCGCGGTCGCCGCCGATGAGCAGGACCGGCACCCGGATCTTCCGCAGCTCGTCGGTGATGTGGTCCATGGCCAGCAGCGCGCGCAGGGAGTTGGCGTAGCCGATCGGCGCCAGCCGCCGGTATTCCTCGATGAACTCCTCCCGGGCGCCGGGGTCGATGCGCAGCCGCTCGACCAGGTTGGGGTTGGCC
>JBGQLG010000052.1:0-26958 GCA_041499965.1 Methylomirabilia bacterium
CTGCGTGGCGAGCCGTCGTCGCCGTTGTCGCGCCGGGGGCGGGGCGCGCGGCGCGGACGGTTAAACATTTGCACGCCCCCCCCCCCACCGGGGGGTGGGGGGCCCGGGCGAGCCGAGCCCGGAGCGACTTACGGCGACAGGCGAGCCACGCAGGCGCGCCCGCGGCCCACGCGCCCGGCCCGCGGCGTCGCCACGGTTCGCGAGATTCACGAGAGGTCGATCTCCATGCCGTCCCAGGCCGAGGACACGCGCACGGGATGATCCCCGCGCGTGATCTCCTCGAAGCGCCGCGTCTCGGCGAGGACCGCGGCGATCTTCTCGTCGTCGTACGTCGGCTCGTGGTGGTACATGACCAGGTGCTTGGCCCGCGCCTGCTGGCACAGCTCGACGCCCACCACGTTGCTCGAGTGGCCCCAGTCCTCCTTGATCGAGATCGCCTCGGCCAGCGAGTACTGGGCGTCGAAGATGACGACGTCGGCGTCGCGGAAGAACGCGGCGAAGGCGTCGGTCTCGCCCTGGTCGTCGAGCTTGTGCTCGGAGTCGGTCGAGTACACGACGACGCGCCCGGCGCGCTCGAAGCGGTAGCCGTAGGAATCCCCGGTGTGGTGCTGGCGCTTGGCCGTCACCCGGAAGCCCACCAGGTCGTAGGCACGATCGGGCTCGAGCCGGACGAAGCGGACGTCGGCGCCGAGCTGGGCGAACTCCACCGGGAACGACGGCGCGCCGTTCTGGCGGCGAAACGCCTCCTCCAGCCAGGCGTGGCAGCCGTAGATCGTGATCCGGTTGCCGGGGATGTAGGCCGGCATGAAAAACGGAAAGCCCATGATGTGGTCCCAGTGCGTGTGGGACATGAACACGTGGTAGACGCCCGGCGCCCCGCGGCGGGCGGCCAGCGTGTGGTTGGCGAAGGCGCGGGCGCCGCTGCCGAGGTCGCACAGCACGTACTCCTCGCCGCCGGGGTCGAGCTGCACGCAGGAGGAATTGCCGCCATAGGTGTGGCCGACCGTGAAGTCCAGCTCGTGCTCGACGAAGGCCTCGATCTTCTCCGGCGTGTCGAGGTCGCGCCCGACCGCCTGGGTGAGCGCGGCCACCAGCTTGCGCTTGAGCGCTGCCGCCGACATGGCGGTGGGGATGGAGCCGCGCGTGCCCCAGAAGGTGACGCGCACGCCGCGTCAGCCTCGCTCGAGCGCGGCCAGGCCGGCGGGCGACGCCGCCGCCACCGCGTCGCGGACCGACGGCAGGGTGCGGATCACCAGCGTGAACTTGCTGATCTCGAGGATCTCCTGCACCAGCGGCTGCGCGCCCGCCACCGCCAGGAATCCGCTCTGCGCCTTGGCCTGCTTGGCCGCCAGCATCAGCACGCGCAGCCCCGCGCTGCTGATGTAGTCGATGCCGGCGAGGTCGAGCACCACGTGGTCCTGGCCCTGGGCGCAGCGGGCGAGGTGGGACGCCAGGCTCGTCTTGAGCTCCTCGGCGGTCGTGTGATCGACGCGACCCTTGGGGGAGAGCACGACGACGTCGGCGAACCGCGCGAGGTCCAGACGCATGGCGCTGAGGGCCGCCATGCTAGCACAGTGGCTTGCCCAGGGGCCGCCCGGCCGGTTAGTCTCAAGGCACCCGCAGCCACGTTCCGTCGTCACGAGGAGCCACTCATGACCCGCACACTCGTGCTCGCTCTGTGTGCGCTCGTCCTGGCCGGGTGCCAGCTCTACTGGATGAAGCCGAACGCCGACATGAGCAGCTTCTCCGCCGACCGCGGGTGCCTGCGCGAGCGCGGGTGGTCGCGCGAGACCGGCAGCAGCTACGCCAACCTCCCGGGATATTTCCGCGGCCTGGAGGACGGGGGCCCCGTGCGCGTCTCCGACGTGCCCGAGCAGATTCCCTCGCGTCACCTCCCCGGCCGCTCGAGGTGAGCCAGTGACAGATCCGATCGTCGTCGAGAAGTTCGCCGTCGGGCAGTCGGTGCGCCGGCTGGAGGACCCGCGGCTGATCCAGGGGCTCGGGCGCTACTCGGACGACGTGAGCCTGCCGCGCGAGGCCCACGCCGTCCTGGCGCGCTCGCCGCACGGCCACGCCCGCGTGCGGGCCATCGACATCCGCGCGGCGCTGAAGGCGCCGGGCGTGCTCGCCGTGCTCACCGCCGCGGAGCTGGCCGCCGACGGCGTCGGCCACCTGCCGACCGACCGCGGCCGCAAGCGGCGCGACGGCTCACCGGCCTTCCCCACCCCGCGCCCGGCGCTGCTGGGCTCGCGCGTGCGCCACGTCGGTGATCCCGTCGCCCTCGTCGTCGCCGAGACGCACGCCCAGGCGCTCGACGCCGTCGACCGCCTGCGCATCGACTACGAGCCGCTGCCGGCCGTCGCCGGCACCGCCAACGCGTTGCGACCCGGCGCCCCGGCGGTGTGGGACGAGGTGCCCGACAACATCGCGTTCCTGGCCCAGGCCGGCTCGCGCGAGGCCGTCGACCGCGCCTTCGCCGGCGCCGCCCACGTGGTCCGCGTCGATTTCGTCGTGACGCGCGTGGCCGCCGCGCCGCTGGAGCCGCGCGCCGCCGTCGGCGAGTACGACCGGCGCAGCGGGCGCTACACGCTCTACACCGGCATCCAGGCGCCGCACGGCACCCGTACGCTGGTCGCCGCCGTGCTGAAGGTGCCGCAGAGCCAGGTGCGCGTCGTCACCGGCGACGTCGGCGGCAGCTTCGGCATGCGCAGCGGCCTCTACCCCGAGATGATCCTGGTGCTGTGGGCGGCGAAGCGGCTGGGACGGCCGGTCAAGTGGACGTCCGACCGCCGCGAGGCGTTCCTCACCGACGAGCACGGCCGCGACAATCTCTCGACCGTCGAGCTGGCCCTCGGCGCCGACGGCACGTTCCTCGGCTTGCGGGTGGCCATCAACCTCAACGTCGGCGCCTATCTCACCCAGCGCAGCGCCGGGCCGGGGACCAACAACATCGGCGGCGTCGCCGGTGTGTACACCACGCCCGCGATCCACCACCAGACGACCGGCGTCTTCACCAACACCACGCCGACGGGGCCCTACCGCGGCGCCGGCCGCCCGGAGGCGACGTACGCCATCGAGCGCGTCATCGACGTGGCGGCGCGTCAGCTCGGTATCGATCCGGTGGCGCTGCGCCGCAAGAATCTCATCCCGCCCTCGGCGATGCCGTTCAAGACCGGTCTGGTGTTCACCTACGACTCCGGCGACTTCGCGCGCGGCATGGACCTGGCGCTGTCGCTCGCCGACCACGCCGGCTTCGAGAAGCGGCGGGCGGAGGCGCGGGCGCGCGGCCAGCTCCGCGGCCTCGGCCTGGCCAACGCCATCGAGGTCGCCGGCGGCCCCTACACGTCGGTCAATCCGGACACAACGTCCATCCGCGTGAATCCCGACGCGTCGGTGGTGGTGTTGACCGGCTCGACGTCGATGGGCCAGGGCAACGAGACGGCGTTCGCGCAGATCGTCTGCGAGCGGCTCGGCCTGCCGCCCGAGCGCATCCAGGTGATGTGGGGCGACAGCGATGCACTCGACGCCGGCCGCGGCAACGGCGGCTCCGGTGCCATCACCGTGGGCGGCTCCGCGGTGCTGCGCGCCAGCGAGAAGATCGTCGAGCGCGGCCGCCGGATCGCCGCCCGCATGCTGGAGGCCGCGCCGGAGGACGTGCAGTATCGCGACGCCCGCTTCACCGTGGCCGGCACCGATCGCGGCGTGACCTTCGCCGAGGTCGCGCGCACCGCCTACACGCGCCAGGTGACTCCGGCGCTGGAGCCCGGCTTCACCGAGACCGCGGTGTTCACGCCACCCGCCGTCACCTTCCCCAACGGCTGCCAGATCTGCGAGGTGGAGATCGATCCCGACACCGGCTCCGTGCGCATCGTGCGCCACACCGTCGTCGACGACGTCGGCAAGATGGTCAACCCGCTGCTGGTCAAGGGTCAGATCCACGGCGGCGTCGTCCAGGGCCTCGGCCAGGCGCTCTTCGAGGACCTGGTCTACGACGACGAGGGGCAGGTGATCGCCGGCTCGTTCATGGACTACGCGATGCCCCGCGCCGACGACGTGCCGTTCTTCGAGGTCGACTCGCACGAGGTGCCGACCCAGGTGAATCCGCTGGGCGCCAAGGGCGTGGGCGAGGCGGGCACCGTGGGCGCGCTGCCCGCGCTGGTCAACGCGGTCAACGACGCGCTGGCCCCGCTCGGCGTGCGCCACCTCGACATGCCGATGACTCCCGAGCGCGTCTGGCGCGCGATCCAGGAGGCGACGAGCCGACAGCGCTCGTGAGGTCGCAGCCGGCGGCGCCACCGCCGGGGAGGGCGTGAATGAGCGTGTCGCTCCGCTTCATGGACTGGCCGCTCCGCGCCAAGATGGCCGCGCTGCTGGCGCTCGCCTCCCTGCTCCCGCTGGCCACCGCCGCCTTCCTCGATCTCCGCGAGCAGCGGCAGCGTTTCCTGGACACCACCGTGGCCCTGCTGGCCGCGCGCGGCGACGAGCTGCAGGGCAAGATCGACAGCTTCCATCGGGGCTACCGTGGCGCCGCCGACCGCCTCGCCCGCCTCCCCGACGTCGTCGCGTTCAGCGGAGCGCGCTCGGCCGACGCCCACCGTTTGCGGCCGGCCCTCGGCGCAATCCTCGCGGTCGAGACGGTCGGAAATCCGGACGTGCGCGGCGTGGGGATCCTGGACGCGGCGGGGACGGTGCAGTTCGCCACCGAGGCGCGGCTCGTCGGCACCAACGTCGCGTTGCGCCGCCACGTGCGGCGCGCCCTGGCCGGCGAGCCCGTGATCTCCGACGTCTTCATGGCCGGCCCCGAGGTGGACGACGCGCCGACGATCGCCTACCTGGCTCCCGTGCGCGGGACCAACGGCCGCCAGACCGGCGTGGCCGCCTTGTGGATCAAGGCCGGTGCGCTCTGGAACATCGCCAGGGCCTCCAACGAGCTGGCCGGCCCGCGCAGCTTCGCCGTGCTGTTCGATCAGCTCGGCGTCCGGATCGCCCACACCTACAGCGACGACATCGTCTTTCACCCGGGAGGCCCGCTCGACGCGGCGACCGTGGACGCCCTCGTCGCCGAGCGCCGCTTTGGCTCGCGGACGCGCGAGCTCCTCGCGGACGTCCGGGCGTTCCCCGAACAGTTCGACCGCGCCCGGGCGGCGGCACCCGACCCGGGCGTCTTCTACGGCTACGCGCCCGTCAACCAGACGTGGAACTACGGCGTCGGCCGCCGCTTCCAGACGGTGCCGTGGACGCTCTTCTACATGATCCCGGCCGCGTCGCTGGAGGCGCCGCTGGCGGCGCTCACCCGCCAGAAGGCGCTCTTCGCGGGCGCGATCATGCTCGTCGCGCTGGTCGCCGGCGCGCTGCTCGCCGCCGTCATCGTGCGTCCGATCCGCGCGCTGTCGCGGGCCACCGCGGCGCTGGCGGCCGGCGACCTGGGCGCGCGTGTCGCCGCCGGCCCCGCCGACGAGATCGGCCGGCTGAGCGCGGGCTTCAACACGATGGCCGAGCGCCTCGACGCCCAGGCGACGGCCCTGCGGGCCGCGCGCGACGAGCTGGAGGTGCGCGTGCAGCAGCGCACGGCCGAGCTCGTCGACACCACGCGCAGCCTCGAGCTGGAGATCGTCGAGCGCAAGCGGGCCGAGGAGGCGCTGCGCGAGAGCGAGCAGAGCCTGGCCACCACGCTGCACAGCATCGGCGACGCGGTGATCGCCACCGACCTCGAGGGCCGGGTCGTCCGCATGAATCCCGTGGCCGAGCAGCTCACGGGATGGACGCTGGCCGAGGCCCGGCTGCGGCCGCTCACCCAGGTCTTCCGGGTGCTCAGCGAGGACACCCGGCAGGCGGTGGAGGACCCGGTCGCTCACGTCCTGCGGCAGGGGCAGGTCGTCGGCCTCGCCAATCACACGCTGCTGATCGCGCGCGACGGCACCGAGCGGCCGATCGCCGACAGCGGCGCGCCGATCCACGATCCCCACGGCACGGTCAGCGGCGTCGTGCTGGTCTTCCGCGATCAGACCGAGGCGCGGCGGACGGAGGAGGTCCGGCTCGCCAGCGTGCGGATCGAGGCCCAGAACGAGCGCATCCAGGAGGCCAGCCGGCTCAAGAGCGAGTTCCTCGCCAACATGTCGCACGAGCTACGCACGCCACTGAACGGCATCATCGGGTTCGCGGAGCTCATGCACGACGGCAAGGTGGGGCCCGTCTCCGCCCAGCACGCGGAGTACCTGGGCGACATCCTGGTCAGCGCCGGCCACCTGCTGCAGCTCATCAACGACGTCCTCGATCTGTCCAAGGTCGAGGCGGGCAAGATGCAGTTCCACCCCGAGCCCGTCGACATCGGCCGCCTGCTCGGCGAGGTTCGCGACGGGCTCCGGCCGCTGGCCTCCGGCAAGCGCATCGCCGTCGAGCTCGCCGTCGATCCGGCCCTCACCGGCGTCGTCGTCGACCCGGCCAAGCTCAAGCAGGTCGTCTTCAACTACCTGTCGAACGCGCTGAAGTTCACGCCGGAGGGCGGACGGGTCCGCATGGCCGCCACGGCCGAAGACGCCGGCTGGTTTCGCCTGGAAGTCACCGACAGCGGTCCCGGGATCAAGCCGGAGGACATGGACAAGCTCTTCGTCGAGTTCCAGCAGCTCGACGCCGGCGCGGGCAAGCGCTTCGCCGGCACCGGCCTCGGCCTGGCCCTCACCAAGCGTCTCGTCGAAGCCCAGGGCGGCGCGGTCGGCGTGCGCGCGGCGATCGGCCAGGGCAGCGTCTTCTTCGCCCGCCTCCCGCGCGTTCCTTGAGGGCCCCGAGACGGCCCCGCGCGTCGGCAGTCCCCGTTCGAGCCTGGGGGTCGAGGGTGTCGCGTCACCGGTTGCGGGCCACGTTGATGTCGAGGACGCTCGTGAAGCGAAAGAGCGCGAAGCGACGTCGACCCTATCGCGGCAAAAATAGATCCTGCGGCAGTTTCGCTGGATCCATGTTCTCTGGAAGACAGAGCAACGTCGCGGATGCCGCGTCGGTGGTGTGCGGTTCCCCGATGAGAGCACGGACGCGCCGCAGCGCGGCGTTGCATTCGGTCGCGTTCGAATATGTCGTCGGGTCAAGGCGTGACCACTGCACTTCCTTGCTGCTCGCGACGTGGAGCGCCAGCCACAGAACCATCGACCCAAGCCCTGCCATACGCCCTCCTGCCTTCCCACCTCGACCAGTCCTTGGGCATGGACGCCAACGGAGGCGCGGCCGCGGGAATGAGCCGCGCCGCTCGCTGACCGATCGACTCTAGACCGGAACGATCACCTGGGTGCGCGAGCGGACATGCGGCGCGAACTCGTACCAGCCACGCATGGCGCGGAACTCGGGGGTCGCGATGGCGTCGGGGCTGTCGAGCTCGTAGATCGTCGTGTAGATCCGCCTCACCGTCCGTTCCGTCTTGCCGGCCGCGGTCTGGGACATCTCACCCGAGGATACATAGCGCCGGCCGCGCCGCACGCCCGGGCATCTCAGCGCGTCCGGCAGGTGAACCGTGTCGTACCACCGATTCCATTCGGCCTCGATCGTGGCGTCGACCTCGGCGGTCACGATCAGCATGCACTCGGGAAACTGGGACATGGCGCTCTCCTAGCGGAATGGTCGCGCGGGCACTCGACACCCACAGCGCCGGTTACCCCTACGGACCAGGACATCCTACTTCACTTGGAGGGGCGGATCTCGTGGGCGAAGCGCATCGTCGTCAGTGTCCTCGGGCTCCGACGGGCCACCCTTCGGCGATCCGCACGCGCTACATCCCCCGCTCGAGGCGCGGGTCGAGCGTGTCGCGCAGCCAGTCGCCGACCACGTTGATGCCGAGGACGACGGCCAGGATGGCCAGCCCGGGGAAGAGCGCCAGCCACCAGCCGGTCGTCAGGTAGTTGCGCCCCTCGTCGAGCATCGCGCCCCAGCTCGGCGCCGGCGGCGGGATGCCGAGGCCGAGGAAGGACAGCGAGGCCTCGGCGATGATCGTGCGGGCGACGGAGAAGGTCGCGACCACCGAGATCGACGGCAGCACGTTGGGCAGCACGTGGCGCCACAGGATGGCGACGTCGCGGGCGCCGAGCGCGCGGGCGCCCTCGACGAACTCGCGGTGGCGCAGCGAGAGCGTCTCGCCCCGCGCGATCCGCGCGTAGGTGACCCAGCCGGTCACGCCCAGCACGAGCACGACGTTGGCGAGGCCGGAGCCCACGACGGCCAGCACCGCAATGGCCAGGACCAGCGCGGGAAACGCGAGCTGCACATCGCCCAGCCGCATGAGGACGGCGTCGAGGCGGCCGCCGTAGTAGCCGGCCACCAGGCCGAGCGCCACGCCGAGCCCGCCAGCCAGGACCACCGCCGAGAAGCCGACGACGAGCGAGACCCGGGCGCCGTACAGCAGCCGGCTCACGACGTCGCGGCCGAGCGTGTCGGTGCCGAGCGGGTGGCGCCAGCTGCCGCCGTCCATCCAGGCCGGCGGCGTCAGTCGCTCGAGCAGGTCGTGCTTCACCGGATCGGCCGGGGCCAGCGCCGGCGCGATCGCCGCCAGCAGGACGCTGGCCGCGATCACCGCCAGCCCCAGCAGCGCCACGCCGTCGCGCGGCGCGCGCATCAGCCGGCCTCCTCGAAGACGCGGGCGCGCGGGTCGAGCAGCCCCAGCAGCACGTCGACGACCAGGTTGACGGCGACGAACAGGATGGCGAAGAGGAACACGGCGGCCTGGATCACTGGAAAATCGCGGCCGGGCACGGCCTGCACGATGAGCCGGCCCAGGCCCGGCCACGAGAACACCGTCTCGATCACGATGGTGCCGCTCAGCATGAACCCGAGCGAGAGCCCACTGACAGTGAGGAACGGCCCGGCGGCGTTGCGGAGCGCGTGGCGATAGATCACGCCGCGCTCGGCCAGCCCCTTGGCCCGGGCGGTGCGGACGTAGTCGTGCTGCAGGACCTCGAGCATGCCCGCGCGGATCAGCCGGACGTTCTGGGCCAGCGGGGCCGCGGCCAGCGTGAGCGCGGGCAGCAGCAGGTGGCGGAGCGAGCCCGAGCCGTAGGCGGGCAGCAGCCCGCCGAGCGCGACGGCGAAGAGCAGGATGAGCATGAGCCCCAGCCAGAAGCTCGGCATCGACTGGAGAAAGAGCGAGCCGAGACGGCTCAGGTGATCCACGGCGCCGTTGCGGTGGGTGGCCGCGACGACCCCGAGCGGGACGGGCAACACGATCGACAGCACGATGGCCGCCAGGGCCAGCTGGGCCGTGGCCGGCCAGAACGCCTCGAGCACCATGCGCATGGCCGGCCGGCGCTCGCGGAGCGACGCGCCGAAGTCACCGCGAGGGGCGGCGGTGAGGAACTCGGCGTACTGCACCCACAGCGGCCGGTCGAGGCCCAACAGGTGGCGCGTGCGAACCACCTCCTCGCGCGTCGCCGTCGCGTCGACGAGCAGCGCGGCGGGGTCACCCGTGAGGCGCACGAGGAAGAACACCACGGTGACGACGCCCCAGACCACGAAGACCGCGTGGAGGAGGCGGCGGAACAGGAAGGCGCGCACGCGGCGTCAGCGCTTCAGCGCGACGCCGCGGAAGTCCATGTTCAGCTCCGGCGTGGGCACGAACTGGAGCACGCGCGTGGCGTGGGCGTACGCCTTCTTCTCCTGGTACAGCGAGACGACCGGCGCCCACTCGCGCACCTTCTGCTGCAGCTCGGCCAGCAGGGCCAGCCGCTTCTTGGCGTCGACCTGGCGCCGGCTGGCCTGATACAGGCTGAGCAGCTCGGGCGGGTACGGCGTCCAGTTCACCAGCGTGGTGGACGCCCAGTCGCGGACGAAGTCGTCGGCGTCCAGATTGTTGCTGGTGCGGCAGGCGGCGAAGCCGGCGTTGGGCGGCAGCGTGCCCTTGGTCAATGTCTGCAGCAGCGTGCCGAAGTCGAGCGTGTGCACGGTGACATGCACGCCGACCGCCTTCAGCATCTCGACCACGGCCCCCGTCGCCTCGTCGAACGCCTGGCCGTAGTGCTTGGCGGGATGCAGGAGCTCCAGCGTCAGCGGCTGGGCCGCCGTCACCCCGGCCTCGGCCAGCAGGGCCTTGGCGCGCGGGGGATTGTAGGGATAGGGCGGCTGCGCGGCGTAGCCGTAGGCGACACTCGCCACCGGCGAGGCGTTGGCCAGGGCCAGGCCGTGGAAGATCTTGGCGATGATCGCCTCGCGATTGACCGCAAGGTTCAGCGCCATCCGGACCCGGGGATCGATGAACGCGCCGTCCTTGCCGCCCGAGTCGTAGGTGTCCTTGGTGCGGCCGTTGAGGTAGATCCGGCACGCCAGCTTTTGCACGCTGCTCACGACGCGCACGGCCGGGTTGCGGCCCAGCACCTCGGCGTCGAGCGGCGGCACCGCGTCGACGACGTGCACCTGGCCGGCCTGCAGGGCGGCGATGCGGGCCGCCGCCTCCGGGATGACCTGCAGCCGCAGGCGCCTGGTCAGGGGCGGCGCGCCCCAGTACGCGTCGTTGCGCTCGAAGCTCATGTGGTCCTTGCGCCTCCACTCGACGAGCTTCCACGGCCCGGTGCCGACGGGCTTGTCGTTCAGCGCGTCCACGCCGTGCTTGATCGTCCACGCTCGCGGCACCAGCGGCTCGCGACCCAGGGCGTCCCAGAGATTCGGCGACGGCTCGCTCGTGTGCACGCGGACGGTGAATTCGTCGGTCTTCTCCCAGCGCGTGACGAACGGGTAGACCTTCTCGAACGACGTCCCCGCCGGCACGTCCTTGACGCCCCACTGGTCCAGGTTCTTGCGGAACATCCGGTCCAGGTTGAACAGCAGCGTGTCGGCGTTGAACGGCTCGCCGTCGTGGAAGATCACGCCGCGACGCAGCGTGAACTCCCACACGAGGTCACTGATGGGCTTCCAGGCCCGGGCCAGCCCCGGCACCGGCCGGCCCTGCCGGTCGACGTCCACCAGGCTCTCGAACACCTGGCGAACGTAGGTCGAGCGTATCGAGCCCATGCCCATCCGCGGGTCGAGGTTGGGGGTGTCGTCGGGGAGCGCGACGATCAGCTCGGCGTCGGGGTCGATCGGCACGCCATCCACGCTGGTCGGTGGTGCCGCGGGGGCCGGCAGGGGTCCGACGCAGACGGCGAGCGCGAGGGCGAAAACGCGGAGGAGAACGCGTGTCATGGCGGCGTTATCATACCCGTCGCAGGCATCCAGATCACCCGGGAGGTTCGTGATGGCGCAGGCGAGAGGCTCCAAGTCGGCGGCGGTGCGGGCGCGACTCGATCACCCGGTGATCGACGGCGACGGACACTGGCTGGAGCCCATCCCGATCTTCCTCGACTATCTCAAGGACGTGGCCGGCCAGAGCGTCGTCGACACGTTCGTCAAGCGCGCCAAGGACACGACCTGGTACGACCTGGCCCCCGAGGAGCGGATGCGCCGACGCCTGCATCGCCCGACCTGGTGGGGCGAGCCGGCCGGCACCCTCGACCGCGCCACCGCCATGATCCCGCGGCTGTTCTACGAGCGCCTGGACGACTTCGGCATCGACTACTGCCTGCTCTACACCTCGCTCGGCCTGTTCTACGTCGGCAACCCGGATGAAGAGATCCGCCGCGCCGTCTCCCGGGCGGTCAATCGCATGAACGCCGACCTCTTCAAGCCCTACGCGCATCGGATCACGCCGGCCGCGGTGGTGCCGGTGCACACGCCGCAGGAGGCCATCGAGGAGGCCACCTACGCCGTGCGCGAGCTGGGCCTCAAGGTGGTGATGATCGCCAACCACGTGCGCCGTCCGGTGCCGGCCTTCATGCGCGAGGGCGCGCCGCTCAACGAGGTGCGCACCTACGTCGACTCGCTGGCCTTCGAGAGCGCCCACGACTACGACCCGTTCTGGCAGCGCTGCGCCGACCTGAAGGTGGCGGTCACCGCGCACTCCGGCAGCATGGGCACCCACTGGCGCGAGTCGGTGTGGAGCTTCACCTACAACCACATCGGCCACTTCGCCAACGCCAGCCACGCCTTCGCCAAGGCGCTCATCCTGGGCGGTGTCACCCATCGCTTCCCGCAGCTGCGCTTCGCCATGCTGGAGGGCGGCGTGGGCTGGGCGTGCAACCTGGTCACGGACCTCGTCGGTCACTGGGAGCGGCGCCGGCGCGCGGCCATGGAGAGCCAGACCAAGCCGACCAACCTCGACCGCCGGCAGCTCGAGCAGCTCTTCCGCGAGTACGGCGGCCCTCGGTACGAGGCCAAGATGGCCGAGCTGTTCGCCGCGATCAACACGGCGGAGCCGTTCACCAGCATGGAGGAGGCGACCGAGCGGGCCTACCGGCAGCCGACGTTCGACGACTTCGCCGAGGTGCCCGTGAGCTCGGCCGAGGAGCTGCGCCGGCACTTCGCCGAGCGGTTCTTCTTCGGCTGCGAGGCCGACGACCCGACGACCGCGTGGGCCTTCGACCGCCACGGCAACCACCGGCTGAACCCGATCTTCAGCTCCGACGTCGGCCACTTCGACGTCCTCGACATGTCCGAGGTGCTGGAGGAGGCGTGGGAGCTGGTCGAGCACGGCCTGATCACCGAGGACGACTTCCGCCAGTTCGTCTTCACCAACCCGGCCCGCCTGCACACCGCCCTCAACCCCGACTTCTTCAAGGGCACCGTCGTGGAGGACGCGATCGCCAAGCTCTGAGGGACGTCAGCCGCTCGATCCCCCGCCTGCCACACGCTGCGGGCGCCAGGCGTCGCGGCGGTGCGCGTCGACGTCGTCCGCGCGGGCGAAGAGCTTGATCAGCAGCATGCCGGCCACGAAGCCCCCGACGTGGGCGGCGAACGCCACGCCCCCCTGCTCGTGGCCGGCGAGCCCGGTGAGGCCGCTCACCAGCTGGATGGCCATCCAGTACAGCAGCATCGTCCAGGCCGGCAGCTTGATCGAGGTGATGAAGAAGCCGAGCGGCACCAGCGTCCATACCCGCACGCGCGGGTAGAGGATCAGGTAGGCGCCCATGACGCCGCTGATGGCGCCGGAGGCGCCGACCATCGGGATACGCGAGGCCGGATTGAGGGCCACCTGCGTGAGCGCGGCGGCGACGCCGCACAGCAGGTAGAACACCCCGTAGCGGGCGTGGCCCATGGAGTCCTCGATGTTGTTGCCGAAGATCCACAGGAACCACATGTTGCCGAGCAGGTGCATCCAGGAGCCGTGCATGAACATCGAGGTGAAGACGTTGCCGATCTGGCGTCCGGGATCCGTGAGACACACGAGGCCCTCACCCATGGCGAAGCGCGTCCCTGGGGGGAGCCGCAACGTGAGCTCGCCGGGGATCAGGCCGAGATCGCACACGGAGCGCGCCAGCGCCATCGGCGCGCCGGCGCCCTGGATGACCAGCCAGGCCAGGACGTTCATCCCGATGATGCCCAGCGTGACGACAGCCATGCGCTGGGTCGAGTTCTCATCGTGGTACGGAATCATGGATCACGCCTCCGGGCGTGCCGGGTATCGTACCCCGGCCTTCCGGGGGGCGCGTGGTCAGGGCGCCGGGCGAACAGTCGTGCGGACCTGGACGGCGTCACCGACCCGGTGGCGGTTGCGCTCGGTGGTGATCACCTGGATCGGGCCGGTCGGCGACTCCACGACCAGGACGCCACCCGCGTTGACGCCGAGGATCCGACCCGTGACGATCGCGTGATCACCCGGCTCGCTGGTCGCCGACGCCGCCGGCAACATCACGGGCGATGGCGCTGAGGTGGCCTGCGTTGGCACAGGCACGAGGTCGACCGGCTGCACGCTGGTCGTGAGCGTCACCGGCTCACCGACCTTGAAGCGCTGATCGGCACCGGCCGCGACCCAGACGTTGACGGGCCCGCGCTCGGAGTTGATGACCAGCCGCCCGCCGGGGTCCACGGACGCCACGGTGCCCTTGAGCTCGATCACCTCGGGCTCGCCCTTCGGCACCGGCGTGACCGGGCCCACCGGGCCCAGGACCACCAGAAGATCCTTCGGCGGTGCCGGGGTGCCGGTGACGCGTGTGAACTGGTGCAGCTGCAAGGTGCGCAGCTGCTCGGGCGTGGTCTTGACTCGCACGCGCTCGCCGTTCTGCAGCAGCATCGTCACGGTGGAGTCGGTCGTATCCCACGTCCACACCTCGCCGGTGAACGACTGCACTCCGGGGGTCGACGACGGTCCGGTGGCGCATCCGGCCAGCAGGACGGCGATCGCGACGGCTGTCAGAATCCGCATGGCGCACCTCCGTGTGAGCAAGACATACAAACACGATGCCAGCACGTTGACAACTCCGGCGCCGCCCCGTATCAGGGAGGGGCGATAGGCGATTCCCCGCTCGACGGCGTCGTGGTGGACGCGGACGACCGCGAGGTGCCCGCGGGCGAGGTGGGCGAGCCGCTCGCCCGGGGGGCCCTACACGATCCGGGGCTACTATAGGGCCGGGTCAATCCCCAATTGACAACGACGAGCAGGGCACCTACGCTCGCGACACCTTCCCGTACTCTGCCCGCTCAGTTCTTGGGGGACCAAGGACTCCCCCATCCAAACTGGGACCCCATAAGCTACAAGCGTGGGGCTTTACGGGGCGCGTGCCCAATCATTGGCATAGCGGTCTTCTTCGCGAGGGGTGTCGTATGGCGACCACCGCAGGCGTCGGTTACAGTGACAACCCGAAATCTGCCGACGCTGGTGCCGAGGCGGCGGCAGCGGCTATGGCGGAAGCCGGCATTTCCAGCTGCGGCCTCGCGTTGCTCTACTCGACCGAAAAGCACGACCCGGCGCAGTTGCGCAATGGCGTGCGCGCTGTGATCGGTCCAAGCGCGCGCCTGATCGGTGGCTATGCCGTCGGCATCATCACTCGCAACCGTCTCGGTTATGAGGGCCATCAAGTCGGCGTCGCCGTCCTCGCGTCCGACTCGATGGAGGTCGATATGTTCCTCGAAAAGGGCCTCCCAGACAACGAGTACGGTGTAGGACTCGCGCTGGGCGCGCAGATCCGCTCGCGGGAGTATCGAGGCGAGCCCAACATCCTCCTGATGTACGACGCGGTGAATCGCTCTGTGGCACAGGGCCTAGCGCTGAACTTGGCAACGCCGCTCGTCGAAGGCATGTCACGGGCGCTAGCGCCCTGGCCGCCCACGGCAGGCGTCGGCATGATGGGCAGCATGCAGTGGAACCCGACCTTCCAGTGGTTCGATGATCGGATCGAGCAACACTCCGCGATGGCGCTCGTGCTGTCTGGTGGTGTTCGGATGGACACGATCATCGTGCACGGCTGCAAGCCCGCGAGCCGTTACCACACGATCACCAAGGCTGAGGGGCCGGTAGTCTTGGAGATCGATGGCAAGTCGGCCCTCGATGCCATCGCCGACCTGTTGGGATCCGACTCAGACAAGAGCTGGGAGGACTACCCACTGTTCGTCACGCTGGGTGTGAACAAGGGGGACAAGTTCGGCCCGTTCAAAGAGGACGAGTACGCGAATAGGCTGGTGATGGCGGTCGACCAGAAACGGCGTGGGCTCATTATGTTCGAGAACGACCTCAAGCCGGGATTCGAGGTCCAGCTCATGCGACGCAGCATCGACTTCGACTACATCGCGCGGCGTGCCGACGAGTTGCTCGGGCGCCTTGAGAATCGAACCCCGTTCTTCGCGCTTTACATCGATTGTGCGGGCCGCGCCAGTGCGTACTGCGGCACGGAACGGGAAGAAGCTGAGGAAGTCCAACGTATCATTGGCGCACGGATGCCGTTGCTCGGGATGTACTCGGGCGTCGAGATCGCGAGGGTTGGCCAGGATATGCAGGCCCTGGACTGGACGGGAGTCCTATGCGTATTCAGCGAGTGATGCCTCGGGCCCGAGAAAAGTCTGCGGAGCCGAGATCCCGAGGTGCAGAGCAGTCGTGCCGCGGCAGAACTCGATCCGTCCGGTGCGCCCCGAGCGAGTAGAGTCGCGACGAGAATGAGCGACGTGCCGACCGACGGCGAACGCCTCCAGAGAGAACTCGAGTACTACAAGCGTCAAGTCGATGAGCTGGCCGGCGAAAGTCTGAGATTGGACTACACCATCTCGGGACTACGGCACGACATCAAGCAGAAGCGCCAGGGGTTCGCCCTGCTCTCCGAGCTGCAACAATCGATAGGGATCCACAAGGAGATCTCCTCAATCTTCGATGTCACGATCAAGGCCATTAACTCCACCCTGGGAATGGATCGAACCGTAGTGCTCGTGCCGACACTTCGCGAGAACTTCTACCGTCCCAGCCAGTGGCTCGGATTTCGCGCGGAGCTGGCACCGCGCCTCTCGTCACTCACTGCCGAGTTCCCGCCGGCCTTCGGCCGGGGGAGCGGACTCCTTGTGGTGAACAAGGCGTCCGAGACTACCCCATTCGTCGAGAGTCTCCGCGAGGCGTTGGAGTTGCCGTACTTCATCTGTGTGCCCGTGATGGTCGAACAGGCACCGATCGGGCTGCTCCTCGCCGGTCGGCTCAAAGAAGCTAGACCGATCTATCCGCCGTTCGATCAGGGTGACGCCGACACGCTGCAGGCGATCGCGGGATTGATTTCGGCGTGTGTCCAGAACATGCGCGTGGCCGTGCTGACCGAAATGGATCGTTTGAAGACGGAGTTCTTCGCAAACATCTCTCACGAATTCCGGACGCCAATCACGCTGACCCTCGGCCCTCTCGAGCAGCTGTTGATGGGCCACCACGGAGAGGTCTCGACCACAATTCGGGATCAGCTCCATGTCATGTTGCGCAACCAGGAGCGACTACTGGTACTGATTAACCAAATCCTCGACCTCGCTAAGCTTGAGGCCGGTGGGATGCAGTTAAAGGCCGCGCCGATGCCTGACGTGAACCGCTTCGTCCAGGAAAGGGCGGCGCAATTTTGCTCGATCGCTGAGAGCCGCGGGCTCGAGGTCGTGATCTCGCTGGACCCCCGGCTCCGCACGGCCGGGCTGTTCCTGGATACTGAAAAGTTTGATCGGCTCCTGTCCAACCTGTTGTCGAATGCCGTCAAGTTCACGAAGGCGGGAATGATCGAAGTGTCCACTGGTATCCATGATGGGGCGTTTCGTCTAACAGTGAGCGACACTGGCGTGGGGATCAAACCCGACCAGCTTCCTCATATCTTCGACCGCTTTCGACAGGCCGACGGCAGCGCTTCGCGCGAGTACTCCGGCAGTGGGATTGGGCTGGCCTTGGTGAAGGAGATCGCGGCACTGCACGGCGGCGCTGTGGTTGTCCACAGCCAGTACGGCAAGGGGACGACATTCCAGGTAGCGATCCCGCTGGGTCAAGGCCACCTTAGTCCCGCATCCATTGTCGAATTCTCAGAGGACGATTCCAACGTGCTGCTGCCCTCGCGTGTGCTCATAGTTGACGAGGGCGCCGTGGACCAGGAAAGCGTCGGTGATGTGAACCGGAACGCGGAGGCGGCGCTCGATGCGGCGAGGCCGACGATTCTCTACGCCGAAGACAACCGGGATCTCCGCAATTTTGTCAGGCAGCTGCTCGCCCCCTATTACAACGTCTTTCTAGCCGTCGACGGGCGGGACGCGCTTGACAAGATCACACAGTATCGACCCGACCTGATCCTTTCGGACCAGATGATGCCGCACATGAGCGGCCGCGGTCTTCTACGAGCGGTCCGCGCCAATGCTGCGCTGCGCTCCACACCGGTGGTCTTCCTGACGGCGCGCGCTGGAAGCGAGGCACGGATCGAGAGTCTCGACGCTGGCGCGGACGAGTATCTGGCCAAGCCGTTCGACGAAGGCGAGCTTCTAGCTCGGATCCGGAACCTGCTCCGCTCGCGTGAGCAGGAGCGCGAGCTTGCGGCACTGAATCATCGCTTGGCCGAGTGGAACGAGACGCTTGAGCAGCGCGTCCGGGAACAGATCACTCAGCTCGAGAGCCTTGGGCGATTAAAGCGGTTCTTCTCGCCTCAGCTCGCCGAGCTAATCGTGGCCGGCGGTGCTGAGGATCCCCTAAAGACGCACCGCCGCGAGGTGACCGTCGTCTTCCTTGATCTCAGGGGGTTCACAGCGTTCGCCGAGACTTCGGAGCCCGAGGAGGTCATGAGTGTGCTTCGGCAGTATCACGGAGCAATGGGGGAACTCATCCTCGCGCACGAGGGGACACTCGAACGCTTTACTGGCGATGGCATGATGGTCTTCTTCAACGATCCCGTACTCGTGCCTGACGCACCGGAGCGGGCGGTCCGCATGGCGCTTGCGATGCGTAGCCGAGTGGCAGAGCTAAGCGGGGAGTGGCGAAAGCGGGACTACGAGCTCGACTTCGGCGTCGGTCTCGCACAGGGCTATGCAACGATCGGAGCCATCGGCTTCGAGGGGCGCTGGGACTACGGAGCGATCGGCGGCGTGACGAACCTCGCCGCGCGACTTTGTGGCGAAGCGAAGCCCGGTCAGATTCTGATCCCCAGGCGTCTACTCGGCGGATTAGACAATATGATTGAGGTCGAGTCGGTCGGTGAGCTTTCGTTGAAGGGATTTCATCGTCCAATCGCTGCGTACAACGTCCTACGAATCAGAAATGCCGGTTGAGCGCCCGCTAAAGCTCTCGGCCTGACGGTCCCGCATGACGACCGTCACGGACTTCACCGCTGTCGACGACGCCGGATATCCGGTGCTGGTGGACGCACACGGGAACAAGGCCGCATTCCGTTGTCTCGGATGCGGCGGGCCGGTGTTGGCGGTGATGCTTGAGCCCCGGCGGGGTGCTTCCCCAAGCAACCCATCTCTTTGTCGCGCGTGCGGGTCCCGCTATTGGGTTGAGGTGAGGGCCACTCACTTGCAGCTGATGATTCACCGCGTCCCGTGAGCACGCAGCCGCCCAGCCGCACGATCGAACGGCGACCACGGTGAGCCACAGTGAGATCGTAAGCTTTCTCTGGGGCGTCGCGGACCTTATCCGGGACACCTTCAAGCGGGGCAAGTATCAGGACATCATCCTTCCGCTCACGGTTCTGCGGCGCCTCGACTGCGTGCTGGCTCCCACCAAGGAGAAGGTGCTCCGCAGGCAGGCCGAGCTGCGGGACAGGAAGCTAGAGAACCCGGGCGCGCAGCTCCGCAAAGTCTCGGGCTTCGCCTTCTACAACACGTCGCGATACGACTTTGACAAGCTCCTCGCCGACGCGCCGCACCTCGCGGCGAATCTGCGGAACTACATTGCTAGCTTCAGCCAGAACATGCGGGAGGTGCTCGAGAAGTTCGATTTCGACAACACCATCAGCAAGCTCGACGAAGCCGGGCTTCTCTTCCAGGTGCTCGAGCGCTTCAAGAACGTCGACCTGCACCCGGACGAGATCGACAACCCGACGATGGGGACGATCTTTGAGGAGCTGATTCGCAAGTTCAACGAGGCGTTGAAAGAAAACCCCGTCGAGCACTTCACGCCGCGCGACGTCGTGCACCTGATGGTGGATCTGATGCTGGCGGGCGGCGAAGCTCGCATCAGATCCAAGGGCGTGGTCCGCACCGTCTACGACCCGTGCTGTGGCTCCGGCGGGATGCTCACGATCACGAAGGAGCACATCACCGTCGGCCTCCGCAGGAACGGCAACATCATCCGTCAACCGATCAACCCCGGCGCAGAGATCCACCTCTTCGGCCAGGAGGTGAATCCCGAGACGTGGGCGGTCTCGAAGTCCGATCTGTTCATGAAGGACCCGACGGGTCGTGACGCGGACAACATCGCGTTCGGAACCACGCTCTCGAACGACCGCCATTCGGGGAGCACCTTTGACTACCTGATCGCGAATCCGCCCTATGGCAAGGACTGGAAGCGCGACGAGGATGCCGTGCGAGCCGAGCACGAGCAGGGCCCGGCAGGGCGCTTTGCCGCGGGGCTTCCGCGCATCAGCGACGGCCAGCTTCTCTTCCTCCTTCAAATGCTGGCGCATGCCAAGGACCCGAAGGAAGGCGGCTCGCGCATCGCGATCATCAATGAGCAAGAGATACAAACACGATGCCAGCACGTTGACAACTCCGGCGCCGCCCCGTATCCGGGAGGGGCGATGGGCGATTCCCCGCTCGATGGCGTCGTGGTGGACGCGGACGACCGCGAGGTGCCCGCGGGCGAGGTGGGCGAGTTGCTCGCCCGGGGGCCCTACACGATCCGGGGCTACTATAGGGCCGACGCGCACAACCGCACCGCATTCACCGCGGGCGGTTTCGACCGCACCGGCGACCGAGGACGTGCGGCGGCGCGGAGAGGACAGGAGATCGCCATGAAGAAGAAGGTGGCCAAGCGGACCGCGGCTCGATCGTCCAAGGATCTGACCGCGAGGAAGACCCGGACGGTCCGCGGCGGCGAGGCCCAGGTATTCACGTCGGTGTCGAACGTCCTCAAGACGCGCCACGACACCGTGAAGAATTCGATCGGGAACATCCGCTGAGCCGGTAGCGCGATGGCCGATGACGCGGCGCCGATGACGGCGGCGCCCTTCGTGTGGCGGCCCGACGGCCGCCCCGACTGGCGCACGATGTGGGAGAGCTTCTGCGACCTGGCCCTGCACGGCGGCCCGCCCCACCGCGGGCCGGCCGACGCCCTGCGGGCGCCGCTCGCCTCGGAGGGCGCCGCCGCGACAGCACCGGACATGATCGCGGAGATCCGGCGCGGCGTCTGGGAGACGACGGGGCTCTTCGGGGAGCCGACGGCGTCCGGATGGATCGCGGTCACCTGTCACAGTGCCGAGATGGCCGCGTGGCTCGCCGGCGCGATCGTGCTGGAGAACGTCGAGGCCCGCGCCGAGGACGACCGGCTGCTGCTGCCGGCCGGCCCCGGCTACCGGCTCGACAACGAGGTGAAGAGCCTCATCACGGTCGTGGCCAAGACTCACCACTACTGGGACGCCCACCTCGCCGCCGACACCGCCGCGCCGGCGATGGTGACGCGCTCGTCGCGCGGGATCCCGAAGCCGCTCAAGGTCGGCATCGGCGGCCCCGCCGGCGGGGGCAAGACCGCGCTCATCGACGCGCTCCGGCGGCGTCTGGCCGGGCGCCTGAGCGTCGCCGCACCGCCGCCCGGCGCCGCGCCAGCGGACGATCCCGCGCTCGACCTCGTGCTGCTCGAGCGCACCACGGGCGACGCCGCGGCCTTCGGCCGGGGACTGGTCGACGCGACCGTCGGCGTGCTCGACCTTGCGACGGCCGCGCAGGACGCAGCCGACGGTGGCCGGCTGGTGACTGGCTGGCGCCTGCTCGTCGTCAGCAAGCTCGACACGGCGGCACCGCTCGGCGTGGATCTGCGGAAGCTGGAGCGGACGCTGCGTGAGCGACGCGGCGATCGTCCGGTGGTCGTGGCCGACCTCACGGCCCCCGACGGCGCCGACAGCGTCCTGCGCTGGCTGGCGCACGAGCTGCTCCTGGGGCTCTGAGGTCCAGCCCTTACAGGCTACATATCCTGTTGTTGACAGCTTGGTCCTCCTGTACAGTGGCGCGCAATCTGGCAGGCCCCGCACACGGAGGACGCCATGCGCCAACGACCGCTCGGCTGGCCCGTCCGCTCGATCGCCCTGATCGCCCTCGTCTGGACCGTCTGCACGCCGCTGCTCGCCGAGGCGCAGACGCCGAAGCGCGGCGGCACGCTGCGCGTCTCCTACGGCAACGAGATCGCCCACCTCGATTTCCACACCGCGCCCGGCTACGAAATGATGTGGGTCGCCATGAACGTGGGCTGCGGGCTGGTCAACATCACGCCCGACGGCAAGTTCGTGGGCGACGCCGCCGAGTCGTGGCAGATGTCGCCCGACGGCCTGCTCTACACCTTCAAGCTCCGCCCCAACGTCCTCTTCCACGACGGCACCAAGGTCGACGCCACCGCCGTGAAGTTCAGCATCGACCGCCTCATGGATCCGAACACCAAGTCGGGCATGCGGAGCTTCTACGACTCGGTGCACAGCGTCGAGGTGCTCGATTCGCTCACCGTGCAGATCCGGCTCAAGCAGCCCTACGCCTTCATGCTCCACATGCTCGCGGCCTACCGCACCGGGCTCGTCCTCTACTCGCCGGCCGCCACGCAGAAGTTCACGCTGGAGGACCGCAAGCAGGGCAAGCCGGGCGCGGTCATCGGCTGCGGGCCGTTCCGGCTGGTCGAGTGGGTGAAGGGTAACCATCTCGTCATGGAACGGTTCGACAAGTACTTCGTGCCCGGGCTGCCCTACCTCGATCGCGTCCTGATCCGCGTGATCAAGGACCCCGTCACCGAGATGGCGGCGTTCAAGGCCGGGGAGATCGACTTCATCGCCTCGTTCTCGCCCGAGCACGTCGACACCATGAAGGCCCAGGTGCCACACGCCGTGATCATGACCGGGAAGGAAACCACGCCGATGCTGGCGGCGATGAAGGTCAGCGTGCCCAAGGACGGCAAGCCGATGTCCAAGGAGCGCGTCCCCCATCCGGTCTTCGGCGATCTTCGGGTGCGCAAGGCCGTGGGCTGCTTCGGGATCGACCGCAAGGAGATCGTGAAGATCGCGTTCAAGGGCCAGGCCACGCCGTGGGTCGGCATGAACCCGCCCGGCACGCTGGACACCGTGGACGTCAACCACCTGTGCCCGTACGACCCGGCCAAGGCCAAGGCGCTGCTGGCCGAGGCGGGCTACGGCCCGGCCAAGCCGCTGACCTTCGAGATCATCGCCGACACCGAGAAGTCGGTCTTCAACATCATCGCCACCGTGATCAAGGAGCAGATGGCGCGCATCGGCGCCACCGCCAACATCCGGGTGGTGGACAAGGTCTCGTGGATGAACACCGCGCTGCAGGACGGCCCCTGGGACATGTACGTCGAAGACTTGCTGTCGCTGATCACGCTCGACAGCAACGGCTACCTGTCCAACAGCAGCTCGACCTGGAGCCATCCGCGCCACAACGACAAGCGCGTCGACGAGCTGTACGCCCGCTACGCGCGGGAGATGGACGCGGGCAAGCGCAAGGCCATCGCCCGGGAGATCCAGGAGTTCTTCGTCGAGAACATGTACTGGAACAACATCTCCGGCTCGCCGTTCTACATGGTGGCCCAGCCGTGGATGAAGGGCTACACGTACAACGCCGAGTTCGAGGTGCACTACGACCGGGTCTGGCTCGACAAGTAGCCACCGGGGCCGGGGATGCGCACCTACCTGCTGAGGCGGCTGCTCGAGATCGTGCCGACGGTCCTCATGATCACCCTGGTGGTGTTCGTGATGATGCGCTCGATCCCCGGCGATCCGGTCGTGGCGCTCCTCGGTGACGCCTACACCGAGGACGATGCCGTCAAGATTCGCGAGGCCTACGGGCTCGACCGGCCGGTCATCGTGCAGTACGGGATCTGGCTCGGCAAGCTCGTGCAGGGGGACTGGGGCGCCTCGATCCTCACGGGGCGCCCGGTGCTGGAGGACGTCCTCGTGCGCCTGCCGGTCACGCTCGAGCTGATCGTGCTCTCCATGGGCGTGGCGCTGCTCATCGCCGTCCCCGCCGCCATCGTCGGGGCGCTGCGCCAGAACACCTGGGCCGACTACACGGCGACCTCGATCGCCATGATCGGCGTCTCCATTCCGGAGTTCTTCATCGGCGTCCTGCTCCTGCTGGCCTTCTCGATCGGCCTCGGCGGGCTGCTGCCCAGCTCGGGGTGGGTCTACCTGCCCGGCACCTGCCCCTCGATGGTCTGCGGGGTGAGCCTGTGGGGCAACGTGCAGCACGTGCTGATGCCGGCCATCGCGCTCGGCGTGGGGCGGGCGGCCCTGCTGACGCGTCTGCTCCGGGCCAGCATGCTGGAGGTCATCCGCAGCGAGTACGTCACCACCGCCCGGGCCAAGGGGCTGGCCGAGCGGCCGGTCGTGTTCAAGCACGCGCTCAAGAACGCGCTGATCCCGACCATCACCGTCATGGGCCTGCAGGTCGGCTTCCTCATCGGCGGCGCCATCGTGATCGAGACGCTGTTCGCGATGCCCGGCCTCGGCACCTTCGGCATTGACGCGATCATCGCCCGGGACTACCAGCAGGTGCAGGGCTTCGCCCTGCTCACCGCCTTCGCCTTCGTCGTGATCAACCTCCTCGTGGACCTGACCTACACGTTCCTCGATCCGCGGATCCGCTACGCCTGAGGGTGCGATGAGCGATCAATCGATCAGCGGCGGGAGCGTGAACGAGGTGGAGCTGCCGGCGGTCGGCGCCGTCGCGTGGCCGGCCGTCTCGCGCTCGGAGACGCCGTTCGCGCAGGGGCTACGCCGGCTGCGGCGCAGCCTGACCGCTCTCGTCGGCGCCGGCATCGTGGCGGTGCTGCTCGTCGTCGCCCTCTTCGCGGACGTGCTGGCGCCCCAGAGCCCGATCGCCAGCGACCAGATGCACACCTTCGCGCGCCCGAGCTGGGACCATCCGCTGGGCACCGACCAGCTCGGCCGCGACATGCTGAGCCGCGTGATCCACGGCACCCGGATCTCGCTGCTGGTGGGCGTGTCCTCGGTGCTGCTGGCCCTGTTCGTGGGGGTGCCGCTGGGAATGATCGCGGGCTACTACGGCGGGCACGTCGACACCGCGGTGATGCGCGTCATGGACCTCGTCCTCGCCTTCCCGATCTATCTGCTGGCCGTCATCCTCATGGTCATCTTCACGCCGACGGCCGGGCTGATCGGAACGATCAAGGTGACCGGGGCCATCGCCATCGTGCGCATCCCGATCTACGCGCGCCTGGTCCGGGGCAGCGTGCTGTCCATCAAGGAGAAGGAGTTCGTCGAGGCCTGCCGCGCCCTCGGTGCGCGGGATCCGCTGATCCTGCTGCGCCACGTGCTGCCCAACTGCCTGGCTCCGATCATCGTCACGACCACGCTCGGCATCGCCACGTCGATCATCGTGGAGGCCACGCTGTCGTTCCTGGGGCTCGGCACCCAGCCGCCGACGCCGAGCTGGGGCTGGGACCTCAAGGCCAACGTCGCCTTCATCCAGGCCAACGCCTGGCTGTCGCTGTTCCCGGGGCTGGCGATCTTCGTGACCGTGCTCGGCTTCAACCTGTTCGGCGACGGTCTGCGCGACGCGCTCGACCCGCGCCTGAAGTAGGCCGGCCGCTGGCATCCCGAGTCAGCGATTCGCCGACCTGGACGGGCGCGTCGCCGGCCCGCGGCGGGGGCGGCGGGGCGAGCCCGCGGAGAGGGCTGCCGTCACGCCGATGGCTCGCCTGAATGACGCGAGCGGGGTTCGCGCGGGCCCCCCATCCCCCAGAGGGGGCTGGGTTGTCGAACAAGTCGAGCGTTGGCGGCGCGCTCACCCCGCCGAGTCGCGACGCTGGGAGCCAGGCTCGTCCTCGGTCGCGACGGCAGCCCTCTCCGCAGGCTCACCCCGCCGCCCCCGCCACGAGCCGGCGACGCGCCTGCCCAGGTCGGTGAATCTCTACTCAGGACACGAGCAGGCTGCGGACAAACCCGCAGGCTGCGCAAAAAGGTCCAGATGCGAGGCGGCGCCCGACAGCCGCACGCGAGGCGTACTCCTCGTACGTCGAGCGTGCGGCCGAGGGCGCCAACGAAGCAGATGGGCCTTTTTCCGCAGCCTGCCCTGCTACGGCGTCTTCATCCGCATGTCCTCGTACGCCGGGTACGGCACCAGGTGCTGGGTGTCGAGCATGTGCTCGGCCACGCGCGGGCCGACGCCGCGCAGCGTGCGGTAGTCCATGATCGGCGCGAACATCGCCCGGTCGATCGTCAGCTGCTGGATGCGATGCAGCAGGGCCTCGCGCTTGCGGGGATCACGCTCGCGGGCCTGCTGCACCGCCAGGTCGTCGATGTCGGGATAGCCACCGTAGGCGTAGCTGCCCTTGGAGTAGATGAACTCCGCCACCCGGGTGGCCGCGTTGCCGGAGTTGCCGGCGGCGACCATGAAGAGCCCGCGCAGCTTCTTCTCACGCCAGGCCGCGTAGAAGGACGCGCGCTCCATCGTACGGATGCGCACCCGGATGCCCGCCGCGTTCAGGTAGTTCACCGCCGCCTCGGCCGTGGCGAAGAACGGCGGGATCGGCACGAATTCCCCGGCGTCGAGCCCGTTGGGGTAGCCGGCCTCGGCCAGCAGCGCCTTGGCCCTCGCGAGGTCGTAGCGGAATCCCGTGGTCTGCATCGCGAAGTCCATGACGCGGGGGATGATGATCGAGCTCGGCGGGCAGAACCCGAGACAGGACGCCTCGTTGATGGCCTGGCGGTCCAGCGCATAGTTCACGGCCAGCCGCAGCCGCTTGTCCGCCCACGGCGACTTCGGGTCCCACTGGTCGGCGAACTCGATCCAGTAGATCGACGCGTGCTTGGAGGGCACGAGCTGTAGCTTCGGATCGCGGCGGACGTTCTCGGCGTCCTCGCCGTCGAGGGCGAAGCCGATGTCCGCCTCGCCCCGCTTGAGCATGGCCACCCGCGTGGTGCCCTCGGGGACGCTCTTCATGACCAGCCGTTTGACGTTGGGCACTTTGCGCCAGTACCCGGTGAACGCCTCCAGCACCACCTCCACGCCGGGCGCGTGGCTCACGAACTTGTAGGGCCCGGCGCCGATCGGGTGCCTGCGAAAGCCGTCGTCGCCCACCTGGGTGACGTACTTCTTCGGCACCACAAGACCGGCCGCCGTCGCCGTCGTGCCGTAGAACGTCATGAAGTCGGGCCACGGCTCCTTCAGGTGGAAGCGAATGATCGCGGGATCCACGATCTCGACCTGGCGAACCCGCGCCTGAAGCTCGGTGGCGCCGGCGCCCTTGTAGCGCTCGAAGCTGAACTTCACGTCGTCGGTCGTGACCGGATCGCCGCTGTGGAAGCGGATCCCGCGCCGGAGCCGGAACTCGTAGACGAGCCCGTCGGGGCTCTCCGTCCACGACTCGGCCAGGCTGTTGCCGACCTTCTGCCCGGGCAGCGGGCGCACCAGCGCGTCGTGCAGCGCGTACAGGATGCCGAACGGGGTGATCTGCGGCGGCGCCGTGGAGGGATCGAACCAGCTCGGCGCGATCGTGACGTGCCAGGCGATGACCGCTTC
>JBGQLG010000053.1:0-26783 GCA_041499965.1 Methylomirabilia bacterium
GCTCGGCGACCCGGCCGGCCGCTCGATGGGCCCGAGAATCTGCCTGATGCGCCGTCTCGTCAAGTAGCTGGTGGCGGGCCCAGCGGGACCAGGAACCCCACGTCGAGCAGCGCTCGCACGGCGCCGAGGGTCGCGCGCCGCCCGCCGCCGAGCGGGAGCAGCTCGGCGACCAGGGCGCCGGGCGCGGCCCGCTCGAGCAGCGGCGCCAGCTCCACCGGCAGCCCGATCTCCTCGGGCTCGCTCTGGAACGGCTCGAAGCGCACGCTCAGCGTCGCTCCGCGCCGCACGATCACGTGCGCCCGCCCGCTGCCGGTCACGCGGCCGTCGCGTACCCGGTGAACGATCCGCGTGGCCACGCCGGCGACCCGCAGGCGCGCCAGCTCTGCGTCGGTCCAGTCCGGCGCGCGGCCCGGCCCGTCGCGCTCGACGACGAAGCGGAAGAGTGGACTGGCGTGCGCGCCCAGCCAGTACACGATCCGCCAGCGATCGAGCGGTGCCAGCCGGCCGAGCGCCGCGCGCATCCGCGCGCCGGCGAAGTAGCGCTCGGGCGCCCACTCGATCGGCCGCACCCAGTTGCCGAAGCTCAGGCCGCCGCCGCGGACGAAGGCCATCAGCTCGTCGATGTCCCAGGCGCGCTCGCGCGGATGCAGGAGCGTGTCGGCGAAGGTCGACACGTCGCGGTGTCGCCGGCGATGCACTTCGCGCAGGACGTCGGCCGCCACCGGCCGGCAGCGCGAGGTGAGCAGCGCGCCGAGCAGCCGGGCGGCCTCCCGGGGATCGCGCCGCGCGCCGCCGAACGCCGACAGCCCCTTGCGGAAATGCTCGAAGCCCATCCGGTGCACGTGGCTGTAGAGCATCAGCACCGCCGCGCCGTCGGGGCGCAGCGCGCGACGGACGACGCGCAGCCCCGCCGCGGGATCGGCGAGGTGATGGAGCACGCCCGTGCAGAAGATCAGATCGAACCGGCCGCGGGCGGACGCATCCAGCAGATCGGCCCGCTCGAATCGGACGTTGCGCAGGCGTAGCTGGCGCGCCAGCGAGCGCGCGATGCGCAGGCTCGGCGCCGAGACGTCGGTCGCCAGGATCTCGTGGCCGGGGAAGGCCAGGGCCACCTGGGCCGCCTGGCGGGTGCCGCAGCCTGCGACCCAGATCCGCAAGGGGCGACCGGAGAACGCGCGGTGGCCCCGGCGGCGTAGCAGCCAGTCGAGGGCGCCGGCGGCCCGGCCGGGCGGGTGCTCTGCCTGCAGGTGATGTACCTGAGGGTACGGGAACGCGGCGTAGTGAGCGGCGACGGCCGACGTCGTCACGTGGATGGCGGAGGATAGCACGTGGTACTCGGCCTAGCCGCCATCACCCTGTTCGTGCTAACGTCCGGCGCCATGGCCAACGACATCACTCCGGCAGTGCGATCCGAGCTGGCGCCGACGGGTACGCTGCGCGTCGGCCTCAATCACGGCAACTTCCTGCTCGTCACCCCGGGTTCCTCGGCGACGGACCCCCGCGGTGTGGCGCCCGACCTGGCCCGAGAGCTGGCGCGGCGGCTGGGGATGCCGATCGAGTTTTCCAAGTTCGCGACGGCGGGCGCGCTGGGGGACGCGGTGAGCACCGGCGCCTGGGACGTGGCGTTTCTCGGCGCCGAGCCGCAGCGCGCGGCCCAGATTGCGTTCACCGCGGCCTATCTGGAGATCCCGGCCACCTACCTGGTGCCGGCCGGCTCGACGATCCGCGCGATCGCCGACGTCGACCGGGAGGGCGTGCGCATCGCGGTGGCCGAGAAGAGCGCCTACGAGCTGTGGCTGAGCCGCAACACCAAGCACGCCAAGCTGGTGCTCACCAAGGGCATCGACGGGTCGTACGACGCGTTCGTGAAGGACAAGCTGGAGGTCCTTTCCGGGCTACGGCCGCGCCTGCTGACCGACGTCCTGAAGCTGCCGGGGGCGCGGATCCTCGACGGTCAGTTCACCGCCGTGCAGCAGGCGATCGGCACGCCGAAGGCCCGCACCACCGGCGCGGCCTTCCTGCGCACGTTCGTCGAGGAGGCGAAGGCCTCGGGCTTCGTGGGCGAGGCCATCACGCGCAACGGCTCGCAGGGCGTCTCGGTCGCACCGCCCGCGCCGTAACGTCCGACCTCGTGAAAGTCTCGTTCTTCGAGACCGCCCGCTACCTGCCGCCCCGGCCGCTCCCGCCTGAGTGGCCGGTGGCCCCCGGCACGTACGACGCCGAGGCGGGGGCCGCGGCCTACCGCGGCATGATCGCGCGCCTGCAGTACGTCGAGGAGCTCGGCTTCGACTGGGTGAGCGTCTCCGAGCATCACTACTCGCCGCGCATCCTCACGCCGTCGCCGATCGTCGCCGCCGCCTTCATCGCCGCCCATCTCAAGCGGATCACGATCGCCTTGCTCGGCCCGATCGTGCCGCACAGCAATCCCGTGCGCGTGGCCGAGGAGCTGGCGATGCTCGACACGCTGACCCAGGGACGCCTGATCGTCGGGCTGTTGCGGGGCACCGCCAACGAGGCGATGACCTACGACCTCAACCCGCAGGAGGCGCGGGAGCGCACGGACGAGGGCATGGCGCTCATCCTCAGGGCGTGGACGGAGCCGCAGCCGTTCGGCTGGCAGGGGCGCCACTTCCAGTACCGCACGGTCTCCATCTGGCCGCGCCCGCTGCAGCAGCCGCACCCGCCGACCTTCGCGCTGGGCACCAGCCGCGAGTCGCTGGAGTTCGCCGCGCGCCATCGGCTCGGCTGCGGCGTGTCCTACGGGCCGTTCGAGGTGATGGGCCGGGCCACGCAGTACTACCGCGAGCAGTGCGCGCGCCACGGCTGGCGGCCGGCTCCGGAGCAGATCGTCTATCGCGCCAACATGCTGGTGGCCGAGACCGACGACGACGCCCATGCGCTGCTGCGGGCGCAGTCGACGCAGGCGCCGTTCGCCCTGCGCGCGGGCGTGCGCGACGCCGTGATGTCGCTGGATGCCCGCAACATCGCCGGGCAGGCGCGGGCCGCGGTCGTGAGCGGGGCGCTGCCGACGACGTTCGTCGGCAGCCCGGACACCGTCGTCGAGCAGGTGCGGCGCTGCCGCGAGATGACCGGCGCCGGCGTGCTCGACCTGTCGCTGCACCCGCCCGGCTCGAGCGAGCTCGAGCCGCTGACGCGCGCGCTCGAGCTGTTCGGCGCCAAAGTGCTGCCCCGCATCCGCGAGCTGTGACGGCGGGCGGCGTGGCGCACACCGGATTCCGCGAGGGTGAGATCGAGGTCGACGGCCGCCGGCTCCGCTACGCGGAGGGCGGGCAGGGACCCGCGCTGGTGCACGTGCCAGGTGGGGGCGGCCCGCATCTCACGCCGGCCCACGATCTTCTGGCCGGGCATTTCCGCGTGCTCGTCTTCGAGCCGCCCGCCACCGAGCAGTGGCCCGACACAGACATCGCGTCGGGCCTGGCCCTGGCGACGGAGCGGCTGGGCGTCGAGGCGTTCGACCTGCTCGGCACCTCGTCGAGCGCCGCGGCCGCAGTGCGGCTGGCGCTGCTGGCGCCGCATCGTGTTCGCGCCCTGGTGCTCGAGGCGCCGCTGGCGATCGACCCCGCGCGCCGCGACCCCGAGCTCGAGCGCCGGCTGTCCCAGCTCACGCCGCCGACGCTCGTGCTGTTCGGCACCGAGGACACCGTGGCGCCCGCCGAGATGGGACGCGTCTACCGGGCGCTGATCCCGGGCAGCCACCTCGTCTTCGTCTACGCGGCCGCCCACGCGATCGCCGTCGATCGGCCGGAGGCGTTCGCCGAGGTCGTCGTCGATTTCCTGGAGCGCCACGAGGCGTTCGTCATCAGTCGCGCCCGCAGCGTGATCCTGCCGTAGTATCCCGAGTCAGCGATTCGTCGACGTGGACGGGCGCATCCCCCGCCCGCGGCCCGGACGGCAGGGTGAGCCCGCGGAGAGGGCTGCCGTCACGCCGATGGCTCGCCTGAACGACGCGAGCGGGGTTCGCGCGGGCCCCCCATCCCCCCAAGGGGGCTGGGTTGTCGAACAAGTCAAGCGTTGGCGGCGCGCTCACCCCGCCGAGCAACGACGGTGAGAGGCAGGCTCGCCCTCGGTCGTGACGGCAGCCCTCTCCGCGGGCTCACCCTGCCGTCCGGGCCGCGGGCGGGGGATGCGCCCGTCCACGTCGACGAAGCTCTGACTCGGGATACGAGGCGCGGTCGGTCGAGCCGGAGCCCGGCCGGGCTCGTCGGAGAGGAACGCCGCATGGAGTTTCGCATCACCGAGGCGCAGCGCGAGCTTCAGCAGCGCGCGCGCGGCCTGGCCCGCGACTTCGCGACGCGGGCGGCGGAGCACGATCGGGACGCCAGCGACCCCTTCGAGAACTACGCCGCCCTGCGCGAGGCCGGCTTCTACGGGCTGAACGTCCCCCCCGAGCTCGGGGGCGGCGGGATCGGCCTGCTCGGCTGGTCGCTCGCCGCCGAGGAGCTGGCCCAGGGCTGCGCCTCGACGGCGCTCTCGTTCAACATGCACCTGTCGGTCGTGGGGCCGATCATGGAGAGCCCGCTCGTGCCGCGCGCCGTCAAGGAGCGGGTGGCGCGCATGGTGGTGGGCGAGGGCAAGCTCATCGGCGGCAACTTCTCCGAGCCGACGACGTCCGGGCTGGTCGGCACGCCGGTACCGCTGACGCGGGCCCGCCGCGTGGACGGTGGCTACCGCATCACCGGTCGCAAGGCCTTCGCCTCGATGATCGCCGCCGCCGACTACGTGATGGTGATGGCCTACCCCGACGAGTCCACCTCGCCGACCGCCGCCCTGATCCTGCTCGTGCCCCCCGACGCCCCCGGCCGGCGCGTGGAGCAGGTCTGGGACACGCTGGGGATGCGGGCCACCCGCAGCGATTCGATGGTGCTGCAGGAGTGCTGGGTGCCCGAGGAGTGCCTGCTGGTCCGCGCGGACGACATCGTGCCGTTCCGGCGCGACGGGGCCAACTGGTTCTGGGCCTCGTACACGGCCGTCTATCTGGGGATCGCGGCGGCGGCGTATCGCGCCCTCATCGCGCTCGTCCAGGCCCGGACGCCGCCGGGGTTCTCGCAACCGCTGGCCTATCACCCGGACGTGCGGCGGCAGGTGGGCGAGATGAGCGTCGATCTCGAAGCGGCCCGGCTGCTGACGCATCACGCGGCCTGGCTCAGCGACGCCGAGGGCCCGACGCCGGCGGTGCTGTCGGCGCTCTACCGCGCGAAGTACTTCGTCGGCGAGGCGGTCACCCGCATCACGCGCACCGCCATGACGCTGGGCGGCGCCCACGCGCTGTTCAAGACCTCACCGCTCGAGCGCTATTTCCGCGACGGCGCGGTCGCGCCCGTGCAGTTTCCCCCGCGCGACTTCTGCCTGTCGACGCTGGGCATGTTGGAGCTGGGCCTGGACCCGCGCGACGTGCCGCCGCCGCTGAAGAGCGACTCGGGCGCCGGGCCCGTCATTCGCTGAGCGCGCGGACGAGGTCAGCGACCGGTCGCGTCGAGGAACTCGCGCAGGGTGACGAGCAGACCGGCCGGATTGTCGCCCTGCACGGTGTGGCCGGCGCCCTCGACCTTGACCCAGCGGCCCTGGCGCAGACGGCCGGTGAGCCGCTCGGCGTCCTCGTCGTGGAACACGTCGCTCTGGGCGCCGCGCACGACCAGCGTCGGACACTCGACGGCGTCGACGGCCGACCACAGCAGATCGCGCCGGCGTGCGTAGGCCTCCGGATCGGGCGCCTTCCCCCGGTGGCGCTGGTCGTACTTCCACATGAAGCGGCCGTCCGGCATGCGGCGCAGGTTGTGCTGCAGGCTGCGGCGCAGCAACTCGCGGTTGCGCCGCGGATTGAAGGCCAGGGCGCGCTCGACGTAGTGCTCGACCGAGTCGAGCGGCGTGGCGTCGGAGGTGAACGCCGCGATCTTGCGGGCGCCGTCGGCGCGGATCTCGGGGCCCACGTCGACCAGCACCAGCCCGGCCAGGCGCCGGCTGTGCGTGCCCGCCCAGCCCAGCGCGTTGACGCCGCCGAGCGACATCCCCACCAGCACGAAGCGCCGGAGCTCGAGGGCGCCGAAGAAGGCGTCGAGGTCGGCGGCGTGGCTCTCGATCGAGTAGTCCATCTCCGGCGACCACTCGCTCTCGCCGTGGCCGCGCTGGTCCAGCGCCAGGCAGTGCCGCTCGCGGCGGAGGTTGGCGCACACCAGGTCCCAGGTGTGGGCGTTGAGGCCGCCGCCATGCAGGAACACCACGGGCGTTCGGCCCGCGGTGCCCCAGTCGAGATAGTGAAAGCGCATCCGTCCGAGCACGAGGTGGTGCTGTTCGGGCAGGGTGAGATCGGATAACGGTACTCCGGCGGTGGCCGCCGACAATTCCAGGTGAGTGCGAAACTCCTCGGGGCTCAGGCTCATGCGGGTTCCCGGTCGGTCAGACGGTACACGCGGGCGGCGGTGTCGTGGAAGAGCGCGGCCTTCTCCGATGCCGAGTACCGGGACGTCAGTCGCTTGAACGAGTTCCACAGCACCGTGTAGCTGCAGCTCGCCTTGTCGACCGGAAAGTTCGACTCGAACATGCAGCGCGCGACGCCGAATTCCTCGATGGTGTGCTCGTAGTAGCGCCGGGTGGCGTCGGCCAGCTCCTGGCTGCCCGGCGGCTTGGGCCGCTCGTGCCAGCCGAAGCCGTTCATCTCCATGTTGATCCCGCCCAGCTTGACGACGACGTTGGGACACGTGGCCAGCTCGCCGATGGCCGGGCGCCAGCGCGCGTACACCTCGTCGGCGCGACCGGCGTAGGGACCGATGCCGAGCGGCCCGCCGAAGTGGTTCAGGATGATCGTGGTGCCGGGAAAGGCACGGGCCAGCGCGGTCACGTCGGGGATCTGCGGGTGATAGCACCAGGCCTCGAACGTCAACCGGCGGGGCGCCAGGTGGGCGAAGCCGGCGCGGAAGTCGTCGCGCAGGAACAGGCCGGGCCCGGGTCGGGTACGGTGGCCCGTCACGGCCGGATCGGCGTCCCAGGCGGCGGCCCGGCGGATGCCGCGGAAGCGGCCGCCGCCGGCGGCGATCTGCGCGTCGAGCACGGACGCCACCGCGTCGCCGAGGCGCAGGTCGGCGGTGCCGACGATGCCGGCGGCCACCCGCGTGGGCCCGTAGCCGCCGGAGGCGCTCATGGCGGCGATGCCGTTGACGAACTCCGTCTCGCCGACGGCGCGCAGCGGCTCGGGCCCGTCGCGCCTGAACATGGCCCCGCACTCGATGAACACGGTGGAGACCACGCGGTGGCCGGCCCCGACGTCGTCGAGGATCTCGTCGAGCAGATAGCGCGGGGCCACGCGCGCGGTCTGGAAGTCCCACAGGTGGTGATGCGGATCGCAGATCGGCAGGTCCGGATCGAGCGGCGCCTCGGGCGTGAGCGCGAGCCAGTCGTGGTTCGTCGAGCGTGTCGTCATCGCGGCGGTCGGCCTCCCTCTGGAAATCCGAGACAGCCAGAGTAGGATGGCACAGTTGCCCGGAGGCCGCCGCGCCGATCCGGGAGGCGTCAGGGGGACGAGCGATGTCCGATCGGGAACAGGTCGACGCCGTCGTCGTCGGCGCCGGCTTCGCGGGGCTGTACATGCTCCACCGGCTGCGCGGGCTCGGGCTGTCGGCCCGGGTCTTCGAGGCGGGGGACGGCATCGGCGGCACCTGGTACTGGAACCGCTATCCTGGCGCGCGCTGCGACGTCGAGAGCCTCGACTACTCGTACTCGTTCTCGGACGCGCTGCAGCAGGAGTGGCGCTGGACCGAGCGGTACGCCTCCCAGCCAGAAATTTTGAAATACATCGACCACGTGGCCGACCGGTTCGACCTGCGCCGGGACATCACGCTGTCCACGCGGGTGACCGCCGCGGTCTTCGACGAGGCGGCGAACCGGTGGGACGTCCGTACCGACCGCGGCCATCAGGTGGCGGCGCGCTTCTGCATCATGGCGACGGGATGCCTGTCGAGCGCCCAGGTGCCCGACTTCCCGGGCCGCGAGACCTTCGCGGGGCCGTGGTATCACACCGGCCACTGGCCGCACGAGGGCGTCGACTTCACCGGCCAGCGAGTCGGCGTCATCGGCACCGGCTCCTCGGCCATCCAGTCGATCCCGATCATCGCCCGGCAGGCCGTCCACCTGTACGTGTTCCAGCGGACGCCGAACTTCAGCATCCCCGCCCGCAACGCCCCGCTCGACGCCGAGCACGAGCGGCACTGGAAGGCGAGCTATGCCGAGCACCGGCGCCAGGCCCGCGAGTCGCGCGTGGGCTTCGTGACCGAGCGCAACGACGCCTCGGCGCTGGAGGTGTCGGCCGAGGAGCGGCGGCGCCAGTACGAGGGCCGCTGGAGCCGCGGCGGTCTCGGCTTCAACGCGACGTTCGCCGACCTGCTCACGAGCCAGGAGGCCAACGACACCGCGGCCGACTTCTTCCGCGCCAAGATCCGCGCGGCCGTCCGCGACCCCGACGTCGCCGAGACGCTGTCGCCGCGCCACTACCCGGTGGGCACCAAGCGGCTCTGCGTCGACACCGACTACTACGAGACGTTCAATCGCGACAACGTCACGCTGATCGACGTCCGTCGCACGCCGATCGAGGCCATCACGCCGCAGGGCCTGCGGACGCGCGAGGCCGCCTACACGCTGGACAGCCTCGTCTTTGCCACCGGGTTCGACGCGATGACCGGCGCGCTGCTGAGCATCGACATCCGCGGGCGGGCCGGGCTCACGCTGCAGCGGCAGTGGGCCGAGGGGCCACGCACCCACCTGGGCGTCGCCGTCGCCGGCTTTCCGAACCTGTTCATCATCACCGGGCCCGGCAGCCCTTCGGTGCTCAGCAACATGATCGTCTCCATCGAGCAGCACGTCGACTGGATCGCCGACTGTCTGGCCCACCTGCGCCGGCACGCGCACGCCACCATCGAGTCCACGGCCGAGGCCCAGGAGGCATGGGTCGCGCACGTCAACGAGGTGGGCAATACCACGCTCTATCCCCGGGCCAACTCCTGGTACATGGGTGCGAACATCCCCGGCAAGCCGCGCCTCTTCATGCCCTACATCGGCGGCGTCGGCGCCTACCGCCAGCGCTGCGACGCGGTGGCGGCCGGGGGCTACGAGGGCTTCGTCCTGCGCTGAGGCGGTGTCCAGCGCGGAGAGGTTGTCCTAGCGCCCGGCCTGCGCGTACGTGAGGGCGCACCCGGCCGGCGGCCGGGCGTCGGCCGCGATCACTCCGCGCACGTCGTACACCTCCACTGGCGCATCGAAGCCCTTCAACAGTCGGGCGCCGAGCGGCTGGCCGTCGACGAAGTCGCCCACCGCGGCGTAGAGCCGGTCCGTCACCAGCACCTGGCCGGCCGCCGCCTCCGCGCAGAGACGCGACGAGAGGTTGGTGACGGTGCCGATGGCGGCGTAGTCGCGCCGCTGGTCGAAGCCGATCGGCCCGAGCGTCGCCGGGCCGAGCGCGATTCCGATGCCGACGTCGAGCTGGTGACCATGCCGGCGCCACCCGGCCGCCAGGTCGGCGACCAGGTCACGCATCCGCACGGCCATGCGAACCGCGCGCAGGGCCTGGTCTGCCAGGGGTGCGTCGTCGAAGTACACCATCAGCCCGTCTCCGGTGAACCGCTCCAGGATGCCGCGGTGGTCGAGGATGACCGGGCCGATGCATCGGTGATAGTCCGCCAGCACCTTGACGATCACCGCCGACGGCGCCGTGTGCACGAAGGCCGTGAAGCCCCGCAGATCGCAGAAGACCACCACGATCTCCCGCTGGCGGAACTCCAGCAGCTCCTCCTCGCTGGAGCTCGCGATCAGGTTCCACACGTGCGGGGAGAGGAAGGACCGTAGCCGTCGAAGCTGCTGCTCACCTGCGTTCCTCGCGGCATCCATACCCACGTCCCCCTGCATCGACACAGGGCAAGAGGCCGGCCAAGTCGAGAAGCCGCGCATTTTCGGCGACTTCCATGAAAACTATCCCGCTGCTGGTCAGCACTGACCAGCGCACGCGGCGTCGTTGCGCAGCGCTGCGCAGGCAGACGGACCCTCGGTTTCCTCGATTTTCGCCATGCACGAGCCCGGCACGGCCCTTGCCATTTCTTGGCGCCGACGACGTCGACCATCGAGGCGGGGTAGGTCGAGTCGAGATGTTCCCCGCCGGAACAGGGGGACGAGCCCGGGGCAACGCGAGGGCAGCTCATTTCAACCAAGGTCAGGAGATTGAGCAATGAAAAGGCAGAACGGTTCGTATCGCGAGGTGATGGTCGCGGGGCTCGCCGGGCTCGTGCTCGCGCTGATGCCGACCGCCGGTGTGCGTTCGGCGCTTGCAGACGAGAGAGTTCAGGCCCCCCGCGGCCAGGACACCGAGCGTCCGCGCGGCGAGGAGGTGCAGCGGCCCCGTGGCCAGGACACCGAGCGCCCGCGGGGCGACGACGTGCAGCGGCCCCGCGGCCACGATCGGCAGGTGTGAGGCGGCGCAGCTACCGCGAGCGTACGCGCGGCCGGGCGGGCTCGACGACCAGTCGGGTCCGCCCGGCGAGCGCGCCGCTCGGAAACTCCTGCTCAGAGCGCGCGAAGGGTGACACACCATGAAGCTAGTCGGAGCGCTGACCGAGTCGGCCCCTCTCGAAGACCTGGCGCCGAACCCCGGCCCAGCGATCGAGCGAGCCGCGATCGACGCCGCGCCGGATGCGCCGGTGCCGTGGTTGCTCGCGCTCATCGCGCTTGGCTCGCTCGCGCTGGCCGGTCTGCTCGTCCTGATGCTGGCGAGGTTCGTGGCGATACCCGTGGTCCCGCCGAGGGTCGAATCGAGCCTCGACGAAGCGACCGACCTCGGCCTGCCGACCGCGGACGAGCTCGAAGGCGACGCGTGGGTCCTGCGCGTCGGACCGGAGTACACGCGCTAGGGGAGCCCACCACGCTGCGCATCGCGGTGCGCAACGCACTGAGCAGTTGAGCAGTGCCCGGCGCGGTGGGGCATGCAAGTCCTCAACTTTACGCGCTGTCGCGCAGGCGCGCTCTTTGCTAGATTCCCCGCACGTAGCGCGACCGCGGGCGAGGCCAAGCGCCGAAACGTTGGAGGGGGAGCGGGCCATGAGTGGAAGGCTGCGAGCCGATCGGATCCAGGGCAGCGTCTACCCCGGCTTCAACAAGGACGAGCAGGCCTTCCTGTGGCTCAGGTTCCCGGCCGCTGACTCGGCTCGGGCCTGGCTCAAGGAGACCGTCTCGGAGCTGACGAGCGCCGGGGCCGTGGTCACCTTCCGCGCGCTCCGCGCGCAGCGTGAGATGCAACCCGATCTCGCAGATCTGCGGTCGACGTGGGTGAACGTCGCCTTCTCCAGGGCGGGCCTCGAGCTCCTCGCCCCGACTCCGCTCGGCACCTTCCCGGAGCCCTTCGAGCAGGGGATGGCGGCGCGAGCGGGCGTGCTCGGCGATGCGCCGGCCACCTGGCGCTTCGGCGGCACTCTCGACACCGAGGCTCACGCCCTCGTCATCATCGGGGCCGACACCGCGGCGGACCTGTCACGGGCGCTCGCCGTCCACCGCGACCGGCTGGCGCGTCACGGCGCCCGGGACCTCTTTCTGGAGATCCTCGGCGGGGACTGTCGCGGTGCGAAGCTTCCAGGCGCGCTCCGCGGGCACGAGCATTTCGGCTACCGGGACGGAATCAGCGAGCCCCCTCTGGATGGCTTGCCGGGCACGGGAGACTTCGTGCTCGGGTATCCCGACTCCGCCGGACAGGAGTCCGGCTCCGGTCCGGCCTGGACCCGTGACGGCAGCTACCTCGTCTTCCGGCGGCTCCACCAGGACGTGGCCGGGTTTCACCAGGCCCTCGAAGCGCTGGCCAAGAGCGCGGGGCTCAAGAACCGCGCTCAGCTCGGGGCAAAACTGTTCGGCCGCTGGCCGAGCGGCGCCAAGCTCGCGGACCCGATCCAGGAGAGCGATCCCGGCGTCGCCGCCCCGGCCGAGTACACGGCCGGCGAGTTCGCGGCGGATCCGAACGGTGAGCGCGTCCCCCGCTCCGCCCACGTCCGCAAGGCGCACCCGCGTGATGCGAGCGCCGGCGGCTTCCACCCTCGACTCCTGCGGCGCGGCATCCCGTACGGCACTCCGCTCGCCGCCACCGAGCCCGATGCTCTTCCGCAGGACGACGGCCGGGACCGCGGTCTCCTGTTCGCCGCGTATCAGGTCGACCTGGGCCGTCAATACGAGCTGGTCCAGCGCTGGCTGAACGACCGGAACCTTCCCGTTCCCCAGACCGGGCAGGACCCCATCGCGGGCCAGGGTGAAGAGCCGGCCCACCTCGTGCTGCGCTCGTCGAACACGCTGCCAGCCATGTTCGACATGCACCACTATGTGTCGATGACCGGCGGGGGCTACTTCTTCACGCCCTCGCTCTCCTCCGTGCAGTTCCTCGCAGACCCCACGACCACGTGGGAACAACAGGAGGCCATCATGGGCGACCTCAATCAGCAGCAGCTCGGCAAAATGATCGCGGACGAGACCCCGTACGGGCCGGCGGCGGACTTCGATCTCAGCCAGCTCGTACGGAGCGGCGTCGGCAAGGATTTCAACGCGGCGGCGCCGTACAAGGTGCGGGAGCTTCGGACCGGGAACACGCCCGAGGAAGCGGCCGAGAAGGCGCTGTACTGGCAGGGCTTCTTCTGGGCGGTGGGGAACGGCGCCTACCAGACCGAGACCATCCGGATCAGCAAGGCGGTCCGCATCACGTACAAGGTCGGGGGCGTCGAGTACGGGCTGATCGTGGGCTACGAGGGCGCGGGGGGGATGTAGAGCGCCCGGTCCTCAGCCGTCCGCGCCGCCCGGAAGTGCCTGGAGGGCGGCGCGGACCCGGTCGGGCTCATCGACCGTGCCGAGCGTCTCGAAGATCCTGCCGGCCTCGCCGAGGAGCCGGCGGGCGTCATCGGAATCGCCGCGAGCGGCCCGCAGCGCTGCCTCGGCGACGAGGGTCTTGGCGAGCTCGCTACGAGCGCCGGTCTCGTCGAGAACGCGGTGGGCTCGCTCCAGATGGACCGTGGCCCCCGCGCGGTCGTCCGCTACCAGGCTCTCGCCGATGACCCGGTGAGCGACGCCCTCGAGATGCCGGTACCCCACCGACTCGCTCGTCGCGAGCACCGTGGCGGCGAGCGTTCGCCCGGACTCCCGGTCCCCGCTCCGGACGAGGCTGTCGGCGAGCCACACCGAGTAGAGCGAGCGCGTGTAGAGCAGGTGTGAGCCCCCAAACCACTCCACGGCCTCTCGCAGGATTCGCAGGCCACTGGACACCTCACCGAACTTGACGAGTGCGTAGCCGCGCACCGCATTGGTCATGGCAGCGTCGAATGGTGTGGGGCCCAGCCGCAAGGCCGACTCGCAGGCGGCCAGCCCCGCCTTGGCGTCGCCCCGCTGCGTCTGGGTGCCGGCGATCCGGGACCACGCGACCACCTTCAGGCGCAGATCGTCGGCCGCCTCGCCGTGTTCGAGGGCCCGGCTGCAGTACCCGAGACTGCGGGACCATTGCCCGAGCGCGTTGGCCGCGGCACTGAGGATCCACATCGTCCGGCACGCCCACCACACGTTTCCGCGAGCCTCGAATTCCGCGAGGGCTCGCTCGCCGGCGGTCATGGCCTGGCTCAGGTCGCCGGCGAAGGAGTAGGCCTGGGCCAGGCAGCAGTCCGCGAAGGGCCGGAGGTCTTCGAGGCCCGCCCCCTCGACGAGCGCGGCCGCCTCCTGGCACAAGGCAATCGCGATCTCCAGTGGATCGCCGACCAGGCTGTGCAGGAAGCCGCTCCAGTACAGCCACGCCGCCCGGCGGGCCGGATCGGCGACCTGCTCGACGATGTCGTGCACGGCCGCCAGGCCCTGGAGCTGCGCGCGGTGCTCGCCGAGGGCGAAGCGGATCTCCGATTGCTTGAGCACGGCATCGAGGCGCCGGACGAGATTCTCCCGACTGCGAGGCATCCGGTCGAGGCGGCCGAGAACCGTCGTGAACGCCGTGCGCGCCTCCCGGTGTGCCCAGCGCCGCGCCGCCTTCTCGGCGGCCAGGATGCCGTAGTCCACCGCCTGCTCGTCCCGCGCGCTGCGACCGTAGTGGTGAGCGAGCAGCTCGACCACCTCCTCCAGCCGTCCGGCATAGAGCTGCTCGAGCGCCTGGCCGGCCAAGCCGTGGAGGCGGCTGCGCGTGCTCTCGACCAGGTTCTGATAGGCGCTCTCCTGGGTGAGCGCGTGGCGGAAGATGTACTCGGTCTCGCCCGGCGCGCTCGTCGTCTCGTAGAGGAACTCCTGTCGCACGAGATCACGCAGGAGCTCGTCGATGGGCTCGGGCCCGGCCCACGTCGCGCTCAGGAGGCGGTGCGACACGGATCGCCCGATGACCGCGGCGGTCTCCAGCACGCGCCGGGCCCCGTCCGTCAGGCGATTGATGCGCGCGAGCAGGACCTCCTGGATGGTCTCGGGCACCGCTCGCGGCTCGCCCAGGTCGGTCTGCTCGGCGACGACGTGGGCCAGCTCCTCGAGGAAGAACGGGTTGCCCTCGGCCCGGTCGACGATGAGGTCGGTGAGTGCCGGCGGGACGTCGATGTCGAGCACGGCCCTCACGATGCCCACGCTGTCCTCCCGGGAGAGAGGCGGCAGGGCGATCTGGGTCACATACGAACGATCCATCCACGGCGGCCGGTACCCGGCCCGGTACGTCACGAGGACGAAGATCGGCAGCGTGTCGATGCCGTGCAGGAGGGAGAGCCCGAGCGCCTCCGACGCGGCGTCCATCCAGTGCAAGTCCTCGACGACCACGATCAGTGGCCGGCGCCGGCTCGCGCTCACGCTGAGCTGACGGACGATGTCGCGGATGCGGGTCTGGATCACCTCCGGGACCAAGGCCGGCCCGTCCTCGCTCGGCTTGATCCCGAGGAACTCGAGCAGCGTGGGCACCGCGTCCGCGCCGGAAATGCCGGAGCGGTCGAGCACGCGCCGGACCTTGCTGGCGACCAGGGGCGGTGGGTCGGTGTCGTCGATCCGGAACGCGCGCCGGAGCAGCTCGAGGATCGGCAGGTACGGGATGGCGGTTCCGTAGGAGATGCAGTGCGCCTCGAGATAGGTGACGCGGTGGTCGCGGATCCGCTGACGGAACTCGTGGAGCAGGCGCGACTTGCCGATACCGGCCTCGCCCGAGATGGCGATGAGCTGTCCGCGACCCTTGGCGGTGGCCTGGAAACGGCTTTCCAGCAGATCGAGATCCTGCTGCCGTCCCACGAAGCCCGTGAGGCGGCCGCCCGCCCGGATCGCCGCCCGCTCGGGACCCATGAGCTGAAGGGCGCCTTCCGTGGCGGGAGCCGGCGCGGCCGGTGCCGTGAGAACGAACCGGCGCTGCAGCAACGGAGCCGCGGCGGTGGTGACCATCACGCCCCCCGGCGGCCCGGCGCTGACGAGCGGATCGAGCGCCGCCCAGGCCGTGCGCCGGGCGTCGGCGTCGATGTGCTGCACGTCGCCCGCCTGGCCGACCATGAGGACCGCCGCGTGGATTCCGGCGCGGGCGGTGACCCCGCCCCCCTCACCGTGCCGGCCCCGCTCCAGCAGTCGCTGCATGGCCATGCCGGCATGCGCGGCACGCCGGGAGGCCTCCTCCATCGTCTCCATCCCGAAGACCGCGCCGATCGACGTGGGGCTCAGCTCCTCGATGCGGCCGCCGAAGCTCCGCACCTTGTCGATCAGGACCTCGAGCAGCGGGCTCGTGTCGTGCAGGCTATCGGGGCCTGACGGCCCGGGGAGCACGAGCCGCAGAAGGATCAGCTGTCGTCGTTCCCAGCGGATCTTGGTGCTCGCGGGCTCCGAGACGAAGGCGTCTACCGGCGGCGGCTCGGGAGCGGGCGGGACGGCGGGAGTCCCGGAGCCCGTCGTCGTCTCGGCGGCCGAGGGGCGTGAGGCGACCGGGGTCCGCGCCCCCCTCGCCCCCTCGCGCAGGCCGTACTTCTCCATCCAGGCGCGCAGCGTGTTCCGCGTGATGCGCAGCGCGGTGGCGGTGTGCGAGATGTTCCAGCGATGCTGCTCCAGGGTATCGAGGACGCGCCTGCGCATGGCCGTCGCGTCCATGGACTTCGTGGCCGGCTCCTCAGCCGCGGCGGGCCCAGCGCTGATCGGCGGCGCCAGCGGCAAGGCGAGCATCGCCGGGGTCACCTCGCGGCCCTCGCCGAGGAGGGCGACGCGTTCCATCACGTTGGCCAGCTGCCGCACGTTGCCCGGCCACGGGAAGGCGGTGAGCTGCGCGCGCGCCGCCCGGGAGATCGTCTTCGGGGGCAGCCCGTAGTCGGTGCAGGCCCGGGCCAGATAGTGCTCGGCGAGGATCACGACGTCCTCGCCGCGCTCGCGAATCGGGGGGAGGCTCAGCGTGAGGACGGCCAGTCGGTGATAGAGGTCCTCGCGAAAACGCCGCTCGCGGAGCGCGACGGTGAGATCGGCGTTGGTGGCGGAGAGCACCCAGGCATCGAAGGGTTCGCTGCGGGTGCCGCCGAGCCGTCGCACCGCGCGTTCCTCGAGGGCTTTCAGGAGCTTGGCCTGAAGCCCCTCCGGCAGCAGGCCAACCTCGTCGAGGAAGATCGTGCCGTGGTGCGCGGTCTGGAACAGCCCGGCCTTCGGCTGGCGCGCGTCGGTGAACGCGCCCCGCTCGTAGCCGAACAGCTCGGCCTCGAGGAGATTGTCGGGGATGGCTGCGCAGTTGATGGGGACGAACGGCCCGCTGGCGCGCGAGCTCGACCGGTGCAGGAGATGGGCGACGAGGCCTTTGCCCGTCCCCGTCTCGCCGCCGATCAGGATCGAGGGAAGCCGGTGGCCCGATTGCTGGTGAGCGACCAGGCGCCGGATCTGATCCCGCACCTCTTCGATGGCGGGGCTCGAGCCGATCAACTCTGCCAGCTGGTTCACTGCGCGGCTAGCTTACTGCGCCCGAGAAACCCGCGCGCAAGTTTCGCCGGCCGCCGGACCGATCTCGAGCCGATCGCGACGTCGACCTTCGCCGGGGACGCAGTTACGAGCACAGGGATCTCGACGCCTCCACCTCGATCCGTCACCGTGGTTCACGAGATGCACTAGAATCGCCGCCGATGGTCGCACGGTCGCGATCACCGCGTTCGCGCTCAGCCGGTCGGCGCTCGGCGTCGGCGAGCTCCGGCCGTCGGCGGGCGCGGGCCACGCCCGTCGAGCGGTTGCGCGCGATCTGTCTGGCGTTGCCGGAGGCCACCGAGAAGATTGCGTGGGGGGAGCCGACGTGGCGGGTGCGGGGGAAGCTGTTCGCGCAGCTCGACGATCATCATCATGGGGCGGAGCATCTCGCGGTGTGGTTGCCGGCGCCGCTGGGCGAGCAGGAGGCGATGGTGCTGATGGATCCTGCGCGGTTCTTCCGGCCGCCCTACGTCGGGGGGCGGGGCTGGGTCGGGGTGCGCATCGATCGGCGGCCCGATTGGGGGATGGTGGCGCGGGTCGTGGCGCAGGCGTACCGGCAGGTGGCGCCCCCGCGGCTGCGGGAGGCGGTCGGGCTCAGGGCGGACGCGTCTTGAGGCCGCGGATGGCGTAGAGCGCGACCGGGTCGCTGCGTCCGCGCAGCGACGTGGTGCCGAGGAGCTCGCCGATCACGTCGAATTTCACCAGCTCCCAGGTGAACTGGGTGATGAGCACGTCCACGTCGTGCTCGCGCGTCAGGGCCTCCACGCGGGCGGCGACGTTCACGGGATCGCCGACCGCGGTGTAGCCGAGCCGCTGGGGCGAGCCGATGTGACCCACCACCGCGTCCCCGGTGTTGATGCCGATGCCCACGCGGAAGCGCTCGCCGAAGCGCCGCTGCAGCTCGGCGTCGATGGGCGCCGCCGCCGCGGCGATCTCCACGGCGGCCCGGACGGCCCGCAGGGCGTGATCATCCTGCGGCGCCGGCGCCCCCCAGAAGGCCATCACCGCGTCGCCGATGAACTTGTCGAGCGTGCCGCCGTGGGCCAGCACGATGCGGCCGGCGGCCTCGAAGAACGTGCCGAGCATCGCCACGATGTCCTCGGGGGCGATGCGCTCGGACAGGCTGGTGAAGCCGCGCACGTCGGCGAACAGCACGCTGATGGGGCGGCGCCGGCCGCCGAGGGCGAGATCGATCTTGTGCTCCACGACCTGGGCGATCACGGCCGGGCTCACGTAGAGCTCGAGCGCCGAGCGCACGAACTCCTTCTCGCGGCGCTCGCGGGCGAAGCGCACGGCCACCAGGCCCGCCCAGGCCATGGGCGCCGTCAGCAGCGGCGCAGCCAGCGGCAGCCACAGGCCGAGCGAGGTGAAGGCCAGATATCCGGCGCCCAGGAGCACCGCGGCGAAGCCGATGAAGGCGGACAGGGCGCGCCACGGTCGCCAGTGCACCGAGAACCACGCGACCAGCGGCAGCACCAGCAAGAAGGCCAGCGCCCGCCACGGCCCCACCGCGTGGCGGATGAACCGGCCGTCGAGGAGCATCTGCACCGCGCTGGCGTGGATCTCCACGCCGGGCATGAGACGGCTCGTCTCCGGCAGCGCCCGGCTGAAGAACGGGGTGAAGAACGCGTCGGCCGCCTCGGCGGTGGCGCCGACGATCACGATCTTGCCCTTGAACACCTCGGGCGGCATCCGGCGCTCGATCACCGCGATGTAGGGAATGATGGGAAAGGCGCCCGGCGGCCCCACGTAGTTGAGGAGCAGGCTGCCGTCGGGCTCGAATGGGATCTCGGGCCCGCCCGGACCGGCCCACTGCGCGGCCCCGCCGACGACGTTGAGGACGGGCGTGCGGCGATAGCGCTCGGCGATCGTGAGCGAGAAGCTGCGGGCCACGTCGGCGCCGATCTGGCGCACCGGCGAGAAGCGCCGCACGTAGCCGTCGGGGTCGAACCACAGATCGACGTACCCGGTGGCCACCGAGGGACCGAGGAGCGCGGGCGCCGGTCCGCGGTGCTCGACCATGCGGAAGCGCTCCTGGGTCCGGGAGCCGTAGGTGCTGGCCAGCACCACGTTGCCGGCCCGCTGGATCTCGTGGGCGAAGCCGGCGTCGTCCGTGGGATCGGGATCGAGGAAAAGAACGTCGAAGGCCACCACGCTGGCCCCAGCGGTGGTGAGGTCGTGCACGAACTGGGCGTGCAGGGCGCGCGGCCACGGCCACCGGCCGAGGCGCTGCAGCGACTCGTAGTCGATGGCGACGACGACGATCGGCGCCGTCGCGCCCCGGTCGCCGCGCAGCAGGAAGTCGAGGTCGAGCAGCCGGCGCTCGAGGCCGTTGAAGAGGCCGAGCGCGGCCAGCAGCCACCCGACGAAGGTGACCCCGACGGCGAAGGCCAGCGGCCCGGTCAGGCGCCGCCGATCGAACCCCACCAGGCGAGGGCTACTGGGTGGCCACGACGCCGACCGGCTTGATGCCGACGGGGACGCTGCCGATGACCCGATGGGTGCCGGTGTCGATGACCTGCAGCTGGTCGTTGCCCTGGGTGCCCACGTAGATGCGGCCGCCCTCGGGGCTGGCGCCGATCCCGCTCGGCTTGGACGTCACCTTGATGCGGTCGACGATGTTGTAGGCGCCGGGCTTGGCGTCGATGACGACGACCTCGTCGGCGTCCTCCACCGCCACGTACGCGAACGGGCCGAACATCCCGCGGACCCCGAAGCCGATGTGCTGCGGCTTCGGCCCGACCGGGATAGTGGCCACCCGCTCGTTGGTGGTCATGTCGATCACGTACACCTCGCGGCCGCCGGTGTTGCCGCCCCACAGGTAGCGGCCGTCCGGGCTCACGATGATGAAGTGGGGCAGGCGGCCGACCTCGATGCTCTTCACCACCTTGAAGGTCGCGGTCTCGATCACGTTGACCCGGCCGTCCTCCTGGCTGGTGACGTAGGCGAAGCGGCCGTCGCGCGAGAGGCGGACGTGGCCGGGGAGCTTGGCCACATCGGCGATGGTGCCGAGGACGCGCAGGCGGGGCACGTCGACGATCGAGATGTTGTTCTCGCCGATGTTCACCACCCACAGCTGCTTCTCGTCGTTGGTGAGGGCCAGCGAGTGGCAGCGGTTGCCGGTGACGATGGTGGCGGTCACCTCGAAGGTGGCGGTGTCGATCACGGCCACCGCGCCCGAGAGGAGGTTGGAGACGAACAGCGTGCGCCCGTCGCGGGTGAGGGCGAGATCGTGGGCGCCCTTGCGATCGAGCGGGATCGTCCGCAGCGGCGCCAGCGTGGAGGCGTCGATGACGGACACCGCGTTGGAGCTCTCGTTGGCCACGTACAGCCGGTTGTTGACCTTGACCTCCGGCGCCGGTGGGGGCGCGGTGGCACAGGCGGCGGCAAGCTGCAGCACGGCGGCGGTGGCGATCGAACGGACGATGGGCCAGCTCACGACGACCTCCTCAGCGCGCGACGTCGGCGATCCACGCCGTCACCGGGGCCGGATCGACCGGCACCGGCTTCGTGCATCGCTTGCCGCGCTCACCGAAGCTCTGGGTGGACTTGGGGATGGGGCAGGTGCCGAACGGGGTGCCGAACTCCACCACGCCCTCGATGACGGTGAGCGTGCTCTTGCCCTCGCCGTCGACCTTGATGTTGAACTCGGTGCCCTTGATGGCGGCGGTGGCCACCGGTGTCTCGACCTCGATCTGGCTCGGCCCCACCGTGCGCATCCACAGCTCGCCCAGGAGCAGCTTGAAGATCTTCGTCGTGCCCTTGGTGCGCTCCTGCCGCGTCTGGTAGCGGAACTTCGTCTCGGCGTTCATGGCGACCTGGGTGCCGTCGCTCAGCTTGATGAGCGCCTTGCTGGCCTTCTCGGTGTGGCACTCGTCGCCCTCGTAGAGCGGCAGCGAGCCCTTGCCGCGGACCTCGTCCACGCGGCCGTCGGCCCGGCGCACGATCAGCGTGCCGATCGTGTTCTCGACGCTGCCGATGCTCGCGGTCTGCGCCCGGGCCACGCCCACGCCGGTGGCGAGCAGGGTGAGGAGGAGCACGGAGAGCATTTGCCGGGCCTGCGGTCGCGCGCCTGTCGTCGTCATCGTCGTGGTATACCGCCCCGCGTCATGGGGTGACCCCCCTGGGAAACGCCGCCGCCCACGTGGTCCTCGCCGGCGGCTCTCCGCTGCGCACGAGGATTGGTACGACCGGGAATCTAGCACGCGGGCCGGGGGTGGGCAAATGGGCTACGATGCCCCGACGCCCACCGACAAGGAGACGCTGATGCGAGTGATCGACATGGAGTGCAACGTCCCCCGGCGCGCCGCCGACGGCGATGCAACGGCGGCGGCGACGCCGGCGCCCGCGGCGGAGCGCCCGGCCGGCTACGGAATGGCCAACTACGAGCGGATCTTCCGCTCGCGCCGGGACGGCGGCGACCCGCGCCCCGATACGGAACTGGCCGAGTACGTACAGATGATGGAGCGCGTGGGCATCGTGCGCGCGGTGCCCTTCGGCGCCACCAACGACGAGGTGGCCGACCTGCTGGCCGAGTATCCCGACCGCTTCATCGGCCTGGCGCGGATCAGCGGCCTGCACGGCATGCGGGGCGTGCGCGAGCTGGAGTTCCGGGTGCGCGAGCAGAAGTTCGTCGCGCTCGGCGTCTCCGCGCTCGTCGACGGCATCCCGGCCAGCGACCGGCGCTATTACCCGCTCTACGCCAAGGCCGCCGAGCTGGACATTCCGGTGCGCATCTACTCGTCGATGAACTACGCGACCGACCGGCCCTACGACCTCGGCCATCCGCGCCACCTCGACCAGGTGGCGATCGACTTCCCCGAGCTGACGCTCATCGGCGGCCTGGGCGGCTGGCCGTGGGTGAACGAGATGGTCGCGCTGGTACGGCGCCATCCCAAGCTGCACCTCGACACCTCCGCCCATCGCGGGAAGTACCTTGGCCAGCGCGGCTCCGGCTGGGAGATGCTGCTGCAGTTCGGCAACACGCTGATCCAGGACAAGGTGCTGGTCGGGCTCTCGGCCGGCCTCGTCAGCCAGCCGCACGAGACGCTGATCCAGGAGTACCTGGACCTGCCCTTGAAGGACAGCGTCAAGGAGAAGTGGCTCTACAGGAACGCCGCCCGCGTGTTCGGAGTCGCGTGAGGTCGCCATGACGCCCGAGGCGATCGCCGCCGCCGCCCACGCGTGCTGGCAGATGCACCGCACGCGCGCCCGCTACCGCCCGCTCGACGCCGTACTGCGGGCGGGGCCGCTCGACGACGCGTACGCGATCCAGGATGCCCTGCACCGGCTGATGGCAGACGCCGGGCGAGGGGAGATCGCGGGCTGGAAGATCGCGCTCACGTCGAAGGCGATGCAGCAGATGACGGGCGTGGACCAGCCGGCGGCCGGCGCGATCTTCTCGACGGTCGTGCATCCCTCGCCGGCCCGGATCGACCTGGCCGCCTATCACCACCTGGGCGTGGAGTTCGAGGTGGCGGTGCGCCTGGCCGAGGGGCTGCCGCCCGGCGGCGGGCCGTGGACGCGCGCCTCGGTGGCCGGCCGCGTCGCGGCGTGTGTCCCGGCCTTCGAGCTGGTCGAGGACGGCGACGCCGACTACAAGACGCTGGACGCGTTCACGCTCATCGCCCAGAACACGTGGAACGGCGGTGTGGTCCTCGGGACCGCGCCGGCGGATTGGCGCGGCGTCGATCTCGAGACCGCGGTGACGCGCTGCTGGATCAACGACCAGCCCGGCGGGCAGGGCAAGACGGGCGACGCCATGGGCCATCCCCTGGAGGCGGTGGCCTGGGTGGCGAATCTCCTCAACCGCCGCGGCCGCCAGCTCGAGCGCGGCATGATCGTCATGACGGGCAGCAGCATCACCACGAAGTTCCCGTCGCCGGGCGACCGCGTGCGGTTCGCCATCGACGGCCTGGGCGAGATCGCGCTGGAGGCCGCGCGGTAACGCCGGCGCCCGCGTCAGCTGACGCGGCGGAAGCGCGAGGTTTCGGCGCGTGCTTGCGCTAGAATCTCGCCCTCGACGTTGAGCTTCATCGAAGGAACGGGAGGGCGCGCCAATGGACCTGGGGCTTCGAGGCAAGCATGCGATCGTCACCGGCGGCAGCCTGGGGATCGGCAAGGCCATCGCCCGCGAGCTCGCGCGTGAGGGCGTGGACGTCGCCATCGTCGCACGCACCAAGGATCAGCTCGAGGCGACGGCGCGCGAGCTGGCCGCCGAGACCGGGCAGCGCATCATCCCGCTGGCGGCCGACGTCACCAGCAAGGCGCAGGTCGACGCGATGGTGGCCCAGGCCGCCGCCCAGCTCGGGGGCCTGCACATCCTGGTCAACAGCGGCTCGCCGCCTGGCGGCTCGGCCGGCGCCACCGGGCCCATCGAGACGGTCGTCGACGAGGACCTGCTGCACGACTTCGACGTGAAGTACGTGGGCGCGCTGCGCTGCGCCCGGGCCGCGCTGCCGTTCATGAAGGAGCAGCGGTGGGGCCGCATCATCAACATCAGCGGCACCAACGCCCGCAACGCCGGCAACCTCAGCGGCGGCGCGCGCAACACCTCGCTGGTGCACCTGAGCAAGACGCTGGCCGTGCAGGTGGGGCGCTTCGGCATCACGGTCAACTGCGTGCATCCGGGCACGACCCGCACCGAGCGGACGGCGCGGCTGCTGGCCGCCCGGGCCAAGGAGCTCGGCATCGCCCCCGAGGAGGTCGAGTCGCGCGACTTCGCGCCCGACTCTCCGCGAGGCAACGCCATCTGCCGCATGGTCGACGCCGCCGAGATCGCCTACGTCACCGTCTTTCTCGCCTCGGAAAAATCCTGGGCCGTCAGCGGCGAGCTCGTGGTCGCGACCGGCGGCGCCGGCCGCTCGGTCTACTACTAGTCCCAATCCGAAATAGCTGGCGCTGCCACGAGTGGGTGCATATGCATCACAGGGGCGGATCCGCGGATCAAAGGCGCCGCCATCCCCACGTCATCCCTCGATGCGCGGAGGCCCCTCTGATGCGCTTGAGCGTAGGCACCCTGCCGCAGGCGGTCAAGCGAGATTGGCGGATCGCGTTCGTCCCTCAACAGCTCACGTCGTTCGGCTGCCCCGAACGGAGGCGCCGTTGGCGGCGCCGGATCGAGCTGCAGCGCCGGCTGGGTCTGGCGGCTCGGAACGGAGCCGCCCGCGCCGTCGCCCAACCAGAACCTGACCGACGCCGGGGTGCGCCAGTACATCAAGTACTTCAAGTTGGTCGATTCGCAACCCGCGGGCTAGCGGTGGCCGCCAGCGGAGGACGGCACTGACGCAGACGGAAAATGCGGATGCCGGGCGCGAGGGGCGCGCAGCGGACGGCGGTCTGAGCGCCGCCGAAGCGGCCCGGCGCCTCAACGCTGAAGGTCCCAACGCGCTGCCTGCCGCGATCCGCCTCGGGGCGCTTTCGGTTCTGCTCGAAGTTGCCCGGCAGCCCATGATCTTGCTGCTGCTGGGCGCGGCCGCCGTATACCTGGTGCTTGGAGACGCGCGCGACGCCGTGGTGCTGAGCGTGTCCGTCATCGTCGTCATGGCGATTACCGCTGTCCAGGAGCGCAAAAGCGAACGTGCATTGGATGCCTTGCGCGATTTGTCCAGCCCCAGGGCGCTGGTGATTCGTGACGGCGCGGAATGCGGCATCGCAGGCGTCGAAGTGGTCTGCGGCGACCTGCTCGTTCTTTCCGAGGGCGACCGAGTGCCGGCCGACGCCCGGCTGGCATCGGCCACCGAGTTGCGGGTGGACGAGTCGCTGCTCACCGGCGAATCGGTTTCCGTGGAGAAGGTTCCCGACGCCGCCGGGCGCGAAGGAAGGGTCTATTCGGGCACGCTGGTGATCAAGGGACACGGCAAAGCCGTGGTCACCGCGACCGGCGCGCGCGCCGAGATGGGGCGCATAGGCGTTTCGCTGGCGAGCGTGCCACCGGAAAAGACGACTCTGGAACTGGAGACCGCCCGCATCGTCAGGGTGATCGCCGCCGGCGCCCTGGTCCTGTGCCTGCTTCTCGGGGTGTACTACGCCGCGACCCGCGGCGACCTCTTCGGAGGCATCCTCGCCGGCCTGACGCTCGCCATCGCGATACTGCCCGAGGAATTCCCGGTCGTTCTCACCGTGTTCCTCGCGCTGGGCGCCTGGCGCATCTCGCAGCAGCGCGTGCTCACCCGGCGCATGCCGGCCATCGAGATGCTGGGCGCCGCCACGGTCCTGTGCGTGGACAAGACCGGGACGCTGACCGAGAACCGCATGGCGGTGGCCGAGGTGTTCGACGGGGTCGAGTGGCATCCGGGCGACAGGCTGGGCGGGCATGAAGGGGTTCGGGCCCTGCTCGACGCGGCGGCTTTTGCGTGCGAGCTGCAGCCGTTCGACCCGATGGACCGTGCCATTCTTCGCGCCGCCGAGCAGGCGCTGCCTTCGATTCGAGACAGGCGCAACGACTGGCGGCTCGAGAAGGACTATCCCTTCGGCGCGAGTTTTCTGGCGATGTGCCATGGCTGGCGATCGCCCCTGGACGAAACGCGCGTCGTGATCAAGGGCGCGCCGGAAACGGTGCTGCCCCTGTGCGGGCTCGATGAAATCGCCCGCTCCGCCGCGGACGCTCAAGCAGTGCAGGCCGCAGCTCGTGGCCTGCGGCTGCTCGCGGTCGCCGAAGGACGCCCGCCCCAGGCGGGCTGGCCCGAGGATCCCGCCAGTCTGCGATTTGGCTGGCTGGGATTCATCGCGCTCGCCGATCCGCTGCGCCAGACGGTACCCGAGGCGGTGGCACAATGCCGCCGCGCCGGCATTCGCGTCGTCATGATCACCGGAGACCACGCCGTCACCGCCGCCGCGATTGCCCGGCAGGCCGGGATCGCGCAGGAAGCGAGCACCATCACCGGCGCCCAGCTCGAGTCCATGAGCGAGGCCGAGCTCGCCCAGGCCGTCAAAACGGCGCAGGTATTCGCCCGTGTCCTGCCCGAGCAGAAGCTGAAGCTCATCGCGGCGTACAAGTCAGCGGGTGAAGTGGTCGCGATGACCGGGGACGGGGTGAACGACGCGCCCGCCCTGAAAGCCGCGCACATCGGCATTTCCATGGGAAAGCGCGGCACCGACGTCGCCCGCGAGGCATCCGACCTTGTCCTCCTGGACGATGACTTCGGCACCCTGGTGGCCACCGTGCGCCAGGGGCGACGCATCTACGAGAACATCCGCAGCGCGATGGCCTACCTGCTGGCCGTACACGTGCCCATCGCCGGGATGTCGTTCGTCCCGCTGCTGTTCGGCTGGCCGCTGGTCCTGTTTCCGATCCACGTGCTGTTCCTCGAATTCGTCATCGATCCAGCCTGTTCCATCGTGTTCGAAGCGGAGCAGTCGGACGAGAGCGCCATGGACAGGCCGCCGCGGCCTCCCGCAGAGCTGCTCTTCAACACGCACATGCTGACCTCGAGTCTGCTGCTCGGCGCCACCGCGCTGCTCGCCATATTCGTGGGTTACGCCTGGATCATCCACGCCGGCCGGGCTGAAGGCGAGGCGCGCGCGTTCGCCTTTGCGGCCATCGTCTTCGCCAACCTCGCGCTGATCCTTTCCAGCCGGTCACGCGGCAAGCCCCTGCTCGCCACGCTGCGCGTGCCGAACCGGGCCCTGTGGTGGGTGATGATCGGCTCGCTGTGCGCGCTCGCCGCCGCGATCTACCTTCCCCAGCTGGCCGGCGTGTTCCGCTTCGAGGCGCTGGCGCCGGCGGATCTCCTGCTCGCGCTCGCCTTCGCCTGCGCGGGCGTGTTCTGGGGCGAACCCGTGAAGGTTCTCCGGCGCTCGTCAGCTTGACCCCGTGTGCTGGGTTGGGCGGCGGGCGCGCGGCCTCGACC
>JBGQLG010000054.1:0-26571 GCA_041499965.1 Methylomirabilia bacterium
AGCTCCTCGCCGAGATCGACGGCGTCGAGGGGCTGCGCAACGTCATCGTCATCGGCGCCTCCAACCGGCAGGACCTGATCGATCCGGCCATCCTGCGGCCGGGCCGGCTGGACGTGAAGATCAAGATCGAGCGGCCCGACCAGGCCGCCGCCGTCGACATCTTCCGCAAGTACCTGACGACGGCCATTCCGCTGGCCTCGAACGAGACGGTCGACCAGATGATCGACGCCGCGGTGGGGGCGATGTACAGCCTGAGCGAGGAGAACCGGTTCCTCGAGGTCACCTACGCCAACGGCGACAAGGAAGTGCTGTTCTTCAAGGACTTCTCCTCGGGCGCCATGATCGAATCGGTCGTGCGGCGGGCCAAGAAGCTGGCCCTCAAGCGGCTGATCGGCGGTGGCGCCAAGGGCGTGGGCACCGACGACCTGCTGGCCGCCGTCCGCGAGGAGTTCAAGGAGAACGAGGATCTGCCGAATACGAGCAACCCCGACGACTGGGCGAAGATCGCCGGCAAGAAGGGCGAGCGCATCGTCTACGTCAAGGTGCTCACGACCGAGGCGCGGGCCGCCGAGACGGCCAAGCCCGTGCAGAAGGTTCCCACCGGGCAATATCTCTAGTCCCTCGGAGGGGGCCTCGACGGCCCCCTCCGATGCCTCCCCCCAGGATTCGCGCGCACAGCCTCCGCTCCGTCCGTCGTGCTAGGGTTGCCCCATTGTGGCCCCTGCCAAGTTCGGGATCGTGTTCCTGCCGGAGTCGCTCACTGCGTTCGGAGAGCTGTGCCGTGAGGCCGAGGCGACCGGTTTCGACTGGGTGGGCGTCGCGGATTCGCAGTCGGTGTTCCACGAGCTGTACGTCGCGCTCACGCTGGCGGCGCTGAACACCTCGCGCGTGCGGCTGGGGCCGCTGGTCACCAATCCGCTGACGCGCCACCTGGTCGTGACCGCCAGCGCCATGGCCAGCGTTGACGAGTTGGCCAGGGGCCGGGCCGTGCTCGGCCTCGGCTCGGGCGACAGTGCCATCTACACGCTGGGCGCCCCGCCGGCCACGCTCGCCGGCCTCGAGGACGCGATCACCACGCTCGGCCGCCTCACTGGCGGCGAGCGGGTGGAGCGCGAGGGGCGGCGGTGGCAGGTGCACCGCTCCGCGCGCCGCGTGCCGATCTACCTGGCCGCCGAGGGCCCGCGCACGCTGGAGCTGGCCGGGCGCGTGGCCGACGGCGTCATCGTCGGTCTCGGCCTGACGCCCGAGGTCATCCAGCTCTCGCTGGCCGCGATCGAGCGCGGGGCGCGCGCGGCCGGGCGCACGCTGGCCGATCTCGACGTGTGGTGGTTCGCCAAGACGAACGTCGCCGACACGCGCGAGGCGGCCGTCGCGCCCATCAAGATGGCGCTGGCGGCGAGCGCCAACCATGCGTTCCGCTTCACGCTGGAGGGCAAGGGCGTACCGGCCGACCTGCACGCGCCGATCCGCGGCCTGCAGCGTGACTACGACGCGCACCACCACGAGATTGCCGGGGCGGGGAACGCCGGGCTCACCGACCGCTGGGGGCTGACGGATTTCCTGGTCGATCGTTTCGCCATCGCCGGCACGCCGGCCGAGTGCGTGGCGCAGATTCGCCGCGCCAAGGCCGCGGGCGCCCACCAGTTCATCACCACCAGCTTCGTGCCGGAGCCGCGTGCGTTCATGCGGCGGTGGGCGAAAGAGGTTGCGGCCAGCCTGGCGTAGAGGGAGATTCGGCGCTATGACGACGATGAAAGCGCGATCGTACTCGCTCGTGGTGGTGCTCGGCGTGGCGGTCCTCGCCCTGGCTACGCGGGCGGGGACGAGCGCGCAATCGCCGGATCCGGCCATTCGTGTCGGTCCCGCCGACCTCGGCGGCACGGTCACCAGCGCGGGCGGCCCCGAGGCCGGCGTCTGGGTCATCGCCGAGACGACCGACCTGCCCACGAAGTTCGCCCGGATCGTCGTCACGGACGATCGGGGCCGCTACCTCATGCCGGACCTGCCCAAGGCCAGCTACCGCGTGTGGGTGCGCGGTTACGGCCTCATTGATTCGCCCCAGGTTCCGGCCTCGCCCGGTCGGCTGCTCGATCTCCGCGCCGTGCCGGCGCCGAGCCCCGCCTCGGCGGCCGAATACTACCCGGCCATCTACTGGTACGCCATGCTCCGCGCCCCCGAGCCGAGCGAGTTCCCGGGCACCGGCCCCGACGGCAACGGCCTGCCGCCGGCGCTGAAGAGCCAGGCGCAGTGGCTGGACGTCGTCAAGACCAACGGTTGCTACACGTGCCACCAGCTCGGCAACAAGGCGACGCGCACGATCCCGCCCGAGCTGGGCGACTTCGCCACCTCAGCGGAGGCGTGGCAGCGACGCATCCAGTCCGGCCAGGCGATGATCCAGATGACCACCGCCCTCGGCCGGCTGGGTCCGCGCGGCGTGACGGCGCTGGCCGAGTGGACGGACCGGATCGCGGCCGGTGCGCTGCCCGCGGCACTCCCCGCACGCCCGCAGGGTGTGGAGCGGAACCTGGTCCTGACGCTCTGGGACTGGGCCGGTCCCAAGGACTACCTGCACGACGAGGTCTCCACCGACAAGCGCAACCCGCGACTCAACGCCAACGGCCTCATCTACGGCGCCACCGAGGAGAGCACCGACCTCTTCCCGGTGCTCGACCCCGTGAACCACAAGGCGACGCAGGTGAAGATGCTGGTGCGCGATCCGGCCACGCCGTCGTCCAAGGCCAACACGATGCTGCCCTCGCCGTACTGGGGTCCCGATCCGATCTGGGACAGCCAGGCCAGCATGCACAACCCGATGTTCGACGAGAAGGGGCGCGTGTGGTTCACCTCGCGCGTGCGCCCGCCGGCCAACCCGGACTTCTGCAAGGCGGGCTCGTCGCATCCCTCGGCGAAGCTGACACCGCTCGAGTCGTCCAACCGGCACCTGGCGATGTACGAGCCGAGGACCGGCAAGATCACCCTGATCAGCACGTGCTTCCCCACGCACCACCTGGTCTTCGCCGAGGACGCGAACAACACGCTGTGGACCAGCGCCGGCGGCCCGCAGAGCGGCGTCGTCGGCTGGCTGAATCGCAAGATGTTCGAGGAGACGGGCGACGAGGCGAAGTCGCAGGGCTGGACGGCGACCGTGCTCGACACCAACGGCAACGGCCGGCGCGACGAGGGCGACACGCCGATCAAGGCCGGCTTCTACGGCATCGCCGTGCATCCGACCGACGGCACCGTGTGGGGCTCGGTCCTCGGCTTCCCCGGCTACGTCGTCCGGCTGAACCCGGGCTCGAACCCGCCGGCGACGGCGCTGGCCGAGGTGTTCGAGCCGCCGCTGCCGGGCTACGGCCCGCGCGGCATGGACATCGATCGGCAGGGCGTGGTGTGGACGCCGCTGTCGAGCGGCCACCTGGCCAGCTTCGACCGCCGCAAGTGCAAGGGGCCGCTGAACGGTCCGAGCGCGACGGGCACGCACTGCCCCGAGGGCTGGACGCTGCATCCGTTCCCCGGCCCGCAGCTGCAGAACGTGAGCGAGCCGGGCAGCGCCGAGTCGAGCTACTACGCGTGGGTCGATCAGTTCGATGCCTCCGGGCTCGGCCGCAACGTGCCGATCGCCACCGGCAACGCCAACGAGGCGCTGCTGGCGCTGGTCAACGGCCGGTGGGTGCAGCTGCGCGTGCCGTACCCGCTGGGCTTTTACACGAAGTGGATGGACGGGCGCATCGACGATCCGACCTCGGGCTGGAAGGGCCGGGCGCTGTGGGCCACCTTCAGCACGCGCACGCCGTTCCACCTGGAGGGCGGCAAGGGGACGACGAGCAAGGTGGTGAAGTTCCAGCTCCGCCCGGACCCGCTGGCCCGCTGACGATGAAGGTCGGCATCTTCCTCACGAACCAGCATCCGCCGGGCTCCGACATGGTCGCCGCCCTCGAGGGCCAGTACGCGATGACGCGGCTGGCCCGCGACCGGGGCTGGGACGCCGTCGCCACCGGCCAGCACTACCTGAGCGAGGGAATCAGCCAGCTCCAGCTCGTTCCCTTCCTGGCCCGCCTGGCCGCCGAGGCCGGCGAGATGACCGGCATCGCCGGCGTGCTGCTGGCCGGGCTGCACAACCCGGTGGAGGTCGCGGAGTGCATGGCGTCGCTCGACGTCATCTGGCGCGGCAACTTCGTGTTCGGCGTCGGCCTCGGCTACCGCGACGTGGAGTTCGACGCCTTCAAGGTGGAGCGCGGCCAGCGCGTGCGCCGCTTCGAGCAGTGCCTGGAGGTGGTGCGGCGGCTGTGGACCGAGGACAAGGTGAGCGTCGACAACGACGTGTGCACGCTGCGGGACGCGACGCTGACGTGCCGGCCGGTGCAGCGCCCGCATCCGCCCATCTGGATCGCCGCCAACAGCGACAACGCCGTGCGCCGCGCCGCCCGCCTGGGCGACACGTGGTTCATCAACCCGCACGCGACGACCGCCACCATCACGCGGCAGATGCCGCTCTACCGCGCGGAGCTGGCGCGCGCCGGCAAGCCGTTCCCGCCCGTGCTGCCGTTCTTCAAGGAGATCTTCTGCGCCAGGGACACGCGCACGGCGCTGGAGCTGGCCGGCCCCTACCTGGACGCCAAGTACCGCACCTACGCCGCCTGGGGCCAGGACACGGTGATGCCGGGCCACGAATCGTTCCGGCAGCCGTTCGAGGACCTGCTGCGCGACCGCTTCGTGCTGGGCAGCCCCGAGGACTGCTACGCACAGCTCCGGCCGTGCTGGGCGGAGGTGGGCGCGAACTTCCTGATCCTGCGCACGCACTGGAGCGGCATGCCCGTGGGCCACGCGCTGGGGAGCATGCGGCTGATCAGCGACGAGCTGCTGCCGGCGCTGCGGCGGGTGGGAACGGCGGCGTGAGAAGCGGCCCCACGCCTGCGCGAGGCACCGTCGCGCACGAGTCTACGGCGCGCGGTGACGGGTCAGGAACCGGTCGAGGTGATTCGCGAAACGCTGCCGGTCGGCGTGGCCGAACGGCGCCGGGCCGCCGAGGATCTCACCGGTCGCCCGCAGGTCCTGCATGAGATTGCGGATGGCGAGGCGCTCCCGGACGTTGTCCTCGGAGTAGAGCTCGCCCCGCGGATCGAGCGCGTGCGCCCCGCGCGCGATCACCTCGGCGGCCAACGGGATGTCGGCCGTGATCACGAGATCACCGGGCTGCAGCTCCAGGGCGATCCGGTGATCGGCGACGTCGAAGCCGGCCGCCACCCGGACGCTCCTGATGAAGGCCGAAGGCGGGGTGCGCAGCGGTGAGTTGGCGACCAGGGTCGTCAGGACTCGGGCACGCTCGGCGGCCCTGAAGAGGATCTCCTTGATGACCTGGGGACACGCGTCAGCATCTACCCAGATCTGCACGTCGAGCCTCGCTCAGGGCCGCCGGGGTTCAGATCGGCGGCAGAGAAGCTGCCGCCGTTCGTGACGATCGCTCAGCTCAGCTCTTGCGGACGTTCGTCGCCTGCAGGCCCTTGGGCCCGCGGGTAACCTCGAACTCGACCTGATCGCCCTCCGCCAGGCTCTTGAACCCGGTGGCCACCACCGCGCTGAAGTGGACGAACACGTCCTCGCCACCCTCCTGCGTGATGAAGCCGAACCCCTTCGCATCGTTGAACCATTTCACTCGTCCCGTAGCCATGTTGCCGATCCTTCTGGGGAGTTGCCCCCTCGATATTCCCGCCAAGGCGGGTTGACCTCCGCGGTGGGAGGGCAAACAAAAACGCCGTGCGAGCTGGGCTCGCGCGGCGTCATCTCTCGGTGTTCGTCGACCGAGTTACCGAACCACTGAACCAGATCCACCACGCAGTGTTGCATGCTCACCGCGTGGCGTCAACGATGTTTTTGTCAGGCGGCACGGACCAGCTCGTCAAGGTTGGCCCAGGCCATCTGGCGGCGGCCGGTCTCCAGCTCCTCGATCATGGCGATGAGCCGCTCGGTCAGGGGCATGGCGAGGCCGAAGCTCCCGGCCCGGGCCACGGTGGCCCCCAGCAGCGCGCCGACTTCCGTCTTGCGCTTGCGCACGGCCAGGTCGCGCCAGATGCCGGTCTTGGTCTTGACCGCGGCGCGGTAGTGGGTGGCGATGCTGGTCATGGCCCGCGCCCGGGCGGCCGCGTCACCCTTCACGGCCGCGTGGTAGTCGGCCGGATCGTACTCGTCGAACGACAGCAAGCGGATGCCCGCCCGCTCGGCCACGCGCATGTTCTCGATCGTGAGCGCCACCAGCATCTGCTGGATCTCGGGCGAGCGCTCGACGACCTCGTACACGTGCGCGTCGACGAGGGCGGTGGCCACGAGCAGGGCGCCGTAGACGTGCTTGGCCCAGGTGTAGCCGAGGATGTTGTCGCTCACGCGCGTGGGCGAGACCACGTCGAGCAGCGTGGCCAGGCCCTGCACCCGTTCGCTCGTCCGCCCGTCCAGCTCGCCCAGCACCAGCGCGCCTCCGCCGCCGTGCAGGATGCGCCCGGGCGCCTGCCAGTCCGCCGCCCAGTTCACCAGGCAGCCGACCGTGCGGTGGGCGCCGACGACCTTGGCGATCAGCTCCTCGTTGAGGCCGTTCTGCAGGGAGACGATGGCGCCGTCGGGCGCCAGGCGCGGTGCCAGGACGTCCAGCGCCGCCGCCGTGTCCTGCGACTTGACCGCGAGAAGCACCAGCGGCAGGCCGGAGCCCAGCGCCCCTGGCGTGATGGCGCGGACGGGGACGGTGACGTCGCCCTCGCGCGATTCGATGGTGAGCCCGCGGGCGTTCATGGCCGCGACGTGATCCTCGGCCTTGTCCACGAGGAGCACGTCGTGGCCGGCCTGGGCGAGACGAGCACCGGTGATGCCGCCGATGGCGCCGGCCCCGTAGACGGTGATGGTCATGAGATCTCCAGTCCTGTCGCGACGATGGGGCATGATGCGGCGGGCTCAGGGCGAGTGTCAACCGCGCCACGAGTGCCTATACTGTGGGGATGAGCACGACCACCCCCGAGCGCCACGAGTTCCAGACCGAGGTCCGGCAGCTGCTGGACCTCATGATCCACTCGCTGTACTCGCACAAGGACATCTTCCTGCGCGAGCTGATCTCCAATGCCTCGGACGCGCTGGACAAGGTGCGCTTCGAGGCGATCACCCGGCCGGAGCTGCAGCCGGGCGGCGAGCTGGAGATCCGGCTGGAGGCCGACGCCGCCAACCGCACGCTGAGCGTGTGGGACAACGGCATCGGCATGCGCCGCGAGGACGTCGTGCAGAACATCGGGACCATCGCCCGCTCGGGCACGCGCGAGTTCCTCAAGGCCGTGCGCGATCAGCAGGGGCAGGTGGCGCCCGAGCTCATCGGGCAGTTCGGGGTGGGGTTCTACTCGAGCTTCATGGTGGCCGACCGCATCGTGCTCGTCACCCGCCAGGCCGGCGAGGAGACGGCCACGCGGTGGGAGTCGACGGGGGACGGCTACCAGCTGGAGGATGCGGAGCGGGAGACGGCGGGCACCACGGTCACGCTGCACCTCAAGCCCCGGGACGACGACGACGGCCTGCGCGACTACACCGACGACGACGTGCTGCGCGAGATCGTCAAGAAGTACTCGGACTTCGTCGGGTACCCGGTGCGGCTCAAGGGCGAGGCGCTCAACTCCATGAAGGCCATCTGGGCGCGGCCCAAGGAGGAGGTCAGCGAGGAGGAGTACCGGGAGTTCTACAAGCACCTGACCCACGACTGGAACGACCCGCTCGAGCACGTGCTGGTGCACGTCGAGGGCACCGTGGAGGCGCGGGCCCTGCTCTACGTCCCGTCGAAGGCGCCGTTCGACCTGTTCATGCGGGAGGGCGAGCGGCGCGGCGTGCAGCTCTACGTCAAGCGCGTGTTCATCATGGACGACTGGGAGGCGCTGCTGCCGCCCTGGCTGCGCTTCGTACGCGGCGTGGTGGCCTCCGACGACCTGTCGCTGAACGTCTCGCGCGAGATCCTTCAGAAGGACCGGCAGATCCAGGCCATCCGCAAGCACCTGGCGCGCCGGCTGCTGGGCACGCTGAAGGAGATGAAGGAGCAGCGCACCGAGAAGTACCGCGAGTTCTGGCCGGAGTTCGGCGCCGTCGTCAAGGAAGGGCTGCTGGGCTTCGACGAGAGCCAGGATCGCATTCTCGAGCTCGTCCTGGCGGCGTCGACGGCGTCGTCCGCGCCGACCGAGCTCGCCTCGCTGGCCGACTACGTCGGGCGCATGAAGGACGGGCAGGAGGCGATCTACTACATGACCGCCGCCACCCACAGCGCGGCCGAGGGCTCGCCACACCTGGAGGCGTTCCGCGCCAAGGGCTTCGAGGTCCTGTTCTTCACCGACCCCGTCGACGAGCTGTGGCTGCGCCGGGGCCGCGAGTTCCAGGGCAAGAAGCTCGTCTCCGTGGCGGCGGCGAGCTCGTCGGCCGAGGCCAACGACGAGGAGGCCAAGCGCGCGGAGGAATCGCGCAAGGAGCAGGAGGAAAGTTGGCGCGGCCTGCTCGATATCCTGCGCGCGAGACTTCAAGATTCCGTGAAGGACGTGCGCCTGTCCTCGCGGCTGACGGAATCGCCCGCGTGCCTGGTCGGCGAGGCGGGCGATCTCTCGCCGCACCTGCGCGAGCTGTTCAAGCGCTCCGGCCAGGAGCCGCCGATGACCAAGCGCACGCTGGAGCTGAACCCGTCACACCCCATCCTGATCCGCCTGCGCGAGGTGCACGTGCGCGACAAGGACGACCCCAAGCTCGCGCTCTACGCCGATCTCCTGTATGGCCAGGCGCTGCTGGCCGAGGGCGCGCCGCTGCCGGACCCGGCCGCCTTCAGCCGGCGCGTCGCCGAGCTGATGGCGATGCCGGGCTGAGGCTACCGCTCGAACCAGACGTGCATGAGGCGGGCGCCCAGCGAGTAGCCGTCGATCTGCTTGAAGCCCTTCACGGTGGCGGGATGGGCGATGTAGCGCGGCCACATCGGCAGCCAGACGTAGTACGACTTGTCGGCGAGATACCGCTGGATCTCGTACACGAGCTCGCGCCGGCGGGCCGGGTCCATCTCGCGCCGCTGGGCCAGCAGCATCCGGTCCAGCTCGGCATCCGCCACGCGGCTGCGATTGCGCGGTGAGGTGCTGAAGAAGTTCTCGTAGAGGAAGGTGTCCACCTCGGTCTCGCCGGCCCCGAACGGCCCCATCGCCATCCGGTCGAACTTGCCCAGCGCCGTGGTCGTCGAGAACTTGCCGTACTCCTCGGGCTTCAGCTCCGCGGTGATGCCGACGCGACCGAGGTTCTCCGCCGCCAGCTCGTAGAAGCTGCGCCAGGGCGGGGCGTAGCCCGGCCAGTGGAAGAGCGGCGTCGTGAGGCCGCGGCCCAGGCCCGCCTCGGCCAGCAAGCGCTTCGCCTCCGTGGGGTCGTACCCGTCGACCCACTTGCGTCTGTCGGCGGGCATCTTCTCGGCCGGGAGCTTCCACTCCGGCATCCCGCACGGCACCGGACCGGCGTCGAGGCAGCCCTCGCCGTTCAGCAGCGCCTCGCGCCAGGCCTTGCGGTCGATCGCCAGCGACACCGCGCGGCGGACGCGCACGTCGTTGAACGGCGGCTGGTCGGTGCGCATCCAGATGTGCGGCATGTCGACCACCATGTGCGTGGTGACCGTCAGCTCGGGGCTCGTGCGCTTGAGGGTGGCGCCCTCCTCGGGCGTCAGCCAGCCCCACCAGTGCGCCAGCTCCAGCTTGCCCGCCCGCAGCATCGACAGCCGCGTGTTCTGCTCGGGCACGATCTCCAGGTGCACCGCGTCGAGATACGGCAGTCCCGGCATCTGATAATCCGGATTGCGCTCGAAGACCGCGCGGACGCCTCGCTGGTAGGACTTCAGCACGAAGGGCCCGGTGCCGATGACGGCCTCGGGCTGGCCCGGGTCGGGGAACTTGCTCTCGATCTCCCGCGGCATGATCGCGCAGTGGGCCGGGTTGGCCAGGTGATTGAGCAGCGGCGCGAACGGCTCGCGCAGCACGAGCCGTACGGTGTAGCGATCGAGCACGTCGATCGCCTGCACGACCTCGAGCCGGTCCCGCAGCGGCGACTTCGCCCGGAACCGCTCGAGCGAAAACTTCACGTCGTCCGCCGTCACCTCACGGCCGTCGACCGGCGGCTTGCGATGGAAGCGCACGCCCTTGCGCAGCCGGAAGACCACGGTGGTCGGCGTCGGGAACTCCCACTTCTCGGCGATGTCCGGCAGGATCCGGTGATCGGCCCCACCCTGAGCCTCGGGCCCCGAGGGGAAGCGCACGAGCTGGCCGTAGACCAGGGTGGCGTAGAGCTGCGTGACGAAGCCGGCGTTCTGGTGCGGGTCGAGCGTCGGCGCCTCGGGCACCGGCACGCGGAAGACTCCACCCCGCCGCGGCGCCTGGGCGCGAGCCGGCGGCGCCACGATCAAGATCAGCAGGGCACCGGCGGCCAGGAGGGGGAGGAGTCGTTTCATGGGCCTCCCGTCGGGCGGACCGTCACCGGCGCTGGCAGCGGCGGCCCCGTCCGGCTGGCGTCCGCGAGGCACTGGACGACCCGGTCTCGGTCCGCGCTGTTGCTGAACAGGAACGAGATCCGCCCGTCGAGATCGACCCGGTCGAGCTGGATGTAGGCCGAGCTGCATCTCGCCCACCGATCGTAGGCGAGATTCTGCTGGGGCGTGTTCGCGATGGCGCACGCGCCGAGCACGAGGGCCAGACAGCAGGACCCGGCGATCGCGGGAGCCGTTCTCCACATGACCGCAAGGATACAACCCAGGAGACGCCGGGCGCCGGCGAGTTAGGGCTCTCGGCGACGTTGGCCCGGGCATATCGCCCGGGTTCAAGGGGACTCGAGGCTGGGCATCGGCTCGTGCTCATCTCACCCTAGCTCTTCTCGTGGCCGTCGTGGTGCAGGAGGTCGGCGAGGTGCGACAGGCCGAACGAGGGTAGGAAGTCCTTGTTGCGATAGAGCACGGCCAGGTCCGGCCACTCCTTGTGCCCGAGCTCGGCCTTGGCGATCGCCTCGCCGCTGCCCTCCGCCCACGCGCTGGCCCAGATCTCGGCCAGGCAGATGCAGCCGGCCGCCATCACCTCGATCGTCCTGGGGCCGAAGTCGGTCCAGAGGCGGGTGGCGCGCGCGCTCGGCGAGTGCTCGGCGTTGTAGGCATCCACGATCGTCCTGGGGGGCAGCGTCTTGACCGTCTGCCGCATGAGGGCGATGACGTGGCGGGCCGCCCCGCGGCCGCCCGTGAAGCTCGCCTTGGCCGAGTGCCCGGCGAGCTTGGCGACGACGCCATCCACCAGCGCCGGCGCGTGATTGTTGAGCATGGTGGTCTCGTAGACGGAATGCACGTCGTAGGCGACGGTGCCCTTCTTGACCGGCGGAAGGCCGTGGTGCAGGCGCGAGACGTGGAGCGGCTGGCAGGCGTCGCCGACGTAGTGGGCCAGGCAGCCGGCCGCCGTGAGAAAGCCAACCGCGTCGTGACCCCTGGCGTAGCCGACCATGGCCTCGTAGATCTGCCAGGCCCGGAACGGGAGCGCGCCCGGGTTGGTGCCGGGGGTGCCCTTGTAGAACTCGAGCCACACCTTGGGGTCGATGCTCCCGCCGTGCGCCGTCAGCTCGAGCAGCGTCTTGCCCGTGTAGGGGCCGGAGGTCGCCGGCTCGTCCATGTCCGCGAAGTGGTTGTTCTCGTCGGAGGGGCGCGTGTTCCGCCACACGTCGTCGGCCACGTCGGCCAGCGGCACGTACTCGTAGTGCGCCTGGTTGATGAGCACCTTCTCCGACTTCTTCAGATCGCCGACGGTGAAGCCCACGCGATCCATGTTGGTGGACATGAGCTGGCGGAGCCCGGGCAGATCGTGGAAGTCCAGCGTGCAGGCCAGCGCCCCGATCGTGTAGTGGCCGACCTCGCCCCAGTACTCGGTCTCGCCCAGGTTCCAGTCGCGCACCACGTCGAGCGCCAGCCGGTGGCACACGGTGCTGAGGCACGTGGCCAGCGCGAAGCTCACCGGCTGCGCGGCGCCGGCGGCGTCGAAGAGCTGCCCGCCCCACTGCAGCGCGATGGGCCGCAGCCCGCGGGCGTCGGTCTCCAGCATCCAGACGGTGCCGGAGTCGCCGGGATGCGTGGCGAAGTCCGTCTGCTCGTCGAGCGCGCCGATGAGGAAGTCGGAGACGTACTCGAAGCCGCCCCGGTAGCGATAGCGATAGAACAGCGCCTTGATGGCGCCCCGCATGAGCCCCGACGCGCACCCGTAGGCGCGGACCGGGCAGTCGATGAGGCGCAGCGACATGTTGTCCGTGGCCAGATCGGCGATCTCGCCCATCGTGCCGAGCTGGAAGACCTGCGCGCTCCACCGGCTCACGTCGTCCACGCGGACCAGCCCCACGTCGAGGTTCAGGTAGGTGTGCTTGCCGGCCCAGCCCGGGTACACCTCCTGGAACGGCAGCCGCGTGAGCTGCAGCGCGGCGCTCTGGCCGACGCGCATGCGCTCACCGCCGATCTTCGTGTAGACCGCCTCGCCCGGCTCGCCCGTCACGTGCCGGTTCGTCAGCGCGTAGGTGGTGTGGCCGTCGGTCACCAGGCAGCCGATGGAGGCGACGTACTCGCGGCCCTGCACCTCGGCGATCAGCGGCAACCCGCCGCCGAGCCGGTCGCTGGGGAACACGATCGTCCGTGGCGACGGCAGCGCGGTCTCGAGGCGCGGCGCCTCCACCACGCACACCGGTACCTTGCGCCGATCGTCCAGGTAGAGCGCGGAGGGGACCATGTCCTCCCAGTGCAGCTGCGACTCCTCCCGCCACCGCTCGACGAAGACGATGATGCACGGCCAGGAGTACGGCCGCACCTCGGAGTTGGCCAGCGTACGCTTGCCGCGCTCGTCCGGAGGCGCCGTCGGCGGCCAGGGGTCCGTGCGCCGGATGAGGTAGAGCCCGACCGCGGTGGCCACGACGTTCTCGCGCCGCATGAGGTCGGCCTGGTTCTTGTCGCGCGCGTCGAGCAGGTCGGCCAGGCCGAGCAGGTTGTAGTCCTTGTGCAGGGTGAGGGGATCGTTCCGCTTGGTGGTCATGGCTCTCCTCCACGCTCATTGCTTCAGGGCGCCGGCCGTCAGCCCCTCGATGAACTGCTGCTGGAACAGGAAGTAGAGCACGAGGACCGGGACGGAGAAGAGCACGAGCGACGCCGCCAGGATGGGATAGTTCCCGTAGAACTCGCTCGACAGCAGGGCATAGATCCCGGTGGGGAGCGTCCGCATCCGGCCCTCGGTGATGAAGGTCAGCGCGAAGAGGAACTCGTTCCAGTTCTGCAGGAAGATGAAGATCGCCACCGTGGCCAGGGCCGGACGGGTGAGGGGAAGCATCACCCACGCGAAGATGCGGAACTCGCCGGCGCCGTCGAGCCGGGCCGCCTCCTCCAGCTCGCGCGGCAGCCCCTGGAAGAATCCCTTCATGATGTAGGTCCCGAAGGCCAGGCCGAACGCGGTGTACGGCCCGATCAGGGCGAACGGCGTGTTGATGAGCCCGAGGGTGCGCAGGTTGATGAACAGCGGGATCAGGGCGATCTGCAGGGGGATGGTCAGCCCGACCAGCACGATGCCGTACACGACGCCGCGGCCGGCGAACCGAATCCGCCCGAGGCCATAGCCGGCCAGCGCGGAGATGGCCACCGTCGCGACCATGGATACGGTCGACACGTAGATGCTGTTCCAGTACAGGCGCCCGATGTTGCTCGCGACCCACGCCCGCGGATAGTTCTCCGGGTGGGGCGGCACCGGGACGAGCCGGCCCGCGAAGAGCTGAGGGTTGTCCATGAACGACAGACTGACCATGTAGAGCCCGGGCGCCAGCGACAGGCCCAAAGCGCCGAGGAGGACGGCCCACACCGCGCCCTGTCCGACGCGCGCGCGCCGGCCGACCAGCCCGCGCGGGCGCGTGACCGACGCCGCGACCACGGTGCTCACGCCGCCTCACCTTCCCGCGACTCCCGCATCACGAACGCCTGCACTCGCGCGATCGACAGGACCACCGCCACCAGGATCACGGCGATCGCGGAGGCGACGCCCATGTGGTTCAGCTCGAAGGCCTCGCGGTAGAGCATGGTGGCGAGCACCTCGGTCGAGTAGGTCGGCCCCCCCCGTGTCATGATGAAGACCAGGTCGAACACCTTCAGGCTCCCGATGATCGACAGGAGCGCCGTGAGCGCGAGGATCGGCCGCATGAGCGGCGTGATCATCCGCAGCGTGAGCTGCCAGGCGTTGGCGCCGTCCACCCGCGCGGCCTCCAGGACGTCCTGCGGCAGGCCCTGCAGACCGGCCAGGAGGATCACCAGGCTGAAGCCCACGTTCTTCCACACGCTGACGGCGATGACGGCCGGCAGGGCGGTGGCCGGGTCGCCGAGCCAGGGATGCGCCCAGCCGCCGAGTCCGACGGCCGTGAGGAACGTGTTGAGGAGACCGGTATTCGGCTCGTACACGCGCTGAAAGATGATCGTCACGACGATCAGCGACATGACGACCGGCACGAAGAAGAGGGTCCGCAGCAGCGACCGGGCGGCGAGCCGGCGGTTCAGGAGGAGGGCCAGCAGAAAGCCGAGACCCACCTCGAGCGGCGTTCGCACGACGACGAAGACGATGGAGTTCAGCGTGGCCCGCCAGAACACCTCGTCACCGGCCAGCGCGCGATAGTTCTCGAGGCCGACGAACGGCCCCCACCGCGGCGTGTACCCGTCCCACTCGTGCAGGCTCAGCCACGCCGAGTAGCCGATGGGGTAGAGCAGGAACGCCGCCAGGATCACGAGCGCGGGCCCGGTGAATGCGTACCCGGCCGCGTGGCGCCGCCAGCGATGCCGGACGGTGGCCGGGCGCACGAGCCCGTGCCTCAGCCGGCCCGGAACTTTCGCGTCCCGACCTTCTGCGAGGCCGCCTCGACCGACTCCATGACGGCCTTCGGGGTCTTCTGGCCCGTGATGAGCGCCTGCATCCCCTGGGTCATCGCCTCCTCGACCGCCGGCGTGAAGATGACGCGGGTGGTGCCGGTGGGCTGGAGCTTGAGGAACTCGGGGTACAGCGGATCCTTGAGCGACTGCATCTGGTAGGCGATCGCATCCGCGCCGATCGGCCCGTTGGGCGAGAGCCCGAGGTTCTTCGTGTACTCGATCTTGCCCCAGGCGCCCGTGAGGGCCTTGATCATCTCGAACGCGAGGTCCGGGTGCTTGCTCCGCGCGTTCACCGTCAGGGTGATGCCGACCGAGCTCAGCACGGGCTTGTGGCCGCCGGCCACCACGGCCGGGAACGGGAAGAGGCCCAGGTCGAAGCTCGGGGGCAGCGCCGCGCGGATCGACCGGCGCATCCACTGCCCACCCCAGAACATCGCCGAGCGACCCGTCGCGAAGATCTGGATGGCGTCCGGCTCCTTGACGCCGAGCGGGCCCTTGGCGTAGAGACCCGACTTGGCCATCATCTCCACGAACTCCGCTCCCGCCACCAGCTCCGGGCTCGTCCAGGGCTTGAGCCCCAGATCGGCCTCTCGCATCAGCTTGTCGGCCCTGGTCCCGCCGGCGTACGTGTAGTAGGGAAAGAGCGGGAAGTTGCGATCCTGGCCGGCGGGGTAGGCGATCGGGATGGTCCCCTTGGCGTTCAGGGCGGCGCCGATCTTCTTCAGGTCGTCGAGGGTGTCGGGGACCTCGAGGCCGTGCTGGCGGAACAGGCCGCGGTTGTAGTAGACGATCACGGTGTTGGTCACCGCCGGCACCGACACGACCGCGCCGTTGATCGTCAGCAGCTCGAGCGCGTTGGGCCAGAACCCCCGCTTGTACTCGGGATCCTCGGCGAAGACCCTGGTGAAGTCGCGCACACTGCCACTCGCGGAGACGTCGACGGCGTAGGCCCCCGGCTCGATGGCGATGATGTCGGGCGTGGGGCTCTGGGCCGCGAGCGCCGACTTCACGCCCACCCGCTGCTCGTTCAGCCCCGGGTACGCGGTAATCTCGAGCGAGACGTTCGGGTCGTGCCGCCGCTTGTACTCCTCCGCGATGAACTTCTGGACCTCGACGTGGAACCCGACGTACTGCCAGAACGACAGCGTGGTCGGGCTGCTCGCCTTGACCTTCGGGCCCTTGAACTCGACCGGATTCTTGAGCTCGCCCGCCGGCGCCGGCACGGGCGCCGGCTGCGCGCCGCCGATCTGCGCGGCCGCGCGCCTCGAGTGCAGCAGCATCGGGGGAGCGGTGGCGGAGAGGAGCCCGAGCTGGAGCAGCCGCCGCCGCGACATCCTGCGCCCCGGACCTGTCACGTTGCTCATCGCGGGCTCCTTCTCCATTGAAAGACGTGAGGGCACGCCATCAAGTAGCCGACGCCTCGGACCATGTCAAGCCGCGGGCTCTTCCGCGGCAACCCGGAATCGCCGGCCTCGGCGGCGCTATCCTACCCTGTGATGGGCTGGTTGATCGCCGCCTTCGGCGCACTGTGGGTCGTCGTCATCGTCTGGGACGCCTTCGAGGCGATCGTGCTGCCCCGGCGCGTGACGCGGCGGCTGCGTCCCACGCGGTTCTTCTACCGGGTCACCTGGCGGGTGTGGTCGGCCGTCGGCCGACGCATGCGCGCCAGCGGCCGCCGCGAGACCTACCTGAGCTTCTACGGGCCGCTGTCGGGGCTCGTGCTGCTGGCCGCGTGGGCGCTGGGTCTCATCGTCGCGTTCGGCCTTCTGCAGACCGGCCTCGGCGTCACCCTCAACGTCCCCGGTGGGGGCTCCGTGATCGACCATCTGTATCTGAGCGGCACGACGTTCTTCACGCTCGGCCTCGGCGACGTCACCCCGATCTCCCGGCTGGGGCGCGCGCTCGTCGTGGTGGAGGGCGGCATCGGGTTCGCGTTCCTGGCCCTCGTCATCGGGTACCTGCCCGTGCTCTACCAGTCCTTCTCACATCGCGAGGTCGACATCACGCTGCTCGACGCCCGGGCGGGGTCGCCCCCGAGCGCCGAGGAGCTGCTCCGCGGCTTCGCGAGCGACGACGAGGAGCTGACGCTGTTCCTCCGTGACTGGGAGCGCTGGAGTGCCCAGGTGCTGGAGTCGCATCTGTCCTATCCCGTCCTCTCGTTCTACCGATCCCAGCACGACAACCAGTCGTGGCTGGCCGCGCTGACGACCATCCTGGACGCCAGCGCGCTCGTGATCGTCGGCGTTCAGGACGCCTGCGCCCGCCAGGCCCAGCTGACGTTCGCCATGGCCCGGCACGCCGTGGTGGATCTCGCGCAGGTACTCGGCCGGCCGCCGATCGATTCGAGGGCGGATCGCCTGCCGGCCGCCGACCTCGCCCGGCTCCGCGCGGGGCTAGCGGCGGCCGGCGTCATCGTCGAGGTGAGCGCCGGCGCCGACGACACGCTCACCGGGATGCGCCAGATGTACGAGCCCTTCGTCACCGCGCTCTCCGAGTATCTCCTGATGCCGCTGCCCGCCTGGCGCGTCGCCCGGGCTCTTCGCGAGAACTGGCGCACCAGCGCCTGGAGCCAGATGCCCGACCTCCCGTCCGACGACCCGCCCACGGAGCACTGAGGGAGCGCATGATGCGGCGGGCGGCGAGCGCTGTCGCTGCGCTGGCTACTGGACCACCTCGTCCGCACGCAACAGTACCGCCGGCGGAATCGTCAGCCCGAGCGACTTCGCAGTCGTGAGGTTGATCACCAACTCGAACGTGGTGGGCTGTTCCACCGGGAGGTCGGCCGGCCGGGCACCCTTGAGGATCTTGTCCACGTACAGCACGGTGCGGCGTAAGAGATCGCCGACGTTCGGTGCGTACGACATCAGGCACCCGTCGTCCACCATGGGCCGTGCGAGCGAAGCCGTCGGGAGCCGGTGCCGGACGGCGAAGTCGGTGATGCGCTTCAGGTGCAGAAGGATCAGAGGGTCGGCGGTGAGCAGGAGCGCGTCGGGGCGATCGGCGGCCATCGTGGCGAATGCGGCTTCGACGTCGCCCTCTCGATGCACGGGGACCATCCGTGGCTCCACTCGCAGGGTCTGCGCGGCTTCCCGGCCGGCCGCCTCCCAGACCGCCAGGCCTGATCGATCCGGATCGATGAGAATGGCGACCCGCGAGAGGCCCGGCACCATCATCTTGAGCAGCTCCAGCAGCTTCCCGACCACCGCCGGACCGGTGGTGAGGGACAGACCGGTGACGTTCCCGCCCGGGTGGGCGAGGCTGCGAACCAGTCCGAGCTCGACCGGAGTCGGGCTCATGAACACGATCGGGATCGTGGCGGTCGCCTTCGCGGCGGCCATCGACTCCGACGCGCCGAACGCGAGGATGAGATCCACCTTCCGGCGGACCAGATCGGCCGCGAGATCGGGCAGCTGTTCCACCCTGCCGGCCGTGTAGCGCGACTCGAGCACCAGATTCCGGCCCACCTGGTAGCCAGAGTCGCGCAGGGCGTTGGCGAAGATGGCGCCGTACGTCGGGCTCGGGCCAGCCGCCGACAGAATACCGATCGTGTAGACCTTGGCCGCTGGCTGTGCCTCGAGCCGCGCGGCAAGAAGGCCACACGCCAAGGCCATGGCCAGCACCGTGCGTAGGATGATCATGCCGCCCCCGCCGTCTGCTGGTTGAGCGCCGCGGCGATTCTCCGCCAGCCCTCGATCGTCCGCAACGTGCCGACCCGTTGACTATTCGCGCCTAGACCGACAGGTACCGGCCCTTCAGCTCGGCCTCCTGCTGACGGAACGCGGCCGTGGCGCCGGCGAAGACCACCGCGCCCTTGCCGAGCACGAGCACCCGATCGCTGATGCCGAGCGCCATGCGCGCGTTCTGTTCCACGAGCAGGATGGTCACGCCTTCGCCTTTGAGGCGGACCATCAGGGTCTCGAGGTCGCGGACGAGCCGGGGGGCCAGACCCTGCGAGGGCTCGTCGAGCATGAGCAGCTCGGGATTGCCGGCCAGCGCGCGGGCGATGGCCAGCATCTGCTGCTCGCCGCCGGACAGGCTCCGACCGCGCTGGCGCCAGCGCTCGCGCAGGATGGGGAAGTACTCGAAGATCCGCTCGAGCGTCCAGCCCGGGCCGTCGCCGGCGGGGCGCGCGGCCAGGCGCAGATTCTCGCCGACGTCGAGGTGGGGGAAGATCTGACGTCCCTCGGGGACGTAGCCGACCCCGAGCCGGAACACGCGATGCGGAGGCTGGCCGGTGATCTCCCGGTCCTTGAAGCGCACGGCCCCGCCCCGGGGCGGCGTGAGCCCCATGATCGAGCGCAGCGTCGTGGTCTTGCCCGCGCCATTGCGCCCGAGCAACACGGTGATCTCGCCCGCCGGCACCGTGAACGAGACGTCGCGCAGCACATGACTCTTGCCATAGAAAGTCTGGAGCGCCTCGACCGCCAGGAGCACGATTAGTGAGTCTCGGGGAATTCGGTGACGACGCGGGTGGGTCGGGGGAGCCGCGGGCGCGCCAGCATGGCGAGCCGTCGTCGCCGTTCGAGCGCAGGGCCCGGCGAGCGAGCCGCCCACGATTCGGCTTGTCCTCGCCCCAGCCCCCTCCGGGGGATGGGGGGCCCGAGCGAGCCGGGCCCGGAGCGAGTTACGGCGACAGGCGAGCCATGCTGGCGCGCCCGCGGCTCCCCCGACCCACCCGCGTCGTCACCGAATTCCCCGAGACTCACTGGTCGAGACCTCCCAGGTAGGCGGTCTGCACGTCGGCGTTGGCGCGGATCTCGGCCGGCGTGCCCTCCGCGATGAGCCGACCGAAGTGGAGCACGCTGATCCGGTCGGCGAGGTCGAACACCACGTCCATGTCGTGCTCGACGAGGATGATCGTCAGCCCCCGCTCGCGCGCCACCTGCCGGATGACCGCCACGGTGGCCGCCGTGCCCTCCGGCGAGAGCCCCTGGGTGGGCTCGTCGAGCAGCAGCAGCTCCGGCTCCTGGGCGACGGCCATCGCGATCTCGAGCAGGCGCTGATCGCCGTGCGGCAGGGTCGACGCCGGCTCGTCGGCCCGGTCGAGGAGGCCAAGAAACGCCAGGCTATCGCGGGCGCGCCGCTCGCTGGCGTCGAGGACCGCGCGGCCGCCCACGAGACGGAAGTTGCCCCCGGCCTTGAGCTGCACGGCCACTCGCGTGTTCTCGAGCACGGACAGCTCGGGGAAGATGCTGGTGATCTGGAACGTGCGCGAGATGCCGCGGCGGCAGCGCGCCGGCGCGGCGAGCGCGGTGACGTCGTCGCCGCGGAAGAGCACCCGGCCCGAGCTCGGCGCCAGCAGCCCCGAGATCAGGTGGAACAGCGTGGTCTTCCCGGCGCCGTTCGGTCCGATGACCGCGCGCAATTCTCCGGGCTCCACGCCGAAGCTGACGCCGGCGACGGCCTGCAAGGCGCCGAAGTCACGCCCGAGTCCGCGCGTTTCGAGCATCGTCACCCTCGATCGCCGAGCCGGCGGGCCGTGCCCACCAGCCCGCCCGGCAGGAAGATGACGATCAGCACGAACACGGCGCCGGTGAAGATCATCCAGTGCTCGGTGTAGCTCGACAGGACTTCCTGGATCAGAATGAACACCATCGCGCCCAGGATGGGCCCGACCAGCGTGCCGATGCCGCCGATGGTCACCATCATGAGCCCCTGACCGGAGAAGACCCAGAACATGACCTCCGGTGAGGCGAAGCCCCGGAACGGCGCGAACAGCGCGCCGGCCAGGCCGGCGAACACGGCGGCGATGACGAAGACGACCAGCTTGAACGGCCGCGGATCGCGCCCGAGGCTGGCGAACCGGCGCTCGTTCTCGCGGATGGCCTGCAGCGCGCGGCCGAACGGCGAGCGGACGACCGCCCGGCAGAGCAGGAGCGAGAGCACGACGCAGGCGGCGGCCAGGAAATAGAACGCGTGCGGCGAGGCGAGGCTGGGCCCGCCCCAGAACAGCGCCGTCTTCGGCACGCCCGCGATGCCGTCGGAGCCGCCCGTCAGGCTGCGCCACTTGTAGGCCACCGTGTAGAGAAACTGGGCGAAGGCCAGCGTCAGCATCGCGAAGTAGATGCCGGTGGAGCGTGTCGACAGCCAGCCCACGGGCAGGGCGACCGCGCCGGCCAGCAGCATGCCGGCCAGGAGCGCGACGGGCACCGGCTGGGCGAACTCGAGCAGGACGAGCGCGCTGGCGTAGGCGCCGAGGCCGAAGTAGGCGGCGTGGCCGAACGACAGCATGCCCGTGTAGCCCATGATCAGGTCGAGCGACATCGCGAAGAGGCCGAAGATGAGCAGGTCCGTGAGCAGCGAGAGCTGGTGGCGGGCGAGCACCCACGGCCCGACCGCGAGCGCCACGAGCGCGGCGGCGCCGAGCACCCGCGAGGGGTTCATTCTTCCTCGCCGAAGAGGCCCCAGGGCCGGAAGATGAGGATCGCGCCCATGACGGCGTACATGATCACCATGGCCGTCTCCGGCAGGTAGAAGGCGCCCCACGTCTGGGCGGCGCCCACGATCAGGCTGCCCGCCATCGAGCCGCCGATGCTACCGAGGCCGCCGATGACCACGACGACGAACGCATCGACGATGACGCTGATGCCCATGCCCAGATAGGCTGTCGTCATGGGCGCGGCCGCCACGCCGCCCAGCCCGGCCAGTGCGCACGCGGCGCCGAACACCAGAGTGCGGACGCGGGCGACGTCGGCGCCCAGACAATCGGCCATCTCGCTGTTCTGCGCGACCGCGCGGATGACCAGCCCGGCCCGCGTCGTGCGCAGGAACAGCCACACCGCCGCGCCGACCGCGAGGCTGAGGGCGACCAGGAACAGCCGGTAGCGCGGATAGAGCAACCCACCCAGGCTGATCGCCCCCTGGAGCAGCGCCGGCGGCTCGACGCCCTTGGCCGTGGGGCCATAGACCACGCGGATGCTCTCCTCGAGGATGAGCGCGAGACCGAAGGTCAGCAGGAGCTGATAGATCTGCGGGCGGCGGTAGATGAAGCGCAGCGTGGAGGCCTCGAGCAGCGCGCCCAGCACGCCGACCACCGGCGGCACGACGACCAGCGCCGGCCAGAACCACCCGGAGAGCGCGACCGTCGTGAAGCCCAGATAAGCGCCCAGCATGTAGAACACGCCGTGCGCGAAGTTGACGACTCTCAGTATTCCGAAGACGAGCGACAGACCGGCCGAGACCAAAAACAGCAGTCCCGCCAGCACCAGCGCGTTGAGTAGCTGCTCGAGCAGGTTGGCCACGGGCTGGCCGCTAGAAATCCTCCGTCCGGCACTTCGGCGTCACCTTGTCGCCGGAGTAGGTGGCCAGGATCTTCGGGATCGGGTGCGGATACTTCGGGTCCTTCACCGCCTCCACCGCGAAGCCGAGCTGCACGGCCTGGTGATCGCACTTGCGCATGAAGAACGGGCCCTCGAGGCCCTCGTAGCTCGAGTCTTCCCAGGCGTCGATCACCTTCTCGACGTCGTCGGTGCCGGCCTTGGTGATCACCTGGCCCAGCCACTCGAGCCCCTCGTACGTCTCGCCGTCGAACATGTCGGGGTACATGCCGTGCAGATCGTGGAAGCGCTTGACGAACTCGTGGTTCTTCGGGGTGTCGACGGTGAACGGATAGCGGGAGCTGCCGATCGCCCCCACCATGGCGTCGCCCACGGCCTTCATGTTCTCCAGCTCCAGGATCTCCATGATCGGCTTCACCTCGCGGTTGAGGCCGAACTGGTGCGCCTGCTTGAGGTAGATGGTGGCGTCCTGGCCGGGCAGCGCCAGGTAGACGCCTTCGGCGCGCGATTGTCTGATCTTGGCGATGTAGCTGGCGAAGTCCTTCGTGCCCACGGGCGGGTAGTCGGTGCCCACGACCTCCTTCTTGGCCGCCGTGATCTGCGTCGTGAAGGAGCCCACGCTGTCGCGCCCCCAGGCGTAGTCGGCGCCCAGCGCGAAGAAGCGCTTCATGGGCGATTCCGCCAGGTAGAGGCTGATGGCCCGCGCGCCCATGGGGCCGCTGGTGTTCACGCGGAAGAAGTAGCGATGGAAGGACTTCGTGGTGAGCGAGCCCGCCCCGTTGATGGTGGACATGAAGATGACCTTCCACTCGGGACACTTCGCCGACACCGCGAGCGCCTCCGACGACAGCGCGACGCCGGTGAGGAACTTCACGCCGTCCTTCTCCACCAGCTTCTGGGCCTTGCGCACCGCGGTGGCGGGGTCGCCGGCGGTGTCCTCGTAGATGAACTCCACGGGGCGCCCGAGGATACCCTTGGCCTTGATGTCCTTGGAGAAGAGCTCCGCGGCGCGCCGGGCCTGGATGCCGTACTGCGCATAGGCGCCGGACAGCGCGGCCGGCATGCCGATCTTGATCGGGCCCTGGGCCCACGCGTGTCGCAGGTACACGGGGACTCCGACGCTGGCCACGACGCCACCAGCCACCGCGGTTGTCAGGAAGTCGCGTCGCCTCATGATCGGGCCTCCTTGGCCTGCGCCTGTCGAAAGCGGGCTGATTATAGTCTTGGAGGGACACCGGAGCTCCGGGACTTGTCGGACCGGCCTTTGACCGCAGCGTGGCGATGTACGACAATCCGGGCCCGTGAGCGTCCCGCTCGTTTCGTTCCGCGACGTGGAGAAGACCTACCGGTCGCTGCAGGGCGTCGACTACACGGCGGTCGAGCACTTCAGCGTCGACATCGAGGCGGGCGAATTCTTCTGCCTGCTCGGCCCCAGCGGCTGCGGCAAGACCACCGTGCTGAAGCTGCTGGCCGGCTTCGAGGCGCCGACGGCGGGCCAGATCCTGATGGACGGCCGCTCGATCACGGGCGCCAGCCGCGATCGCGCCGTCGTGTTCCAGGGGGACGACTCGCTGTACGGCTGGCTCACCGCGGTGGAGAACGTCGAGTTCGGGCTGCGCATGCGCCGCGTGCCCCGGTCGGAGCGCCGCGAGCGCGCCCTGCGCCAGCTGGACCTGGTCGGCCTCACCGGCCAGGCCCAGAAGTATCCGGCCGAGCTGTCGGGCGGGATGAAGCAGCGCATCCAGATCGCGCGGGTGCTGGCCAACGAGCCGACGATGCTGCTCATGGACGAGCCCTTCGGCGCGCTCGACGCCCAGACCCGCGCGCTCATGCAGGAGGAGCTGGCCGGCATCTGGCGCGCCACGCGCACGACCGTGCTGTTCATCACCCACGACATCGACGAGGCGGTCACGCTGGGCCAGCGCATCGGCGTCATGCGCGCCGGCCCCGCCGCGCAGGTGAAGGGCGTGATCGAGGTCACGCTGAACGGCGCGCGCAGCCGGACGGACGACGTCTTCTTGAAGTACTACCGGCAGGTGCACGACATGATCCGCGACGAGGTCGCGGCCGCCGCCGGCCGGGGGCGATAGGCGCGTGCGGCGCGTATGGAGCGTGTACGGCGGCTACGCGCTGGGGTTCGTCAGCCTGTTCGTCATCTGGCACCTGGCCGCCGTCTACCTGGTCGGCTCCGTGCTGTTCCCGCCGCCGATGATCGTGTTCCGCAAGGGCTGGGTGCTCGCCCGCACCGGCGTGCTGTGGGAGCACCTGTCGGCCAGCCTGCAGCGCATCCTGGCCGGGTTCCTCGTCGGCTCCGCGCTGGGCATGCCCATCGGGCTGGCCATGGGGTCGTTCCGCCCCGTCCGCCGGCTGCTGGAGCCCTACACGGAGTTCTTGCGCTTCATCCCGTCGGTGGCCATGATCACCGTGGCCGTGATCTGGTTCGGGATCGGCGAGGCGTCGAAGATCTTCCTCATCGTCTACACGACGATCTTCATCGTCATCATCAACACCGCGGCCGGGGTGTCGGCCATCGCGCCCGACAAGATCCGGGCGGCCCAGTCGCTCGGCGCCAGCCGGGCGCAGATCTTCCTGCACGTGGCGCTGCCGGCGACCGTGCCCTACATCCTCACCGGCATGCGCCTGGCGATGGCCAACTCCTTCACGACCATCGTGGCCGCCGAGCTGATCGCCGCCAACGACGGCCTCGGCAAGCTGCTGTGGGACGGCCGGATGTTCATGCTGGTCGACGACATCTTCGTGTCGCTGGTGACGCTGGGGCTGCTCGGCTTCTCCGTCGACCGCCTGTTCCGCTGGAGCATCTACGTCTTCGCGGGGAAGTATTCGCCGGCGACCTGAGGGTCGCGGCAGAGGAGGGCAAGATCATGGTGACGCGTCGCGCACTCGGCCTGCTCCTGGCGGGCCTGCTCGGCTGGAGCGCTCCGGCCTGGGCCCAGGGCAAGATGACCATCGCCACCGGCGTGGACCCGGTGTTCTCCGCCTACTACGTGGCCCAGGAGGAGGGGCTGTTCAAGAAGCACGGCCTCGACGTGCGCATCAACACGGGCCCGTCCGGCTCGGCCATGGTGGCCTTCCTCGTCAACGGACAGATCGAGTCCGCCTTCGGCTCCGAGATCGCCGGCATCGCCAACCACAACCTCGACCCCAACGTGGTCGTCGTGGCCCAGGCCGCGCGCCTCGTGCGGTGGATCGCGCTGGTCGGCCGCAACATCGACAGCCTGGAGCAGCTGAAGGGCAAGAAGGTGGGCATCGCCCGCGGCTCGGGCGGCGAGGTGTTCTGGCTCGCCATGCTCGACAAGCTCCGGCTCAACGCCGCCGACTACACCGTGGTGAACGTCGAGGCGCCGGAGATGGTGGCCGCCCTCGAGCGCGGCAACATCGACGCCTATGCCGTCTGGGAGCCGTGGGTGACCCGCGGCCTGGCCGCCGTGAAGAACACCAAGGTACTGAAGGACCAGGAGGGCATCCTCGAGCAGGGCGTGTTCATCTACATGAACCTGGGCTGGGTCAAGAAGAACCCGGCGCCGGCCGAGGGGTTCGTGCGCGCGCTGATGGAGGCGACGGAGGTCATCAACAAGGACCGGCCGCGCGCGGCGAAGGACGTCTCCGCATTCCTCAAGAGCCTGGACCCGCCGATGGTCGAGCAGCTGATGACGAAGCTCAGCTACGACATGGAGCTGAGCCCGGCCTCCATCAGCATGCTGAGGCTGGCGGAGTCGCAGCTGAAGGGGCAGGGGAAGCTGACGAAGCCGGTCGACTACGGCGCGTTCATCTATCCGGACCTGCTGAGGAAGGTCTCGCCGGGGAAGGTGAGCTACAAACCGTAGCGCGAGCTTGCCCCTGATCAGGAGGTCCTCGATGACGAGCCGACGCCGACGATACGTCCTGGCCGGGATCCTCGCGCTCGCGCTGGTGAGCTCCACGCCAGCCCTCGCGGCTGATCCGCCCGCCGGGCAGCTGACGTGGGCCCTTCACTTCACCCCCGCGCCCAGCCTGCTCGAGCCCGCCGAGACGCCCGGCCTCATCACGCCGTTCATGTTCCTCTACGCGCTCCACGACGCCCTCGTGAAGCCGATGCCGGGCAAGAGCGTGGCGCCCAGCCTGGCCGAGTCCTGGACGGTGTCGGCCGACGGCCTCGTCTACGAGTTCGTGCTGCGCAAGGGGGCGAGGTTCCACAACGGCGAGCCCGTCACGGCCGACGACGTCAAGTTCTCGTTCGAGCGCTACCGCGGCATCTCGGCCAAGGTGTTGAAGGAGCGCGTAGCCGCGGTCGAGGCGCCGGACCCCGGCCGCGTGCGCTTCCGGCTCAAGCGGCCCTGGCCGGACTTCATGGCGGTCTACGGCACG
>JBGQLG010000055.1:0-26449 GCA_041499965.1 Methylomirabilia bacterium
GAACCTCAAGAAGCAGGGGGTCCTGCCGCTGACGTTCCAGGATCCCGCCGACTACGACAAGCTGGAGCAGAGCGACCGGGTGTCGATCGTGGGCCTGGCGGGGCTCGAGCCCGGCAAGCCGGTCACCGTCCGGATCAAGAAAGCCAACGGCCGCACCGAGGAGCTGCAGCTCCGGCACAGCCTCACGCGGGAGCAGATCGGGTGGTTCCGCGCCGGCTCGGCGCTCAACGCCGCCCAGCCCGCGACCAGGTGACCCCGGCCGTGCTGGATGCCGGCGACACCGTCGCGAAGCCCGAAAAGGACGCCTCATGGCAGGCAGAGTGAAGATCATCGGCAGCATGGAGAAGGTGTAGGGCCGCACATGCCAGCCAACGCGCGTCCCAAGATCACCGTCGTGGGCGCCGGCAACGTCGGCGCCACGGCGGCGCAGTACATCGTCGAGAAGGAGCTCGGTGACGTGGTCCTGGTCGATGTCATCGAGGGCATCCCCCAGGGCAAGGCGCTCGACCTGGCCCAGGCCGGGCCGGTGCACGGCTACGACAGCGCGCTGACCGGCGCCAACGGCTACGACGAGACCGCCAACTCGGACATCGTCGTCATCACCGCCGGCATGGCCCGCAAGCCGGGCATGACGCGCGACGACCTGCTGTTCAAGAACGCCGAGATCGTCGGCTCGGTCGTCGAGCAGGTGGCCCGGCGCTCGCCGCACTCGATCCTGATCCTCGTCACCAATCCGCTCGACGCGATGGTGCAGCTGGCCTGGAAGAAGTCGGGGTTCCCGGCCGAGCGCGTCATCGGCATGGCCGGCGTGCTCGACTCCTCGCGCTTCAGGACGTTCATCGCCCGCGAGCTGAACGTGTCGGTCGAGAACGTCACCGCGTTCGTGCTGGGCGGCCACGGCGACACGATGGTGCCGCTGCCGCGCTACTCCACGGTGGCCGGCATCCCGATCACCGATCTCCTGTCGAAGGACAGGATCGACGCGCTCGTCACCCGCACGGCCAACGGCGGGGCGGAGATCGTGAACTATCTGAAGTCGGGCAGCGCGTACTACGCACCCGCCGCCTCGGCGGTCGAGATGGTCGAGGCCATCCTGAAGGACAAGAAGAAGATCCTGCCCTGCGCGGCCTATCTCACGGGGCAGTACGGGGTCAACGGCCTCTACGTCGGCGTGCCGGTGAAGCTGGGCCGCGCCGGGGTCGAGCAGATCATCGAGATCACGCTCCGGCCCGACGAGCAGGCCGCGTTCGACAAGTCGGCGGCGTCGGTGCGCGAGCTCGTGGACAAGCTGAAGCTGTAGCGGGAGGCGTGATGGCGAAGAAGAGCAAGGCGACGAAGTCGCGTCCGAAGGCTCGCGCGAAGGCGCGGCCCAAGGCGTCGGCTCCGAAGAAGGTCTCGGCGATCCCGCCGGGCTATCACACGGCGACGCCGTATCTCACCGTGAACGACGGCAGCGGCGCGCTCGAGTTCTACAAGCGGGCCCTCGGCGCGCGCGAGGTGATGCGCATGGCGGCGCCCGGCGGCAAGATCGGCCACGCCGAGATCCGCATCGGCGACTCGCACATCATGCTCAGTGACGAGCTCCCCGGGACGAGCACGAAGGCGCCGACCTCGCTGGGTGGTACCACCGGCTCGATCATGCTGTACCTGCCGAACGTCGATGCGGCCTTCAAGAAGGCGATCGACGCCGGGTGCACGTCGATCATGGTGCCGACCGACATGTTCTGGGGGGATCGCTTCGGCAAGCTCCAGGACCCCTACGGCAACCAGTGGGGCCTGGCCACGCACACGGAAGACGTGCCGCCCCGGCAGATGGCCGAGCGCGCCAAGGCGGCGATGGCGGCGATGGCCCAGGGGCAGGGCAACGCCTGATGCGCGACGTCCACGTCAGCGCCATCGCGGACGCCGTCAAGAAGCTCTGCATGGAGGCCAACGTCAGCCTGGAGCCCGACGTGCTGCGCGCCTTCGATCGCGCGCTGGGCACCGAGCGGTCGCCGGCCGGCAAGCAGGTGCTGCAGACCCTCAAGGACAACGCGGAGCTGGCGCGGACGCGGCGCATTCCGTACTGCCAGGACACCGGCATGGTCGTGTGCTTCGTCGAGCTGGGCCAGGACGTGCACGTGACGGGCGGCGGGCTGGAGGACGCGATCAACGAGGGCGTCCGCCAGGGCTACCAGGAAGGCTACCTCCGCGCGTCGATCGTGAAGTCGCCGTTCGATCGCGTGAACACGGGTGACAACACCCCGGCCGTGATCCACACCGAGGTCGCGCCGGGCGCCACGCTCAAGATCATGATCATGGCCAAGGGCGGCGGCTGCGAGAACCGCTCGAAGTACACGATGCTCACGCCCGCGGCGGGCCTGCCCGCGGTGAAGGACTTCATCATCGAGTGCGTGAAGACCGCGGGCCCCGACGCCTGCCCGCCGCTGATCCTCGGCGTCGGCCTCGGCGGCACGTTCGAGAAGGCCGCGATCCTGTCCAAGAAGGCGCTCTTCCGCGAGCTGGGCAGCCCGAACCCCGACCCGATGCTCGACGGCCTCGAACGAGAGCTGCTCGAGCGCGCGAACCGTCTCGGCATCGGGCCGCAGGGCTACGGCGGTGACACGACGGCCCTCGGCATCCACGTGATCTCGTTCCCGTGCCACATCACGTCACTGCCCGTCGCGGTAACGATCGAATGCCACGCGCATCGCCACAAGGAGGCGACGCTGTGATGACCCTTCACAAGGAGACGACGCGGTGACGAACCTCCGTTCGAGCGCCGGCTTTGCCGGCGCAGTCCTGCTCCTGGGGGGAGGCACGGAGGAGCGCGCCGTCAGGCGCGCGACGACGGTCGGCAGGGGGGCGGAGCCCTCCTCCGAGTGTGCGCTGTGACCGGGACCCCTGGGAAGATCATCTGGACGGACATCGACGAAGCGCCCGCGCTGGCCACGTACTCGCTGCTGCCGATCATCCGCAAATTCACCGAGGGCACCGGCATCACCTTCGAAACGGCGGACATCTCCCTGGCCGGGCGCATTCTCGCCAATTTCCCCGAGGGCCTGACCGCGGCCCAACGGGTGCCGGACTGGCTGACGCAGCTGGGCGAGCTCGCGAAGCGGCCCGAAGCCAACATCGTCAAGCTGCCGAACATCAGCGCGTCGGTCCCGCAGCTCAAGGCCGCGATCAAGGAGCTGCAGGGGCAGGGCTATCAGGTTCCCGACTACCCAGAGAATCCGACGACCGCCGCGGAACGGACGATCAAGACCCGCTACGGGAAGGTGCTGGGCAGCGCCGTGAACCCGGTGCTGCGGGAAGGGAACTCCGATCGGCGGGCCGCGGCCGCGGTGAAGGAATACGCGAAGAAGCACCCGCACAAGCTCGGCCCCTGGACACCGGATTCGAAGACGCACGTCGCCACCATGAGCCGCGGCGACTTCGCGGCCAACGAGAAATCGGTGACCGTCCCCGAGGCGACTACCGTCCGGATCGAGTTCACCGACACGAAGGGCGCCGTCACGGTCTTGAAGGACACGCTCGCCCTCAAGGCCGGCGAGGTGCTCGACGGCACGTTCATGAGCCGGGCGGCGCTGGCGAGCTTCCTCGAGGCTCAGATGGAGGACGCCAAGAAGCAGGGCGTGCTGTTCTCCATCCACCTCAAGGCGACGATGATGAAGGTCTCCGACCCGATCATCTTCGGCGTGGCCGTGCGGACGTTCTTCCGGGACGTCTTCGACAAGCACGCGGCGGCCTTCCAGGAGGTCGGCGTCGATCCGAACAACGGCCTGGGCGACCTGTACGCGGCGATCAAGCGCCTGCCCGCGGCCAAGCAGGCGGAGATCGAGGCGGACATCCAGGCGTGCTACGGCCGGCGGCCCGCGCTGGCGATGGTCAACTCCGACAAGGGGATCACCAACCTGCACGTGCCGAGCGACGTGATCATCGACGCCTCGATCCCCCCGATGATCCGCGACTCTGGGCAGATGTGGGGACCGGACGGCAAGCTTCACGAGACGAAGGCCGTGATCCCCGACCACGGCTACGCGCCGCTCTATCACGAGGCCATCGAGCACTGCAAGCAGCACGGCGCGTTCGACCCGAAGACCATGGGCACCGTGCCCAACGTCGGGTTGATGGCCCAGCAGGCCGAAGAGTACGGCTCCCACGACAAGACCTTCCAGATTCCGGCCGCCGGCACGGTGCGCGTCGTCGACCAGCAGGGCCGGACGCTGATCGAGCACGCCGTGGAAGAGGGCGATATCTGGCGCGCGTGTCAGGTGAAGGATGCGCCGATCCGCGACTGGGTGAAGCTCGCCGTCACCCGTGCCCGGATCACCGGTGCGCCGGCGGTCTTCTGGCTCGACAAGAACCGGGCGCACGACGCCCAGCTCATCGACAAGGTGACCCGGTACCTGAAAGACCACGACACCAAGGGACTCGACATCCGCATCATGTCCGTCGCCGAGGCCACGCGCTTCTCGCTCACGCGGATGCGGGCCGGCCAGGACACGATCTCGGTGACCGGCAACATCCTGCGCGACTACAACACGGACCTGTTCCCGATCCTCGAGCTCGGCACCAGCGCGAAGATGCTCTCCATCGTGCCGCTCATGGATGGCGGCGCCCTCTTCGAGACCGGTGCCGGCGGCTCGGCCCCCAAGCACGTCGAGCAGTTCGTGGAAGAGGGACATCTCCGGTGGGATTCCCTCGGCGAGTTCCTCGCCCTGGCGGAGTCGCTCGATCACCTGGCCCGCGCGTCCAGCCACGCCAAGGCGAAGGTGTTCGCCGAAGCGCTCCACAAGGCCAACGCCAAGTTCCTGGACAGGGACAAGTCGCCGTCCCGCAAGGTGGGCGAGCTGGACACGCGCGGCAGCCACTTCTATCTCGCCATGTACTGGGCGGAGGCGCTGGCGGCCCAGACCCAGGACGCGCAGCTCCAGGCGCGCTTCGCCAAAGTGGCGAGGCAGCTGGTGGAGAACGAGGCCACGATCATCGCCGAGCTGAACGCCGCGCAGGGACGGCCGGTCGACCTCGGCGGGTACTTCCGGCCGAACCCGGCAGTCGCGTCGAAGGCCATGCGCCCCAGCCCCACGTTCAACGCCATCGTGGACGCCATCGCCTGATGAGCGTCACGACCGCGGCCGACGGCATCAAGGAGATCACGACGCCGCTCAGCGACGCCGACGTCGAGTCGCTGAAGTCGGGAGATCGCGTGCGCATCACGGGCGTCATGTACACGGCGCGCGACGCCGCGCATGGCCGGCTGCTGCCGCTGATGGAGAAGGGCGAGCCGCTGCCGATCGACGTCAAGGGCGCGATCATCTACTACACCGGCCCCACGCCGGCCCAGCCCGGCGACGTCTCCGGCGCCATCGGCCCCACCACGGCCAGCCGCATGGACAAGTTCACCCCGGCGCTGCTCAAGCTGGGACTCAAGGGGACGATGGGCAAGGGCTACCGGGGCCAGGCGGTGAAGGACGCGCTGCGCGAGTTCAAGGGCGTGTACTTCGGGGCCATCGGGGGCGCCGGGGCGGTGCTGTCGCGCCACATCAAGAAGCTGGAGATCGTCGCCTACGAGGATCTCGGCACGGAGGCGATTCGCCGGCTCGAGGTCGAGGCGTTCCCGGCCATCGTGCTCAACGACTGTCACGGCGGTGACCTGTACGCGGAGGGCCAGAAGCAGTACGCCCGGGGCGGCGAATAACGAAGCGGTGATCGAGGAGCGCCACGGGTTCCCCGGGGCGCTCCGAGCGGTGGGGGGTGTGGGGGGCCATATCGGGGCCCCCCACCACGAGGAGGACGCATGAGTCGAGTGATGAGCGAGGCACGGCCGCCGATTTCGGCGGCGCATCTGCGCAAGGACGCGTGGTGGGCCCTGCCGGTCACCGTGGTGATCGTGCTGGGCAGCTTCATCGTCTACTCGACGTGGGCGGCGTTCCAGAACGCCTACTACTTCGCCGATCCGTACCTGTCGCCCTTCTACTCGCCGTGCCTGTCGGCCAAGTGCCTGCACGTCACGTTCGGCGTCGGTCTGCCGGACATCTCGCTGCCGATCATTGGGATCGTCTCCCCGGCCTTCCTGATCCTGGCGGGCCCCGGCCTGTTCCGGCTGACCTGCTACTACTACCGCAAGGCCTACTACCGCTCGTTCTGGCTGGCCCCGACGGCCTGCGCCGTGCGCGACGTGAAGTCGGGCTACAGCGGCGAGACGCGCTTTCCGCTGATCGTCCAGAACTTCCACCGGTACGCTTGGTATATCGCCGTGCTCTTCATCGTGCTGCTGACGTGGGACGCCGTCCTCGCATTGCGCTTCCCGACTCCTGACGGAGGTCACCGCTTCGGCATCGGCGTCGGCACGCTGGTGATGTGGGCCAACGTCATCCTGCTGGCCGGCTACACCTTCTCCTGCCACTCCTGCCGCCACGTGTGCGGCGGTCACGTCGACGTCTTCTCGCGGGCCAAGACGCGCTACCGGCTGTGGCTTCTCATCACGCGGCTCAACGAGCGGCACCCGGTCTTCGCCTGGCTCTCGCTGTTTAGCGTGGGGCTCACCGACGTCTACATCCGCCTGGTGGCGATGGGCGTGATCCGCGACCTGAGGATCATCTGACAATGGCCAAGCCAGCGTACGAGACGCACGAGCACGACGTCATCGTCATCGGGGCGGGCGGCGCCGGCCTGCGGGCGGCGATCGAAGCCGCCGCGCAGGGCGTGTCGGTCGGCCTGATCTGCAAGTCGCTCCTCGGCAAAGCCCACACGGTCATGGCCGAGGGCGGCATCGCCGCCGCCTTGGGCAACGTGTGGCCCGAGGACAACTGGCAAGTCCACTTCCGGGACACGATGCGCGGCGGCAAGATGGTCAACAACTGGCGCATGGCGCAGCTGCACGCCCAGGAGGCGCCCGACCGCGTGCTCGAGCTGGAGCGCTGGGGTGCGCTGTTCGACCGCACCAAGGACGGCTTGATCCTCCAGCGTGACTTCGGCGGCCACCGCTACGCGCGGCTGGCCCACGTGGGCGACCGCACCGGCCTCGAGCTGATCCGCACGCTGCAGTACCACGCGATCCACCAGGGGATCGACGTGTACATGGAGTGCAAGATCGAGCGGCTGCTGAAGGACGGCGACCGCGTGGCCGGGGCCTTCGGCTACTGGCGCAACACCGGCCAGTTCGTGCTCTTCAAGGCCAAGGCGGTGGTGCTGGCCACCGGCGGCATCGGCAAGGCCTGGAAGATCACCTCGAACTCGTGGGAGTACACCGGCGACGGCCAGTCCGCCGCCCTGTGGGCGGGCGCCGACCTCATCGACATGGAGTTCGTGCAGTTCCATCCCACCGGGATGGTGTGGCCGCCGTCCGTGCGCGGCATCCTCGTCACCGAGGGCGTCCGGGGCGACGGCGGGACGCTGAAGAACAACAAGGGCGAGCGGTTCATGTTCAACTACATCCCGGAGTTCTTCAAGGGCGAGACGGCCGACAACGAGAAGGAGGCCGACGCCTGGTACGACGACAAGAAGAACCGGCGCACCCCGGATCTCCTGCCGCGCGACGAGGTGGCCCGGGCCATCAACAGCGAGGTGAAGGCCGGCCGGGGGAGCCCCCACGGCGGTGTCTTGCTCGACATCTGCACGCGGCGCCCGGCCGACTACATCCGCAAGCGGCTGCCGTCCATGTACCACCAGTTCAAGGAGCTGGCCGGCGTGGACATCACCAAGGAGCCCATGGAGGTCGGCCCGACCTGCCACTACCTGATGGGCGGCGTGCGCGTGGACGCCGACACCACGCAGGCCACCGTGCAAGGGCTCTTCGCCGCCGGCGAGGTGGCGGCCGGGCTGCACGGCTCCAACCGCCTGGGCGGCAACTCGCTGTCCGACCTCGTGGTCTTCGGCCGCCGGGCCGGGCTGCACGCCGCGCTCTACGCCAAGAACCTGGGCGGCGCGCTGAGCGTGAACGCCGCCGAGATCGAGTCCGTCGCCCAGGGCATGCTGGAGCCGTTCTCCCGCGGCGGCGGGGAGAACCCCTACGCGATCCAGGCGGACCTGCAGGAGACCATGCACGCGCTGGTCGGGATCATCCGGACCGAGAGCGAGATGCGGGAGGCGCTCCGGAAGATCGAGACGCTCAAGGACCGCGCCGGCAAGGTGCACGTGGATGGCGGCCGGATCTACAACCCCGGCTGGCACACCGCGCTGGACCTCACCTCGCTACTCATGGTGGCGGAGTGCACCACGCGCGCGGCGCTCGAGCGCACGGAGAGCCGTGGCGGCCACACCCGCGACGACCATCCCTACACCGACGACACCTGGGGCACGGTCAACGTCGTCCTCCGTCTCCGCAACGGCGTGGTGCAGGTGAGCCGCGAGCCGCTGCCCGAGATGCCGGCCGAGCTCAAGGCGCTGTTCCAGGAGAGGAAATAGATGCCGACCTTCACGATGAAGGTGTTCCGTGGCGGCCCCACCGGCGGCGACTTCCGCGACTACCGCGTGGAGGCCGAGGATGGCATGGTGGTCCTCGACCTGATTCACCGCATCCAGGCCACCCAGGCCCCCGACCTGGCCTGCCGGTGGAACTGCAAGGCCGGCAAGTGCGGCTCGTGCAGCGCGGAGATCGACGGCAAGCCCCGGCTCATGTGCATGACGCGCATGGACATCTTCGAGCCGGGCGCCACGGTGACGGTGACGCCGATCCGCACGTTCCCGATCATCCGGGATCTGGTGTGCGACGTCTCCTACAACTACGTCAAGGCCAAGCAGGTCCCGCCGCTGCGCCTGAAGCCGCCGGACGCCGACGGCAAGTACCGGATGATGCAGGAGGACGTCGAGCGCGCCCAGGAGTTCCACAAGTGCATCGAGTGCTTCCTGTGCCAGGACGTCTGCCACGTCATCCGTGACCACGAGGAGCTGAAGACGTCGTTTTCGGGGCCGCGCTTCTTCATCAAGGCCGCCGGCCTGGACATGCACCCGCTCGACACGGTGGACCGGACCCAGTTCCTCCGCGACCAGGCCGGCATCGGCCTCTGCAACATCACGAAGTGCTGTACCGAGGTCTGCCCCGAGCACATCCACATCACGGACAACGGCATCATCCCCATGAAGGAGCGCATGGCCGACGGCTTCGATCCGATCGTCTGGCTGTTACGCAAGTTCCGCGGGGGTCGCAAGGAGCCCGCGTGAGCGACGCCTCGACCGTCTCCCTCCGGACACTCTTGCGGGCCGAGGACAAGTCTCCGAGGATGACGGTCCGGCGACCGTCGACGAGACGGCCGGTGACATCCATCGAGGTTGACATCGCGAATCCGGGCCGTCCAGCCGTCAAGGAGCGGCTGACGTTCCTGGTCGATGGCACCACGATCGTCCGTCGCAAGGGGGTCGCCCTCTTCACGTACGGCGAGCGGGTGGGCGGCGCCGACGTCATCTTCGGCGACAAGGGCGATAGCCTTCTGGATCCGCTCAAGCGCGAGCTCCGACCCTTGCCGATGATCCTCGCGGTCTCGGGGCTGTCCTCATGAAGATCCACGAGTACCAGGCCAAGGTTCTGCTGCGCGAGTTCGGCGTTCCCGTGCCCGACGGCGACGTCGCCGACACGCCGACGGCGGCACGGGCGATCGCCCAGCGGCTCGGCGCCCGGGTGGTCGTCAAGGCACAGGTCCACGCCGGCGGACGGGGCAAGGGGGGCGGCATCAAGCTGGCCGACGATGCCGCCGGGGCCGAGCGCGCGGCCGCCCAGATCCTCGGCATGCACCTCAAGACGCCGCAGACGCCGCCCGAGGGCATCCTGGTGCGCTCGGTGTGGGTCGAGCAGGCCTCGGCGATCGACCGCGAGCTCTACCTGTCGATGACGCTCGACCGCGTGCGGGCCACCCACGTGGTCATGGCCTCGCAGGCGGGCGGGATGGAGATCGAGGAGGTCGCCGAGCGGACGCCGGAGAAGATCCTCCGCGAGTGGACGCATCCCGCGCTGGGCCTCGGCGACTTCCAGGCCCGGAGGCTGGCCTTCGGTCTGGGCCTGGTCGGCGAGGCGTTCAAGCAGGGCGTGGGGCTGATCCGCAATCTCTTCCGGCTCTACCTCGCCAAGGACTGCTCGCTGGTCGAGATCAACCCGCTGGTCGTTACCAAGGACGGGCGCGTGCTGGCGCTGGACGCCAAGCTGAACTTCGACGACAACGCGCTGTACCGGCACCCGGAGGTCGTCGCGCTGCGGGACGTCCACGAGGAAGATCCGCTGGACGTCGAGGCCTCGAAGTACGGCCTGAACTACATCAAGCTCGACGGCAGCGTGGCCTGCATGGTCAACGGCGCCGGCCTGGCCATGGCCACGATGGACATCGTGAAGCTGGCCGGCGGCGAGCCGGCCAACTTCCTGGACGTCGGCGGCGGCGCCTCGCCCGAGCAGATCGAGAACGCGTTCCGGATCCTCTCCTCCGATCCCGCCGTGAAGGCGATCTTCATCAACGTCTTCGGTGGCATCCTGCGCGTCGATCGGCTGGCCGAGGGCATCATCGCCGCCGTGCGCAAGCTCGGCCTCACGCTGCCGGTGGTGTTGCGCGCCGAGGGGACGAACGTCGAGCAGGGCAAGAAGATGCTGGCCGATTCCGGATTGTCGCTGATCATGGCGGCCGACATGGGCGAGGGTGCCCGCAAGGTCGTCGAGCTGGCCGGGCGGGCGTCGTGAGCGTCCTCGTCGACAAGTCTACGCGGGTGGTCGTGCAGGGCATCACCGGCAAGGAGGGCGCCTTCCACGCCGCCCGCTGCAAGGAGTACGGCACGCACGTGGTGGGCGGCGTGACGCCGGGCAAGGGCGGCACCACCCACGAGGGCTTCGCCGTGTGGAACACGGTCGAGGCCGCCGTGCGGCAGGAGGGCGCCGACTGTGCGCTCATCTTCGTGCCGCCGCCGGCCGCCGCCGACGCCATCATGGAGGCGGCCGCCGCCGGCGTGCCGCTGGTCATCTGCATCACCGAGGGCATTCCGGTGACCGACATGGTGCGGGCCAAGCACTATCTGGCCTCCACGACCAGCCGGCTCATCGGCCCCAACTGCCCGGGCGTCATCACGCCGGACGAGGCGAAGATCGGCATCATGCCCGGTCACATCCACAAGCGCGGGCCGGTGGGCGTGGTCTCGCGCAGCGGCACGCTCACCTACGAGGTCGTCGGCCAGCTCACCGCGCGGGGCATCGGTCAGAGCTCCTGCGTCGGCATCGGCGGGGATCCGGTCAACGGCACCAACTTCATCGACGTCCTGCGGCTGTTCAACGACGATTCGGAGACGCGCGCCATCATGATGATCGGAGAGATCGGTGGTAACGCCGAGGAAGACGCGGCGGCCTTCATCAAGGCGCACGTGAAGAAGCCGGTCGTCGCCTTCATCTGCGGCCAGACGGCGCCGCCCGGCCGGCGCATGGGCCACGCCGGCGCCATCATCGCCGGCGGCAAGGGGACGGCGGCCGAGAAGATGACAGCGCTGGGCGCGGCCGGCGCCACCCTCGTGCGCAGCCCCGCCGACATGGGCGCCACCGTGGCCACGGTGCTGGGCGTATGACCGAGCGCACCCTGGCCATCATCAAGCCGGACGCCGTCGCCGCCGGCGCCGCCGGCCAGATCCTCGCCCGCATCGAGCAGGCCGGCTTCCGCGTCCTCGCCGTCAAGCTGATCCGCATGAGCATGGACGAGGCGGCCGGCTTTTACGCCGTGCACCGCGAGCGGCCGTTCTTCCAGAGCCTCTGCACGTTCATGACTCAGGGCCCGTGCCTGCCGATGGTGCTGGAGCGCGACGGGGCCATCCAGCGCTGGCGCGATCTCATGGGTGCCACCGATCCCGCCAAGGCCGCCGCCGCGACCATCCGCAAGGACTTCGCCGCCTCCATCGAGGCCAATGCCGTGCACGGCTCCGACGCCCCCGCGACGGCCGCTTTCGAGATCCCGTACTTCTTCAGCAGCCTGGAGATCTGCTCCCGCTGACGCGACTCCGCAGCCGTGACTGAAGTCTCTTCACAGCATCCACTCACGCCCACGTTGTCTCCGGCGGTCGCCGGAGAGGGGAGCACGATGGATCGGAACGACCCTCCACGGCGAGGGAGTGCCGCCGGCCGCGTGGTCCGCTGGCTGCTACTGGCAGCGGGCGCCGCCCTGTTCGGCTGGCTGATCCTGCGCAACGATCCCGTCGCGGTGCTCGGGCCGGTCTCGGCCCTGTCGTGGCGGATCCTCCTCGTCCTCGTCTTTCCCTTCTCGTTGATCACCGTGCTCGACACGCTGGGCTGGCGCTACGCGTTTCGTACCGATCGCGTGCCCTTCCGGGCGCTGCTGTGGGTCCGCATCGCGGGTGAGTCCGTCAACGTCACCACCCCGACCGCCTCGGTCGGCGGCGAGGCGGTCAAGGCGTGGCTCCTGCGCCCGTACGTCGGGTACGCCGACGGCATCTCCTCGGTGATCGTGGCCAAGACGACGATCACGATCGCCCAGGGGCTGATGCTGGCCCTGGGTATCGTGTGCGCGTGGCTCGCGCTGCCGGCCGGCTCCCCCCTGCTGCGGCCGATGGAGTGGCTCCTGCTCGTCGAGGTGCTGGCGGTGGGCGGCTTCGTCGCCGTGCAGCTCGTCGGTGTGATGGGCGCCGGCGGCCGCCTCCTGGCGCGGTTCGGGGTGCCGCTGGCCGCGCTCGGCGGCGTCGCGCTCGACGATTCGCTCGGCAGCTTCTACCGGCGCTCGCCGGGGCGCCTGACGCTGTCGATCGGCTTCCACTTCGCCGGCTGGGTGGTGAGCGCCCTGGAGACGTACATCATCCTGGCGCTGCTCGGGCTCGAGGTCTCGCTGCTGACCGCGCTGGTGATCGAGGCGGCGGGCACCGCCGTGCGGTTCGCCACGTTCATGGTGCCCGGCCACATCGGCGTGCTGGAGGGCGGCCAGGTCGCCGTGTTCGTGGCGCTGGGACTGACCGGCGCCTCCGCGCTGTCCTTCAGCGTGGTGCGGCGTATCCGCGAGGTGGTGTGGGTCGGCGTGGGCCTCGTGATGCTGGCGGCCGTGAGTCGACCGGCGCTGCCGGCACCCGCCGACTGACGTGTGCGGCATCGCCGGCTTCCTGGCGCCGCCCGGCGTGCGCGCGGACCGGGCCGTGCTCGAGCGCATGGTGGGGACGCTGCGCCACCGCGGCCCCGACGCCGTCGGCTACCACGTCGAGGGCCGCGCGGCCCTCGGCGTCGCGCGGCTGCGGGTCATCGACCTCACCACCGGCGACCAGCCGCTGGCCAACGAGGACGGCAGCGTCCAGGTCGTGCTCAACGGCGAGATCTACGACTTCCCCACGCTCCGCCAGCGGCTCGAGGGGATGGGGCACCGCTTCGCCAGCCGCAGCGACACCGAGGTGATCGCCCACGCCTGGGAGGAGTACGGCGAGGCCTGCGCCCAGGAGCTCAACGGGATGTTCGGCTTCGCGCTGTGGGACCGGCGCCGGGAGACGCTCGTCCTGGCCCGCGACCGCATGGGCGAGAAGCCGCTCTACTACGCGGCGCCGGAGGGCTGGCTCGTCTTCGGCTCCGAGCTGCGGGCCGTGCTCGCGCATCCGGCCGTGAGCCGTGAGCTCGATCCGGCGGCGCTCGTCCGCTACCTGACCTACGACTTCGTGCCCGACCCGCACGCGCTCGTCCGCGGCGTGCGCAAGCTGCCGCCCGCCCACGTCCTGAGCGCGGCCGACGGCAAGGTGACGACGACGCGCTACTGGGAGATCCCCTACCGTCCCGACGCCGGCGTGAGCGAGGCGGAGTGGACGCGCGAGATCGCCGCCGCGCTGGACGAGGCGGTGCGCTCGCGACTGACCAGCGACGTGCCGCTCGGCTGCCTGCTCAGCGGCGGCATCGATTCCACCGCGATCACCGCCACGGCCGCGCGCTTCTTGCCCGGCATCCGGACCTTCGCCGTCGGCTACGCCGACCGCCGCCACGACGAAAGGGGCTGGGCCCGCCGCGCCGCGCACGCGCTGGGCACCCACCACACCGACCTGCTGGTGGGGCCCACCGACGTCGCCGCCGTGCTCCCGCGGCTGGGCGCCCTGCTCGACGAGCCCATCGCCGACATGGCCTTCGTGCCGCTCTACCTGCTCTCGCGCTTCGCCCGCGCCTCCGTCACCGTCGCCCTCACCGGCGACGGCGGCGACGAGCTGTTCGGCGGCTACCCGGCGATGGCGGCGGAGTGGTGGCACGGCGCCTTCGCGCGGCTGCCGCGCCCCGCCCGCGCGGCCCTGGCCGTGCTGGGGGAGCGCGGCGAGCGATTGCCGGGGCCGCTGCGCGGATTTCTCCGCGGCCTGGGCTACACCGAAGCCGCGCGCAACCAGGCGCTGCTCGGCGGGCTGCCGGTGGCGCGGCAGGCCGCGCTCCTCGCCGTCGACGTGCGCGAAGCGCTGGCGCGCGTCGATCCCTACGAGGACGTCGAGGCCGCGCTGGCCGGCTGCGCGAGCGACGATCCGGCCGCGCGCATCGTCCACCGCTACTGCAAGCTCTACCTGGCCGGCCAGAATCTCGCCAACGCCGACCGGGCCAGCATGGCGGTGGGCCTCGAGCTGCGGGCGCCGTTCCTCGACCATCGCTTCGTCGAGCTGGTGGGCCGCATCCCCGCCGGCCTGCGCCTGCAGGGTCTCGGCCGCCTCAAGCGCATGCTCAAGCGCGCCGTCGCCGACCGCTTGCCGCCCGAAATCCTCGCGCGCGGCAAGCAGGGCTTCGGCGTCCCGCTCGGCGACTGGTTTCGCGGACCGCTGGCCGCGCCCCTGCGCGCCGCGCTGGCCTCCTCGCACATCCGAGCCGGCGGCCTCTTCGACCCACCCACCGTCGAACGCCTCGTCACCGAGCACGTCGCCGGCCGCCGCGACCACACGCGCATCCTCTGGTCCCTCCTCGTTTTCGAGCTCTGGCGGCGCGAGCACCTCACCTAGCGATCCTCGTGAAACTCGGTGACGCCGGGGGCCGGGCGCGCGCGACGCGGGCACGGAGGGGGCTGCCGTCGCGACCGAGGGCGAGCCTGCCTCCCGCGATCTCTGCCGGCGGGGTGAGCGCGCCGCCAACGCTCGACTTGTTCGACAACCCAGCCCCCTCCGGGGGATGGGGGGCCCGCGCGAACCCCGCTCGCGCTATTCAGGCGAGCCATCGGCGCGACGGCAGCCCCCTCCGTGCCCGCGTCGCGCGCGCCCGGCCCCCGGCGTCACCGGGTTTCACGAGATTCACATCGAGCGGTCATCGGCGCCGCTTGCGCTCGCGCAGGTCGATGGCGTCCGGTCGCGCGCGGGGATCTTCGCCGCGCGGGAAGATCTGCGTCTTCTGCACCTTCTGCGTTCCGGTCGTCGGCAGCGACGGGACGAACAGGATCCAGCCCGGTGCCTTGAAGTAGGCGAGGCGCTCGTGGCACCAGTCGAAGAGGCGGCCGGCAAGGGCGGTGTCGCCGGTCGCCTCGGTCATCGGGACGATGCAGGCCATGACCTCTTCCTCGCGCAGCTCGTCGGGGACGGCGAGGACGGCGACCTGGGCGACGGCGGCGTGGGCCTGCAGCACGGCCTCGATTTCGGCGGCGGCGATGTTCTCGCCGGAGCGGCGGATGATGTTCTTCTTGCGGTCCACGAAGCAGAGCATCCCGTCGGCGGCCTGGCGGACGACGTCGCCGGTGTGGAACCAGCCGCCGCGCCAGGCCTCTTCGGTGGCCTCGCGATTCTTGAGATAGCCGGCGAAGAAACCGTGACGCGGGCCCTCGGGACCGCCCCAGCGCACGAGCAGCTCGCCCTCCGTGCCGGGCGCCACCTCCCGGTCGTGGCCGTCCACGACGCGGGCCTCGAAGCCGCCGAAGGGGCGGCCGAAGGCTCGCGTGGTGATCTGGCGCGGCTCGACGCTGTCGGCGTAGATGCGGCCCGTCTCCGTCATGCCCCACACCTCGACGAGCGGGAAGCCGAAGCGCTGCTCGAAGGCGGCGTGCAGCTGCGGCTCCACGCCGGCGCCGAGACCGAACCGGATGCGATGCGCGCGCTCCTCGGCGATCGGCGGCTGGTTGAGCAGCAGCGGCGGCACCACGCCCAGGTAGTGCACGACGGTGGCGCCGGTGGCCACGACGTCGGGCCACCAGCGGGCCGGGCTGAACCGCTCGGGCAGGATCAGGGCGTTGGCGGTGAGAATCGCGCCGGTGGTGCTCACGGCCTGGCAGTTCATGTGGAACAGCGGCAGCGGGTTGTAGATGCGGTCGCGGCCGCGCTCGAAGCGGACGTGGCCGCCGAGGTCGCGATACCAGCGGCCGCAGTTCAGGTAGTAGAAGTTCGTGAGCACGCAGCCCTTTGGCCGGCCGGTGGTGCCGGAGGTGTAGAGCAGACTGCACTCGGTGTCGAGGCCCGCCGCCCCGGCCCGCGGCGCCGGTCGCGGCCTGGGCAGCGCGGCCGGCCACCGCTCGGCGTCCACCACCGGCAGCGCCCGCTCGCGCTGGCGCGCGACGGCCTCGAGGTCGGCCACGCGGGCGGAGATCGACACCGCAAGGTCGGCGTCGGAGTGGTCCATCTGGTAGCGCATCTCGTCGTGCCGGTAGTCGGGATTGATCGGCACGATGCCGCAGCCCAACGCGTTGAGGGCCAGGTAGTGGACGAGGAACTCCGGCCGGTTTTCCAGCAGCAGCGCCACCCGGTGACCGTGCCCGTAGCCGGCGGCGGCGTACGCATCGCGGAGCCGCAGCACCTGCGCCCGCACCTGTCCGTAGGTGAGCTCGACGCCGTCGGGATGGTAGGCGCGGCCGGGTGCCGGCGGCGCGATCAGGAAGACGTGATCGGGGGCGGCGTCCGCGGTGGCCAGGAAGGCCTGAAAGACCGTGTCCACCGGGCTCAGGAGCGGAACGCCCGCAGCCGCTCGAGCGCCTCGCTCAGGCCGGCGTCGAGCTGGGCGGCCAGCGCCTGGGCGCGGTCGCCGTCGCCGGCCACCAGCGCGTCCTCGACCGCCGCCGTCAGCCCGGCCAGCGCGGCGAGTCCCAGGTTCGAGGCGATCCCGCGCAGGACGTGGACGGCGGCCCGCGCATCGGCCAGATCGCCGCGGGCGCAGGCCCGCGCGAAGCGCTCGCGATGCGGCCGCACGTCGTCGGCCACGCCGTCGACGATCTCCGCGAACTTCACCGCGCCCACCGCCTCGGCCAGCGCCGCGAAGTACGCCTCGTCGACCACGCCGTCGGTGGAGGCGCGGGACGCCGGCGGGTCGGCGGCCGGCTGGCGCGCGTGGCCCGACAGCGTGCGGGCCAGCGCGACGGGATCGATCGGCTTGGCCAGATAGGCGTCCATGCCGGCGGCCAGGCAGGCGTGCGTCTCCTCCGGCAGCACGCTGGCGCTCAGCGCGATGATCGGGATCCGCCGTCGGGAGCCCTGAAGCTGCCGGATCTCGCGCGTGGCCTCGAGGCCGTCGAGCAGCGGCATGTGGACGTCCATCAGGACCAGGTCGTAGTCACCGTCGCGCACCGCCGTCACGGCGGCGCGACCATCGTCGACGACGTCCACGGCGTGGCCCAGCCGGCGCAGCAGACCGACCGCGACCGCCTGGTTCACGCGGTTGTCCTCGGCGACGAGGATGCGCAGGGTTCCGCCGACCGCCGGCACGGCCACGGCGGCGGGGGCGACCACCCCGCGCGCGGCGTCCAGCGCGACGACGAACCAGAACGTGCTGCCGCGGCCGGGCGCGCTGTCGACGCCGATCTCGCCGCCCATGGCCGCGACGATGTTCTTGGAAATCGCCAGCCCCAGCCCGGTCCCGCCGAAGCGCGCGGCGGCGGCCGGATCCACCTGGCTGAATTCCTGGAAGAGGCGCGACTGGGCGTCGGCGGCGATGCCGGGCCCGGTGTCGGTGATCGCCACGCGCAGGGTGGGCTCGGCCGCACTGCCGCCGAGGCGACTGACGCCGAGCCGCACGCCGCCCACCTCGGTGAACGTGATCGCGTTGGCGACCAGGTTGAGCAGCACCTGGCGCAGGCGGCCGCCGTCGCCGCGCAGCGCCCGCGGGACGTCGGGCGCCAGCTCCGTGTCCAGCGAGAGCCCCTTCTCCCGCGCCCGCGGTCCCAGCAGGGCGGCGACGCTGGCGACGACGCGCGCGAGGTCGAAGTCCTCCGCGACGAGCTCCAGCCGGCCCGCCTCCATCTTGGAGATGTCGAGGACGTCGTTGACGATCGTCAGCAGCGCGTCGCCCGACTCGCGGATCGTCTCGGCGTAGCGCCGCTGATCGCCGGCCAGCGGCGTGCCGAGCAGCAGGTGGGTCATGCCCAGGATGCCGTTCATCGGCGTGCGGATCTCGTGGCTGATGACGGCCAGGAAGTTGGCCTTGGCGCGGGCGGCCCTCTCGGCGGCGTCGCGCGCCACCACCAGCGAGGCGGCGACGCTGTTGAACGACTCGACCACCTGGTGCATCTCGTCCCGGCTCTCCAGCACGACGGGCCCCGTGACCTCGCCCGTGCTCATGCGGCGCGACACGTCGTCGAGCGCGCTGACCGCCCGGCGCACCGCGACGTAGAAGCCCACCCACAGGTAGGCGACGAGCGCCATGGGCACGGCCAGGCAGACGAGCAGCAGCGCGCGCCGGGCCGTCAGCCCGTGCATCCGCTCGACCAGCAGCGTGTCGAGGGCGGCCGCCGCCGCGTCGTGGTGGGCGAAGATCGTCCCGAGGCCGCGCGTGTAGCGGTCGAGCGGGTCGTCGGCGGCCGTGCCGGTCCGCGCCCGCGCGGCACCCTCGCCCGCCGCCGGCTCCAGGATTCCCGCCACCACCGCCCACGACGCGGTGAGGTGCGGCTCCAGCGCGGGCCGGAGCGCGGGGTTCTCGCGGAACGCCACCGCGTGGCCGCGGTCGATGGCGTCGCGCTCGGCCTGGGCCAGCCCCCGGCTGGCGAACATCCGCGCCGACAGCGCGGGGCTCGCCGCCCCGGCGCGCTCGGCGAGCAGCCCGGCGCCGAGCGCGGCAAGGTGACGCGAGAGCGCGGGCAGCCGCACGACCACGGCGTCCATCAGGTAGTAGCTGTCGAGCTGAGGGTCGAGGATCAGGTTCGAGGTGTCGCCGACGTGGGTCATGAGCTGCAGCGTCTCGGCGATGAGCGTGGCCGGCTCGACCGAGGGGTGTACCACCCGCACGCGCAGCGCCTGCCAGAGGTCGTGCACGCGGAGCGCCGCGCCCATCTGCTCGTCGAGGCGGTCCAGCGCGGCCGCCGCCTCGGTCAGCCGGAGCCGCTCGCGCGTCACGCGCATGCCCAGGGCGTCGTCGCCGCCCTCGCGGCGGCCGAGGGCCTGGACGATCTCGAGCGGCTCCAGCAGGCGCCGCAGCGCCGCCACGTACTCGACCCCGGCGCGCTCCGTGCGGGCAAACGTCAGCCGGTCCTCGATCTCACCCAGCCAGAACACCAGCATGAGCCCCAGCGGCAGCGCGAAGAGCAGGGAGATGAGGACGAACTTCTGCGGATAGCGCAGGCGGTTCATGAGGGCGACGGCGGGCGCCACCAGGGGCCTCATGGGCACCCATGATGGGCGAGGCGGCGCGCCCGGACAAGGGCGCCCTCCCGGCCTTGACTTTGCCGCGGGCGCGCGCCCACCATTGACCTCCCGCGGGGGCCACGATGAACCAGCGCCGCAAGCTCACGGTCTACATCGTCGAGGACAGCCGGACCCAGTCCGACATCGCCCGGGCGCTGCTCGAGAAGGAAGGGCACGTCGTGCAGGCGAGCCACGTGAGCGAGGACGCGCTGCGCGAGATCCCGGAGCGGCGGCCCGACTGCGTCCTCCTCGACATCATGATGCCGGGGCTGGACGGCTACGAGCTGTGCCGGCGGCTGCGGGCGCTGCCGTCGCTGGCCGGCACCAAGCTGATCATGATGTCGACCAAGGCCTACGACTCCGACCGCCAGCGCGCGTTCGATCTCGGCGCCAACGGCTACTTCGTGAAGCCGCTGCACCCGGCCGCCTTCGTGCCGGAGCTGGAGCGCATCGTCGCCGACACGCTCGTCATGACCTTCTGGGGCGTGCGCGGCACCCTGCCGGTCTCGCGCCGCGACAGCGCCCGCTACGGCGGCAACACCTCGTGCGTGAGCCTGGCCTTCCCCGACGGGCGCCTGCTCGTCTTCGACGCCGGCACCGGCATCAAGGCCCTCGGCGATGCCCTCACCGCGGCGCGGCGGGCTCGCATCGACGCCCGCATCCTGATCTCCCACCCGCACTGGGACCACATCAACGCGCTGCCGTTCTTCGCGCCCTTCTACGTGCAGGGCAACCAGTTCGAGATCTGCGGCCCCTCCCACGGCACCACCACCATGCGCGACCTCATCGCCGTGCAGATGGACGGCCTCTACTTCCCGGTCACCATGCGGGAGTTCGCGGCCAGCGTGAGCTATCGTGACCTCGGGGCCGGCCGCTACCAGCTGGGCGACCTGAGCGTCGACACCATGCTGCTGCGCCATCCCGGGACCTGCCTGGGCTACCGCCTCCGCCACGGGGGCCGCTCGATCTGCTACGTCACCGACAACGAGCTGTACCCGCCCGAGCACGAGCTGTACTCGGAGGAATACCTGGAGCGGCTGACCGACTTCGTCCGCGACGCCGACGTGCTGATCACCGACGCCACCTACACCGACGAGGAGTACGCGCGTCGGGCCGGTTGGGGCCACTCGAGCGTCAGCCAGGTGGCCGACCTGGCCTGGCGGGCGCGGGTCCGCACGCTCTATCTCGTGCACCACGACCCCGACCAGAGCGACGCGGTGATCGACGACAAGCTGGAGCAGGCGCGCGAGCTCCTGTGGGCGCGGGCGTCGGCGACCGAGGTGCGGGCGCCGCTCGAGTACGCCGAGGTGGAGCTCAGCGGCTCCCAGGAGCCTCCGTCGACGTCGGCACCTCCGGCGCGGTCGGCGTCGCGCTGAGCACCCGGCGGACCGCGGCGCCGTCGATCGCCGGCAGGCCCTCCAGCCGGGCCAGCAACAGCGCGCTGTCGCAGAGGTCGTTGATCGCGCGCGGGATGCCGCGGCTGGCCTGGTAGATCAGAATCGTCGCGTCGCGCCCGAACACCGAGGTGTCGCCGCCGGCCACGGTGAGGCGGTAGCGGATGTACTGCCCGGTCTGCTCGGCAGTGAGCGGCGTCAGCGCGCAGCGGATCGACACGCGCCGGTCGAGGTGCTGCACGCGATGGATGCTCGCGGTCAGCTCGGCGGTGCCGGCCAGCAGCAGCGTCACCAGGGTCCGCTCGTTGGTCTGGATGTTCAGCAGCGCGCTCAGCTCCTCGAACCAGGCGGGATCCTCGACCTGCTGGGCGTCGTCCACGATGATCAGCGTCTCGCGCCCGCGCTGCGTGTTGCCCACCACCAGCTCGTGCAGCGTGTGCAGCAGCTCGGTGCGCGAGGTCTCGGCCGTCTCGACGCCCAGCTCGTAGAGCACCTGCCGCAGCAGGTCGATCCGCCCGCCGTGCGGATTCGTGAGCAAGCCGATCTCGTAGCGGGTCGGGTCCAGCCGCTGCACCACCGCGCGCGTCAGCAGCGTCTTGCCGCAGCCCGGCTCGCCGGTGAGCACCGCGCAGCCCCGCCGCTGCCGCAGCGCGTAGGTCAGGCGCACCAGCGCGTCGGAGTGGGCGGGGGACAGCCAGAGAAAGCGCGGGTTCGGTGCGTTCTCGAACGGCGACTCCCGCAGCCCCCAGCCGTACTCCTCGGCCATGTCGGCGGACGCGTCCGCCGGGGCCGCGTGGGTCGTCGCCGGCGGCGGCTCGGGCCGGCCCGGCGGGACGTCGGCGGGCTCACCGTCGATCGCCGCGGCGGAGACAGCCGTCTCGCCCGGTGGCGGCGTCGCCAGCAGGCGGGCGGTGCGCTCGCTCCGCAGCTCCTCCTCGAGATGACGCGCGGCCTGCTGATGCTCCTCCAGTCGCCGGCCCAGCGCGTTCACGCTGCGGGCGAGACGGCCCACGATGCCGTGTCGCTCGTCGGTGCGCCGCATGCGGGCCCGCACGTCGCCGGAGTTGAGGCTGCGGATCACGCGCAGCAGGCCCTGGGCCGGCCGGGCGACGAGCCGGTCCATCACGAGCGCCCCGCAGACGAGGCCGGCCAGCGCGAGCAGGCCGAGCCCGGCCAGCTCGAGGCCGAACAGGCGGTCGGCGTCACCGAACACGGAGCGACGCGGCAGGGCGATGACGATCGTCGCGTCGCGGGCCCGGCCGGTGTCGCGCACCAGCGGCTCGAACAGCACGACGCTGGGCACGCCGTCGAGCCAGGCGGTCTCGACCGGGCCGTCGCCGTGGGCCGTCAGCAGCGCCCGGAGCGGCTCGTCGAGGATCTCGCCCCGCCAGCGCTCGGGCAGGGCGTGGTGACTGAGGATCACGCCGTTGGCGTCCACGAGCATCATGGCGCTGCCGGCGGGCAGCGGACTCTCCACCATCGCCCGCTCGAGCTGGCCCAGATCGAGCGAGGCGGCCACGACGGCCCGCACGGTGCCGGCCTCGTCGATCGCCGCCGTCGCCAGCGCCACCGTGGGTCGGCCGGCCGCCCGGTCGATGCCGTAGCGGCCGCGGCTGGGGTTGCCCGACTCCGCGGTGCCGCGCACGTCGGCGACGTCGAGGCCCGCGGGCAGCCGGCGGGTGCCGCGGGCCGAGCAGAACACCTCGCCGTCGGGCTTCGCGGCGACGAGGTCGAGATAGCCCGGCACGGCCCCGAGCACGCCGGCGAGCAGGGCCGGACAGGCGGCGCGGTTGGCGGTCACCACTTCCGGCCGCTGCGAGAGCGCCAGCAGGAGCTGGCGGGCGGCGTCGAGCAGGCGCTCGTGCTCGCGGGCCACCGACTGGGCGACGACGGCGGCGCTGCGTCCGGCCTCGCGCCGCGCCTGGCGGCGGGCCTCGACGTGGAGGACGAGGCCCCAGGCGGCCAGCACTGCGAGGCCGAGGACGCCGGCCAGGACGATGCCGCGCCATGCGTGCATGCTGTGAAAGCGCAGCGCGCGCGGCAGGATCCGATAGCGCATGAGACCGCAGAATTGCACATCGGACCGGATGGGGGAAGCTCTTGCTGCGGGCCCGTGGTGTAGTATTTCGGCGGTGGGAGCACGCCCCGAGCCGTTCAACGCCGCCGCCTACTTCGTCGATCGCCACGTGCTCGAGGGGCGGGCGGGCCGGACGGTGTTCCGCGCCGCCGGCCGCTCGGTCACCTACGGCGAGCTCGCCGACCGTGTCGCCCACGCCGCCGGCGCGCTGGCCGAGGCCGGGCTTCAGATCGAGCAGCGCGCGCTGCTTGCCTTGCACGACTCGCCGGCCTTTGCCGCCGCCTTCTGGGGCGCCGCCAAGCTGGGCGCCGTCGCCGTGCCGGTCAACACCCTGATGACCACCGACGAGTACGCCTTCCTGATCGAGGACAGTCGCGCGCGCGTGGCCGTCGTCGAGGCGGAGGTGGCGCCGCGCGTGCTCGCGGCGGCGGCGCGCAGCCCGTGGCTGCGCACGGTGCTGGTCGCCGGCGGGCGCGTGCCGGGGGCGCTCGAGCTCGACGAGGCGCTGGCCCGGGCCAAGCCGGTGGCGGACGCCGCTTCTACCTCACGCGAGGACGTCGTCTACTGGGGCTACACCTCGGGCTCGACGGGCGCGCCGAAGGCGGCCGTGCACGCGCATGCGGACTTCGTGGCGGCCGCCGACCTGGTCGGCGTCGGCGTGTTCGGCCTCGGCGCCGACGACCTCGTCTTCTCGGCCTCGAAGCTCTACTTCGCCTTCGGTCTCGGCAACGCGCTGTACTTCCCGGCCCGGGTGGGTGCGGCGTCCGTCCTGGTGCCCGATCGCATCACGGCCGAGCGGGCGCTCGAGGTCATCGCCGCCGAGCGGCCGACGGTCTTCTTCGCGGTGCCGACGCTCTACGCGCGCATGCTCGAGGTGCCGGAGGCCGAGCGGCGCTTCGACCTCTCCTCGCTGCGCTACGGTGTCTCCTCGGGCGAGGCGCTGCCGCCGGCGATCTTCGACGCCTGGGCCGACCGCTTCGGCCTCGAGCTGGTGGAGGTGGTGGGCTCGACCGAGGCGCTGCACGACTTCATCGCCAACCGGCCGGGGCAGGCGCGCCGCGGCACGGCCGGTCGCCTCGTGCCGGGATTCGAGGCGCGGCTGGTCGACGACGACGGCGCGCCGGTGGCGGCCGACGCCGTCGGCCACCTGCTGATCAAGGGCGAGACGACCGCGCCGTACTACTGGAACCGCCGCGATCGCACGCGGGCCACCATGCTCGGCGACTGGCTGCGCACCGGTGACATGTTCCGCCGGGACGGCGAGGGCTGGTTCTACTTCGAGGGCCGCTCCGACGACATGCTGAAGGTGGCCGGCCAGTGGGTGTCGCCGGCCGAGGTGGAGGCCCACCTGATCGCGCACCCGGCCGTGCTGGAGGCCGGCGTGATCGGTGACGGCGACGGCCGCGGCTTGACGACGCCGCGGGCCTGCGTGCTACTCAAAACCGGCGTCGTGGCGTCGCCGGCGCTGGCCGAGGAGCTGCGCGCGTTCGTGCGGGGGCGCGCCGCCGTCTACAAGGTCCCCGGCGTCGTGGAGTTCGTCACCGACCTGCCCAGGACGGCCACCGGCAAGATCCAGCGTTTCCGGCTGCGCCGCGCATGAGGCGCCCGAGCGCGTGAGGGTGATCGTCGACGGCGTGTCGCAGACGTTCCGCGACCGCTCCGGCCAGCACGTCGAGGCGCTGGCCGGGGTCACGTTCACCGTCGCCCCGCAGGAGCTGCTGGCCGTGGTGGGGCCGTCCGGCTGCGGCAAGTCCACGCTGCTCAACCTGCTGGCCGGGCTGCTGACGCCCACCGCCGGTCGCCTGGGCTTCGAGGGCGAGCTGCCGGCGAGCCGGCCGCCCACCGCCATGGTGTTCCAGGAGTTCGCGCTCTTTCCCTGGCGCACGGTGCTGGCCAACGTGGAGTTCGGGCTGGAGGAGGCGGGCCGGCCGCGAGCGGAGCGGCGCGCGCTCGCCCGCCGCTACGTCGAGCTGACCGGGCTGGGCGGCTTCGAGCGCAAGTACCCGCACCAGCTCTCGGGTGGCATGCGCCAGCGCGTGGGCATCGCCCGGGCGCTGGCCGTCGAGCCGGCCGTGCTGCTCATGGACGAGCCGTTCTCGGCGCTCGACGCCCAGACGCGCCAGCTCATGCAGGAGGAGCTGCTCGCGATCTGGGGGCGCACGCGCCAGACGATCGTCTACGTGACGCACAACATTCACGAGGCCGTGTGGATGGCCGATCGCGTGGTGGTCCTCTCGCGGCGGCCGGGGCGCGTGCTGGAGATCGTCGACGTCGAGCTGAAGCGGCCGCGCACCGAGACGATGCTGGGCGAGCCAGCGTTCGTGCACGCGGTCGAGCGCATCTGGGCGCTGATCAAGTCGCAGGCGCGCGAGGCGCTGCGCGAGGGGGCGGCGTGAGCCGCGGGCGCCGGTGAAGGTGGTGACCGACCGCGGGCGCGTGCTGCGGCGCCGCGAGCATCCGCTGGCGCGCGCGCTGGGGCTGGTCGGCCTGCTGCTCGCGTGGGAGCTGCTCACGCGCACGGGCTGGGTGCCCGCGCTGTTCCTGCCCTCGCCGCTGGGCGTGCTGGCGGCGGGCGGGGAGATGCTGCGCAGCGGCGAGCTGCTCGCCCACGTGGCCACCAGCCTGCAGCGCATCCTGCTCGGCTTCGGGCTCGGCGCGCTCGGTGGCGTGGCGGTCGGGCTCGCGGTCGGCGTGTTCAGCCTGGCCGAGGCCATCGGCAACCCGCTCATCGCCGCGACCTTCCCGGTCCCCAAGATCGCCTTGCTGCCCCTGCTGATCCTGTGGCTCGGCATCGGCGAGGCTTCCAAGGTGGCCGTGATCACGCTCGGCGTGTTCTTCCCGATGGCGATCAACACCTACACCGGCGTGCGCCACGCCGACCCGCTGCTGCTGCGGGCCGCGGTGAGCTTCGGCGCCGGGCGGTGGAGCCTGGTCCGCAAGGTGATGCTGCCCTCGGCGCTGCCGATGATCTTCGCCGGGCTCAAGCTCGGCGCCGGCACCTCGCTGCTGCTGCTGGTCGCCGCCGAGATGATCGCGGCAAACTCGGGCATCGGCTTCCTGATCCTCAACGCGCAAAATCTCATGGAGACCACCACGCTCATGGTCGGCATCGTGCTCCTCTCGCTGCTCGGGCTCGCCTCGCACTGGCTGCTCGCTCGCCTCGAGCGGCTCGCGCTGCCGTGGAAAGCGGACGCGTGAACTCGGCGGGGCGGGAGCGGAGGCGGGGTGCTGGTGGGGGCCCGGCGACCACGAGGCCGGGGCCTGGCGATGCCCGTTGCGTGGTCCATACATCGCGCGCGTCCCCGCCCAGGTTGGGAGTGAAACGGGTCGGCGGGCCCCCACCAGCACCCCGCCTCCGCCCCCGCCCCGGCGAGCTCCGCTCGCTGGCCGAGGTCAGGGGGGCGATCGATGCGATTGATCGGCGGCGGGCGCCGCGGCGGGCGGCGCGGGTGATCGAAAACGCGCGGCGGCTGGCGCGCGCGCACGGGATGGATCCCGACCTGGC
>JBGQLG010000056.1:0-26403 GCA_041499965.1 Methylomirabilia bacterium
CCCAGGTGCGCGTTGGCCAGCGTGCCGGTGGCGCGGGCGGCCGGCGTCACGACCGGCCGGGGGAGCGGGTACGTGTGCACCGCGCGGAAGTTCACGAACTCCACCGGCTGCTGCGTGCGCGCGTAGCCGTAGACGCGCTCGTGCACCGAGTGGAATGCCGCCAGGATCTCCGGCATCCGCTCGCGCGTGACCGGCACGGCGACCGGCACCTCCAGCTCGTACGCCTGGCCGACGTAGCGCATGTCGGCGCCATACGCCACGCGCACCTGCTCGGCCGCGACGCCCTCCTCGCGCATGCGGCCGCGCCCGGCGGCGTCGAGCTCGGCCAGGCACCGGTTGACGGCGTCGAGGTCGGCCGCGTCGGTGGGCGCCTGCAGCGTGCGCGCGTGGTGATGCTCGATGGCGGCGGCGAGCAGGCCGAAGGCGGCGAGGACGCCCGGCGCCTCGGGCACCAGCACCTCGGCCATGCCCATCTCGGCGGCCAGGGCGGCGCCGTGCACCGGGCCGGCGCCGCCCAGCACCACCAGCGAGAACTGCCGCGGGTCGTAGCCACGCTTGATCGTGACCAGGCGGATCTGATCGGCCATCCGGGCGTTCACCACGCGATGGATGCCGGCGGCGGCGGTCATGGCGTCCACGCCCAGCCGGCGGCCGACCGCGGCCACGGCGCGCTCGGCCGCCGGGGCATCCAGCGCCAGCGTGCCGCCGGCGAATCGCGCGGGGTTGAGGTAGCCGAGCACGACGCTGGCGTCGGTCACGGTCGCCTCGTCCCCGCCGCGGCCGTAGCAGGCCGGGCCGGGGTCGGCACCGGCGCTGCGCGGCCCCACGCGCAGCCCGCCAGCCGCGTCGATCCAGGCGATGCTGCCGCCCCCGGCGCCGATCGTGTTCACGTCCACCATCGGCGTGCGCACGGGATAGGGGCCGATCGCGCCCTCGCTGGCCAGGAGCGGCGTGCCGTCGCGCACCACCGCGACGTCGTTGCTGGTGCCGCCCATGTCGAGGGAGACGAAGTCGCGCACGCCCGAGCGCTCGGCGGCGAAGCTGGCGCCGATCACGCCGCCGGCCGGACCGGAGAGAAAGAGCGTGACCGGCTGCTGCGCGGCCAGCGCGGCCGACACGATGCCGCCCCGCGAGCGCATGATCAGCGGCACGCCGGGGACGCCAAGGCCGCGCAGCGTGTCGGCGAGTCCGGCCAGGTAGCGCTTCACGACCGGACCGAGGTAGGCATCGAAGGCGGTCACGCACAGGCGCTCGTACTCGCGAAAGGTCGGATCGACCTCCGACGAGAGCGAGACGCTGATCTCGGGCGCCAGCTCGGCAACGATCTCGCGCGTGCGCCGCTCGTGCGCGGGGTTGACGAACGAGAACAGGTAGCAGACCGCGATCGCCTGCACGGCCTGGGCGCGGAGCGCCGGCACCGCCGTCCGCACCGCGTCCTCGTCGAGCGGGACGAGGACCTGCCCCCGGGCGTCGAGCCGCTCGGGGATGCCCACCCGGCGCCGGCGCGGGGCGAGGAAGGTCGGCACCTCCGGATCCATCGTCAGGTCGTACATGCGCGAGCGCTTCATGCGGCCCAGCTCGAGCACGTCCTCGAAGCCCTCGGTGGTGAGGATCGCGGTGACGGCGCCCTTCTGCTCGAGGATGGCGTTGGTGGCGACGGTGGTGCCGTGGATGAAGCGCTCGACGTCGCCCGGCCGGGCGCCGGCGAGCGCCAGCACCTGGACGACGGCGGCGCCGATGCCCTCGAGGAGGTCCTTCGGCGTGCTCGGCACTTTCGTGAGGGCGAGCCGGCCGGCGCGGTCGAGGGCCACGATGTCGGTGAAGGTGCCGCCGATGTCGACGCCGATCTGCACCGTGGGCCTCCTTGGCGCGCGGCCCAGGGTATCATACGGACCGCGCGCGACCTCCTGGAGGAGAAGCCCATGCCGAAGCCGAGACTCGATCGTCGTCAATTCCTTCTTGGAAGCGGTGCCGTCCTGGGTGCCTCGATGGTCGGCCCCGGCGCGGCTCGGGCCCAGGGGCGGCGCGGGGAGATCATCGCCGGATTGTCGGAGCGGATGCTCACGCTCGACCCCGCGAACCACTATTCGATCTCGGCGACGTCGGTGCTCCGCCACGTCTACGATCCGTTGCTCGACGTCACCAACGACGACAAGTTCGTGCCCGCGCTCGCCGAGACCTGGCGGCCCGTCAACAACACCACCTGGCGGTTCACGCTGCGCAGGGGCGTCAGCTTCCACGATGGCAGCCCCTTCACGGCCGACAGCGTCGTGTTCACGCTCAAGCGCGTGCGGGACAACAGCAAGCTCGTCAAGTCGTTCGTCTACCAGGATATCGAGGACGTCCAGAAGGACGGGGACTACGCGGTCACCGTCACGACGAAGCGACCGTTCGGCTCGCTGCCCGCGCACTTGACGATGCTCGGCATGCTGCCGCCGAGCGCGGGCGCCGGGGAGGACGCGTTCTTCCAGAAGCCGGTGGGGACGGGGCCGTTCCGGTTCGTGAGCTGGACCCACGGCGACCATGTGGAGCTGGCGGCGAATCCCAAGTACTGGAAGCCGGGCATCCCCAAGGTGGAGAAGGTCACCGTGCGCTTCATCCCGGAGCTCTCCACGCGCGTGGCCGCCCTCCGGGCCGGTGAGATCCACGTGATCGATCGCGTGTGGCCCGACATGGTCCAGACCCTCAAGGGCACGCCGGGCGTGAAGGTCCTCGACACGCCGGCGCTCGAGGCGCAGCGCTGGCATTTCCAGCTCGCCCGGGAGACGGTCAAGGACCCGCGCGTGCGCAAGGCCATCTCGCTGGCCATCGACCGCAACGTGATCATCAAGGACCTGCTGCTGGGCTACGCCCGTCCGGTCGTGAACCCCGTCCCGCCCGGACTCCTCGGGCACACCAACCTCGGCCAGAAGCCGTACGACCCGGAGAAGGCGCGCCAGCTGCTCAAGCAGGCCGGCCAGTCCAATCTGGTGATCGACTTCGTCCTCATGAAGGATCTGTATCCCAAGCAGCTGGAGATCGCGCAGGCGGTGGCGGCGATGCTGGGCGAGGTCGGGATCAAGGTGAACATCCGCAATCTGGAGATCGCCACCGCCCGCGAGCAGCGGGCGGCGGGCAACTACGACCTCTTCTTCTCGGGCTGGGCCCACATGCCGCACGACCCCGACTGGTACTTCGGCCAGTGGTTCACCAAGGCCGGCGCCGAGAAGATGACGCGCTTCGCCGATCCCAAGGTGGAGCAGCTCATCGCCGAGGGCCGGGTGCCCGATCTCAAGGTGCGCCAGCAGAAGTACGAGGAGATCGAGCGGATCCTGTGGGAGGACGAGCCGGAGATCTGGCCGTACTACAGCGTGGCCATCTACGCCATCAGCGACAAGCTCCGCAACTTCGAGGCGCGTCGCGACTACTACGTGCTGCTGCACGAGGTCGGCATCGCCTGATCTCGTCCCCGACGACGTAGCCGCCGGTGCGCTCCTATCTGCTGCGGCGACTCTGGCAGTCAGCGATGACGCTCGCCGGCGTCTCGCTCCTGGTGTTCGTGATCCTGCGCGTGATCCCGGGCGATCCCGCCAAGATGCTCCTGCCCGAGGGCGCGCCCCAGTCGGCGGTCGACGCGCTCAACCGCGAGCTCGGCCTGCGCGAGCCGATCTGGGTGCAGTACGGCATCTTCCTGCGATCGGTGGTTCGCGGCGACTTCGGCCAGTCGTTTCAGTACGGCGCGCCCGCGCTCCGAGTCGTGGTCGAGCGCGTGCCGGCGACGATCCTGCTCGCGCTGGCGGCCATGCTGCTGACCGTGGTGTTCGGCGTGTCGATCGGCGTGCTGGCCGCGGTACGCCGGGGCACCGGCTACGACTACGCCGGCACCGTGCTCGCCGTGCTCGGGCAGTCGCTGCCGAACTTCTGGCTGGGGATCATGCTCATCCTGCTCTTCGGCGTCACGCTGCGCTGGCTGCCGACCTCCGGATTCCAGGGCTGGCGGTACCTCGTGCTGCCGAGCGTCACCCTGGCCGCGTTCCCGACGGCGCTGGTGGCGCGCCTCACGCGCTCGAGCTTGCTCGAGATCCTGGGACAGGAGTACATCCGGACCGGGCGGGCCAAGGGGCTGGGCGAGCGGTCGGTGATCTTGCGCCACGCGCTGCGGAACGCGGCGATCCCGCTGCTCACCGTGATCGGGTTGCAGATCGGCACGCTCCTCGGCGGGGCGGTGATCACCGAGTCGATCTTCGCCTGGCCGGGCATGGGCAAGCTCGTGGTCGACGCGATCTTCTTCCGTGACTTCCCGGTCGTGCAGACCGTCCTGATCCTGTCGGCCACGATCTTCGTGGTCATCAACCTGGTCATCGACCTGCTCTACACCGTGCTCGACCCGCGGATCCGCTACGGATGAGCCGGCTCCTGCGCCATCCGATGGCCGTCGTCGGCGGCCTCATTCTGGCGGTGGTGATCCTGGCCAGCGCCGGGGCGCCGCTGCTGGCGCCGGCGGATCCGATCAAGCCGAGCTTCAGCAAGCGGCTCCAACCGCCCCGGGCGTTCGGCGGCGCCTCTCCCTACCTGCTCGGAACGGACAACCTTGGGCGCGACATTCTCGCGCGCCTGCTGTACGGCGGCCGCGTCTCGCTGGCGCTGGCGGCGGGCGCCGTCGTGGTGGCGGCGAGCGTGGGCGTCGCGGTGGGGCTGGCCGCCGGCGTCCTCGGCGGCCGGCTGGACACCATCGTCATGCGCGTGGCCGACGTGCAACTGGCGTTTCCCGTCATCATGCTCGCCATCGCCATCGTGGCGGTGGTGGGCACCAGTCCGGCTGCGCTCGTGTCCGTCCTGGCGCTCTCGGGCTGGGTGCTCTACGCGCGGACGGTGCGGGCGAGCGTGCTCACGATTCGCCAGCTCGACTACGTGGAGGCCGCCCGCACCCTGGGCGCCAGCGAGCTCCGGGTGGTCCTCCTCCACATTCTCCCGAACACGCTGGCCCCGATCCTCGTCATCGGCTCGAGCCAGTTCGCGACCATGGTGCTGCTCGAGTCCGGGCTGTCCTTCCTGGGCCTGGGCGTCCAGCCGCCGCAGCCCTCGTGGGGCGCGATGCTCGCCGAAGGACGCGACTATCTCTCCAACGCCTGGTGGCTGGCGACGGTGCCCGGCATGGCCATCTCGCTCGTGGTGCTGGGCGCCAATCTTCTCGGCGACGGGCTCCGCGACCTCCTCGATCCACGCCTGCGCCAGTAGCGCCGCCCGTCTCGAGGCTGCGTCTTGGAGCGATGATTGACGGCCCGGCAGGCAGCGCACAAACCGGCCGGCTGCGCAAAATGGTCCAGATGCGAGGCGGCGCCCGAAGGCTGCACGCGAGGCGTACTCCCTGTACGTTGAGCGTGCAGCCGAGGGCGCCAACGAAGCAGATGGGCCTTTTTGCGCAGCCGGCCTAGCCGCCGAACGTCTTCTTGAAGAATTCCCCGATCGTGTCGCCGCTGAACTTGGCGCCCTCGACGATCGTATGACCGACGCCCGTGAACATCTCCTTGAAGCCTGGGCCGATATCGCCCCGCCCGATCTGCTTGGCGCCCTGCTCGACCCGCTTGGTCGCCTGGTCGACCTTCGTTGTATCAGCGGCGCCGGCGGCGCCATACGAGAGCGCCACGATCACGATGCATGCGGGAACGATGCACCACCACCGGGATCTCTGCGTCATGACACACCTCCTTCGGTGCGGCCAGCTCGTGGCTCCACCCTACCACCAGAGCGTGAGAAGCAGATCAACCTGGATGCTCACGGTCTCCCGGCGCGACGTCGCCCCAGACGACGTAGCGACGATGCGTGCGGCGCTCCAGTCCTTCCTCGACCATCCGCTGCGCCTGGGCCGCCACGAGATCGAGCAGGGGATCGCTGCCCACGTCGATCAGGCCGTGGGCTCGCAGGAGGGCGTCGATCTCTTCCCGAGGCCGCCCGCCAAGGAAGGGCAGTTGACCGCTGATCGCGGCATACTCCGCGCTGGCTCGCGCGCTGCCGGCGGGTGGCGTCGTGAGGGCGGTCGTGTCGAACTGCCCATCCAGCACGACCAGGCGCCCTCCCGGCCGCAAGACGCGGATCCACTCGTCGATCGCGGCCACCGGATGCGGGAGGGTCCAGAGCAGGTGGCGGCTGATGACCAAGTCGACGCTCGCCGGCGCGAAGGGCAGCCGCTCGGCGTCGGCCTCCTCGAACGTCACCACACCGCCGCGCGCCGCCGCCTTGCCCCGCGCCTGCGCGATCATCGCGGGGGCGAAGTCCACGCCGGTGACCCGGTGACCGCGCGCCGCCAGCTCGAAGCTGAGGAAGCCGGTGCCGGAGCCGACGTCGAGGGCGTCGAGCGCGCGCCGGCTCGGGACGACGAGACCGAGGATGCGGTCCCAGGCGGCCCGCTCGGCCGGCGTGCGGATGCTGTGCCCGAAATCCTCGTCGAAGTGCGAGGCTCGTCGATCCCAGTGGGCGGCGACCTGTTGCTTGACCACGTCACTCGGCGGAATGGTCATGCTTGAACCTCCTTCGGCGACATCATGTTCAGGCGAAGTGGCAGGCCACCCGACGGCCCTCGACCTCGCGGAGCGTCGGCTCCTCCGCGACGCACACGTCCTGGACGAGCGGGCAGCGCGTCCGGAACCGGCAGCCGCTCGGCACGTCGCGCGGGTTGGGCGGCTCGCCCTCCAGCGCGAAGTCGAGGGTGACCCGCCGCCCGCCGATGCGGGGCACCGCCGCCAGCAGCGAGCGCGTGTAGGGATGGCGCGGCCCCTCGAACACGGCCGCCGTCTCGCCCAGCTCGACGATCCGGCCCAGGTACATCACCGCGATGCGTGAGCACATCGCCCGCACGACGGCGAGGTCGTGCGAGATGAAGACGTAGGTGAGCGCGAAGGCCTCTTGAAGACTGCGGAAGAGCTTCAGCACGCTGGCCTGGACCGACACGTCGAGCCCGGACGTCGGCTCGTCGAGGATGACCATCCGCGGTCGCAGCGTCAGGATCCGCGCGAGCCCGACGCGGCGCTGCTGGCCGCCGCTCAGCTCGTGCGGGTAGAGGTCCAGGTGGGCGCCGGGTAGGCCGACCGCGGCGAGGATCGCGCGCACCTGCTCCTCGCGCTCGGCCCGGGAGAGCCGCGTATGGATCTTCAGCGGCTCGTGCAGAGAATGCACGATCTTCCAGCGCGGGTCGAGCGAGGCGCCGGGGTCCTGATAGACGTACTGTAGGTTCTTGGCGATCGCGCGCCGCTCGCGCGCGGGCAGGCGTCCGATCTCGCGGCCGGCGAAGCGGATGTCCCCGGCGGTCGGGGGGTGGATGCCCATGACCGTCTTGCCGAGGGTCGATTTGCCGCAGCCGCTCTCGCCGACCAGGCCCAACGTCTCGCCCGGCCACACCGCGAGCGAGACGCCGTCGACGGCGCGGATCCAGCCCGTGCGCCGACCGAAGGCGTTGCGCACGGGAAAGTACCGAGCGAGGTCGACCAGCTCGAGCAGTGGCGTGGGCGAGACGCTCACGCGCCGGATCCGTCGACCGGGTGATGGCAGCGCACCTCGTGATCGCGGGCCAGCACCCGGAGCGCCGGCCGGCCGGCGCGACATTCTGGCGTGGCGTCGTCGCAGCGCGGGTGGAAGCGGCAGCCGGACGGCGGCGCGACGAGGCTCGGCACCTCGCCCGGGATGTCGCGGAGCTCGCCGGAGCCGGTCGGGACGCTGGCGAGGAGGCGCCGCGTGTACGGGTGGGCGGGCCGCCCGAAGAACGCCTCGGCGGGCGCCGCCTCCATCTCCTGGCCGGCGTACATCACGACGACCCGGTCGCAGATCTCGTACGCGGTGCCGAGGTCGTGGGTGGTGAAGAGCACGGACACGCCGCGCTCCTTCACCAGCTCGCGCAGGAGGCGGAGGATCTGGGCCTGGATCGTCACGTCGAGCGAGGTGGTCGGCTCGTCGGCGATGATCAGATCGGGGCGCGGCAGCAGCGCCATCGCGATCATCAGCCGCTGGCGCTGGCCACCGGAGAACTCGTGGGGCAGCCGGCGCAGTGCCCGGGCAGGCTCGGGGATCTGGACGGCCCGCAGCGTCTCCAGCACGGCGTCGCGGTCGGCGCGGTGGCGCTCGCGCGGGTAGCGCGACCAGGCGGCCCGCGGGCCACCGCCGCTCGCCGCCCGCGGCGACTTCCACTTCATCAGGTCCATGATCTGCGTCTCGACGGGAAAGACGGGGCTGAACGAGGTGGACGGATCTTGAGGGATGAAGGTGATCGCGCGGCCGCGCACGCGGTCGTTCACCACGGCGGGGTCCTGGCGCAGCAGGTCTTCTCCCTTGAAGCGCACCACGCCGCCGCGGATGCGGGCGGGCCCGGTGGGCAGGATGCCCAGAATGGCGCGGGCCAGCGTGGTCTTGCCGCACCCGCTCTCGCCGACCAGACCGACGACCTCGCCGTAGCCGACGTCGAGGCTGATGCCGTCGAGCACCTGCGCCACGCCCCCGTCGGTGACGAAATCGACGCTCAGCCCGCGGACGGAGAGGAGCTCAGCCATCGCGGGCGGCGCGGCTGCGGCGCAGCCTCGGATCGAGGACGTCGCGCAGGCCGTCGCCGAGCAGGTTGAAGCCCATGACGGTGAGGAAGATGGCCAGGCCCGGCGCCGCCGCGTACCACCACGCGTCGGGCAGGAACTCGCGCGATTCGGCGATCGTCCGACCCCACTCGGGCGTGGGCGGCGGCGGCCCCAGCCCGAGGAAGCCGAGCGCGGCGGCGGTCAGGATCGTGAACCCCATGCCGATCGAGGCGCGCACGATGATCGGCGAGGCGATGTTGGGCAGCACGTGCAGCACGGTCAGGCGCCACGGCGAGGCGCCGAGCGCCGTCGTGCTCTCCACGAACACTTCCTTCTGGAGCGCGCGCGTCTCCGCGTAGACCACGCGGGCGAACCACGGCCAGTAGGTGACCGAGAGCGCGAGGATGACGTTGGGCAGCGAGGGGCCGAGCGTCTGGGCGATGGCGATGGCCAGCACCACCTGGGGCACCGCCAGGAAGATGTCGGACACGCGCATCAGCAGGTCGCTGAGCCAGCCGTGATGGTACCCGGCCACGAGACCCACCGGCACGCCGACGAGCAGCGAGGCGCCGACCGCGATGACGCCGATCAGGATCGTGATGCGGGCCCCGAAGAGGAGGCGGCTGTAGACGTCCGCGCCCATCCGGTCGGTGCCGAGCCAGTGCGCCGCGCCGGGCGCCCGGAGCCGCTCGGCCGGGTGCAGCTCGAACACGTCGTCCGGATGCGTGGCCAGCACCGGCGCCAGCAGCGCCGAGACGACCAGCGCGGCGATCAGGAGGAGCCCGAACAGCGCCGACCGATCCCGCGCCAGCCTCCTCAGCACGAAAAACGCCGCGTTCAATCAATCTCCGCTCGAGCGCCGGCTTCGCCGGCGCAATCCTGGTCTGGGGGAGGCTCGGAGGGGGCCGTCGAGGCCCCCTTCGATGGGCTCACGTCGATCTCTCGCGGGGATCGACGAGGGTCTGGGCGACGTCGACGAGCAGGTTGACCACGATGAAGACCGCCCCCGCCCAGACCGTGAACCCCATCACCGCGTTGTAGTCCGAGCGGAGGATGGAGCTCACCGCGTAGGTGCCGATGCCCGGCCAGTCGAACACCGCCTCCGTCACGACGGCGCCCGCCAGCAGGATGCCGAAGAGCAGGCCGATCTGGGTCACCGTCGAGGTGAGGGCCGAGCGGAGCATGTACTTCCAGACGATGAGGGCGCGCGGCAATCCCATGGCCCGCTGGTAGAGCACGAAGTTCGACTGCATCACGTCCAGGACGCCCGCCCGGGTGAAGCGCACGAGCGTCGCCAGCGCCGGGAAAGCGAGGGTGGCCGCGGGCAGGGCCAGGTGCAGCAGCGCGCCACCGAACGTCGGCCAGTCGCTCGTGAGCGCGGCGTCCACCAGGTAGAACCCGGTGATCGACCGGGGCGGGAAGCCCTGCAGGCGCCCGTTGAGTGGCGTCCAGCCCAGCCGCATCGCGAAGAGGAGCTGCAGCATGATCCCCAGCCAGAAGCTCGCGATCGCCAGCCCGGACACCGTCACGACCCGCAGGGCATGGTCGAGCAGGGAGTTGCGCCAGAGCGCGGAGAGCACGCCGAGCGGGATGCCGATGACGACGGAGACGGCCATCGCCACCACCGTCAGCTCGATCGTGGCCGGCAGGCGGTGCGCCAGGTCCTCCACGATCGGCCGTCGAGTGAAGATGCTGGTGCCCATGTCCCCCCGCCCCAGCCGCCCGACGTACTGAACGAACTGCACCGGCAACGCCCGGTCATACCCGAGCTGCCTCCGCAACGCCTCCACCTGCGCCGGCGTCGCCGTCTCCCCCGCCACCAGCGCCACCGGATCCCCCGGAACCACCCGCGAGATGAAGAACGTCACCACCAGCAACCCCAGCAGGGTCGGGACAAACCACGCGAGCCGGTGCAGCGCCAGCGCGACCAATCTCACTGTCGCCAACCTAACGCAGCCACGCTTCGAGCGCCGGCTTTGCCGGCGCCATCCTGGGGGGATGCTCGAAGGGGGCCGTCGAGGCCCCCTTCGATGCTCTGGGGGGAGGCAGGGAGGAGCACGCCGTCAGGCGTGCGACGACCGCCGGAAGGGGGGCAAAGCCCCCCTCCGGGCTAATAATGCAGCCAGCGAATTTCCTGTCCGTTGCCGATGGGGCAGAAGCGGATCCCCTCGAGGTTCTTCGCCCAGGGGCCGAAGTACTTCGTGTTGTAGATCCACACGCCGGCGGCGTCCTCGACCACGATGCGGGCGGCGTCCTGGTACGCCTTGTCGCGCACCTTGCGATCGGTGGACTTGAGCGCCGCGTCGAGCAGCTCGTCCACGCGCGGGTTCTTGTAGAAGCTCGACGCCTTGAAGGTGCCCCACTGGCCGGAATGGAACATCTCGCCGATCCAGTTGTTGGGGTCCGCGTAGTAGGTGCTGATCCAGTACACGACCAGGTCGGGCGACGTCTCCGGCTTCTTCATCCGCTCGACCATCGCCGGCCACAGCTCGCTGGTCATCTTGGTCTCGAGGCCGAGCTTGCGCAGGCCATTGGCCATCACCGTTGCCGCCTGCTCGGTCTGGCTGAACCCCTGCAGGTACCCGACCGTGATCGGCCGGTCGACCTTGGCGCCGGCCTGGCTCAGCTCCTGCTTGGCCCGGTCCAGGTTGTAGCTGTAGCCCTTCACGTCGCGCGGGACGCCCCACAGGTTGTTGGGGATCGGCACCGGGTTGCGCTCGACCGAGCCGCCCAGGATGTCCTTGTTGAAGCCGTCGTAGTCGAACGCGTAGCTGATGGCGCGGCGCACGTGCACGTCGTTGAGCGGCGCCCGCTGGTTGTTGATCTGGAACATCATGAGCCGCATCGACTCCTGCTCGAGGATCTTGACGTTCGGCGCCTCGCGCAGGCGCTTGACCTGGTCGTTGGGCAGGTAGCCGCCGGTGCCCTGGTAGTCGCCCTTGATCATGCCGAGCACGCGCGTGTTGTCTTCCTTGACCAGCCGGAACTCGATCTCGTCGATGTACTTGGGCCCCCACGGCAGGAAGTGGCCGGGGAACCGCTTGGCGATGAACCCGACGGCGGGATCGTAGCGCGAGAGCATGTACGAGCCCGAGCCGGCATCGTTGCTCGTGAGCCAGGCCGCGCCCCAGTCGCCGTCCTTCTCATGCTTCTTGAGGAGGGCGGCGTTCACGACGTGCACCTCGGGCACCACGGCCAGAAAGATCGCGGCCGGCTTGAGGAGCGTGAACTGGACCGTGCTGCGATCGACGGCCTTCGTGCCACCCGGCGCGAACATCGTGGCGAGGAGCGCGGCCGCCCCTTGCTTCAGCGCGAGGATGCGCTCGGCGGAGTAGCGCACGTCCTCGGCGGTGATCTCCGTGCCGTCGTGGAACTTGGCCCCCCGGCGCAGCTTGAAGGTGTACGTGAGCCCGTCGGCGGAGATCGTATGGCTCTCGGCCAGCCACGGCTCGAGCTTGGGCGGGTTGTCGAGCCAGCGGTAGAGGCCGTCGTACAGGTTCAGGCGCACCGCCACCCGGCCGACGTCGAAGGCCGCGTGGGGGTCCATCGTGTCGTACGGGCTCTCGTTGGCGAACACGAAGCGCGTCTGCGCGACCGCCGCCGACGGGACCGCGGCCATCAGGGCGAGGGCCAGGACGAGGACGAGCATCAACCAGGAGCGGCGGGTGGTCATGAGCGGCCTCCAGGGGTCACGGAATGTCACGGGCCTGCGATGTGGCGGGATTGTACGGTACGGCCGTCGGAGTAGGCAAGCGCCGGCTCCTCCCCGAAGGGACGAGAGAGTATCATCACGGCACGCGCGGCATCAGCAGCCGTCGCGAGGAGGGAGGCGCGGCGATGACGACGAGCTCGAGCCGCTTCCGCGTCGCGGTCGATATCGGCGGCACCTTCACCGACATCGTCTTCCTCGACCTGGATGGCCGCCTGCACATCAAGAAGGTGTCCTCCAGCGTGGAGGACTACGCTCGCGCCATCGTCGACGGGCTCCGCGAGGTGTTCGACGAGACCGGGCTCGGCGGCCGCGATGTCGTCGAGGTGCTGCATGGCACCACGGTCGCCTCCAACGCGCTGCTCGAGCTGCGCGGCGCCCGGACCGGGCTCATCACGACCCGCGGCTTCCGCGACGTCCTGGAGATCCGGCGCCTGCGTATGCCGAAGCTCTACGACCTCACGTGGGAGAAGCCGCCCACCCTGGTCGAGCGCCGCCTGCGGATGGAGGTGGGCGAGCGGATCGACGCTCGCGGCGCGGTGCAGCAGCCGCTCGACGACGCCGACGTCGAGCGCGCGCTCGACCGGCTGCTCGGCCAGGGGATCGAGGCCCTCGCGGTGTGCCTGCTCAACGCCTGGGCCAATCCCGTCCACGAGGAGCGTATCAAGTCGATCGTCCATCGGCGCGCCCCCGGCCTGCCCCTGTGCATCAGCAGCGAGGTGCTGCCCGAGATCAAGGAGTACGAGCGGACCTCCACTACGGTGATCAACACGTACGTGCTGCCGATCGTCCGCCGCTACCTGGCCACGCTCCGGACCGGCCTCGACGGAATCGCCGTCCGGGGGCCGCTGCTGATCATGCAGTCCAGCGGCGGCCTCATGACCGGCGACGCGGCGGCCGCGCGTCCGATGCACATCATCGAGTCGGGACCGGCCGCCGGCGTCGTCGGGGCCCAGGCGCTGGCGCCGCGGATCGGATTCGCCAAGCTGATCACGTTCGACATGGGCGGCACCACCGCCAAGGCGTCGATCGTCGAGGACGGCGCGATCAGCCGGGCTACCGAGTACCAGGTGGGCGGCGGTATCATGCACGGCTCGCGATTGCTGACCGGAAGCGGCTACCTCCTGCGCGTCCCCGCCATCGACCTCGCCGAGGTGGGCGCCGGTGGGGGCTCGATTGTCTGGCGCGACGCCGGCGGCGCGCTGCAGGTCGGCCCGCGCAGCGCTGGCGCGTCCCCGGGGCCGCTCTGCTACGACCTCGGCGGCACCGAGCCGACCGTCACCGATGCCAACATCGTCCTCGGCTACCTGAACCCGACGGCGCTGGCCGGCGGCGCCGTGAAGCTCAACGCGGCTCGCGCCCACGAGATCTTCCAGGAGCGGGTTGCCGAGCCGCTCGGCTTGCCGCTCGCCGAGGCGGCCTACGGCGCCCACCTCATCGCGGCGTCGAACATGATGCGCGCGATCCGCGCGGTCTCGAGCGAGCGCGGCCGTGATCCGCGCGAGTACGCGCTCTTCGCCTTCGGCGGCAACGGCCCGCTCTTCGCCGCGGGCATGGCCCGGGCGCTGGAGATGACCCGCGTCGTCGTCCCGCCGGCGCCGGGGCTCTTCTCGGCCTTTGGTCTGCTCTACTCCGAGGTCGAGCACCACTACGTCCGCACCTGGCGGCGGCCGGCCCGGGGCCTCGATCCCGCCGACCTGGCCGAGGCGTTCGGGCGCCTGGAGGCCGAGGCGCGCGCGCAGCTCGCCGCCGAGGGATTCACGGGTGCGGCCGTTCGCATCGCGCGCTCGGTCGACTGCCGCTACCAGGGCCAGTCCTTCGAGCTGACCGTCCCGGTGACGGCGGGCGCCTCGCCTGAAGAGGCGTTCGGGCGCGAGCACGAGCGCACCTATGGGCATCGGGCCGGCGCCGACGAGCCGGTCGAGATCGTGAGCCTGCGCGTCGTCGGCCAGGGGCTGAGCGACCGGCCGCGCGTTCCCGAGCGCGTCAACCGACCGGGGGGCCCCGACATGGCCCCCCGGACCCCCCCGCCGGGGGGCCCCGAGACGGCCCCGCGGATTGACCGACCGGGGGGCCCCGAGACGGCCCCCCGGACCCCCCCGGCAGCGAGCCGGCGCGCGTACTTCGGCCCCCGGGCGGGCTGGATCGTGACGCCCATCCTGACCCGCGGCGATCTCGCGACGCCGCGAGAGGGGCCGGCCGTCGTCGAAGAGTACGACGCGACGTGCCTGGTGCCGCCGGGCGCCCGGGCGAAGCTCGACGTCTACGGCAACATCGTGATGGAGGTCTGAGCGGTGGCCACCCGGCTCTCCGATCCCATCGGCTTCGAGCTGTTCAAGACCACGCTGCTGTCCATCGCTGACGAGATGGCCCTGACCATCCTGCGCACCGCGTACTCCGGCGTGCTCAAGGACAACATGGACTACTCGACGGCCCTCTGCGACGCCCAGGGACGGACGGTGGCGCAGGGCCTGACGCTGCCCGCTCACCTGTCCTCGTTCCCCGATGCGCTCGCCGCCACCATCCGGCGCTACGGCGACCGCATGCGGCCGGGCGACGTCTTCGCGCTGAACGATCCCTTCGAGGGTGGGATGCATCTGCCCGACGTCTTCATTCTCAAGCCGATCTTCCACGAGGGCCGGCGGGTGGCCTTCGCGGCGACCATCTGCCACCAGACCGACATGGGCGGCCGGGTGGCCGGCTCGAACGCGTCGGACTCCACCGAGATCTTCCAGGAAGGACTGCGCATCCCGCCCGTCAAGATGTACGACGCGGGCGAGCCGAACGAGACGCTCTTCCGCCTGCTGGAGAAGAACGTCCGCATGCCGGTGCGCGTGTTCGGCGACATGCGCGCGCAGCTCGCGGCCTGCCACATCGCGGAGGAGGCGTTTGCCCGCCTGATCGCCAAGCACGGCGTCGGGCAGGTGTCGGCCTACATGGAGGAGATCCTCGACTACACCGAGCGCCTGACGCGGGCGGCGCTCGCCGAGCTGCCGGACGGGGAGTGGAGCTTCACCGACTGGATCGACGACGACGGCATCGACTTCGGCGCGCCCATCCCCCTCACGGTCGCCCTGAAGAAGCACGGTGACCAGATGACGGCGGACTGGACCGGGACCTCGGCCCAGGTGAAGGGCGCCATCAACAACACGCTGTCGTTCACCCGCGCGGCCACCTACACCTGTCTCAAGTCGATCCTGCCCCACGAGATCCTCTGCAACGCCGGCTTCTACCGGGCCATCGAGGTCATCGCGCCGCCCGGAACGATCGCCAACGCCGTGCCGCCCGCCGCCTGCGCGGCCCGCGGGCTGACGGGTTTCCGGATGGTCGACACCGTCTTCGGCGCCCTCGCCCAGATGCTGCCCGACCGGGTGATCGCGGCCTCCGAGGGTGGCAACACCGGCGTCACCATCGGCGGCTACCACGCCGACCGCACGCCGTTCATCTTCGTGGAGTTCATCTGCTCGGCCTGGGGCGGGCGGCCGTGGGCCGACGGGCTCGACGGCAACGCCAACCTCTTCGCGAACATGTCGCTGCCCTCCGCGGAGGTGACCGAGACCGAGCAGCCGCTCGAGATCCTGTGCTGTGAGCTGATCCCCGACGTGGGCGGGCCCGGCCGGTACCGCGGCGGCATGTCGATCCGCCGCGCCTACCGGCTCACCGAGGACGAGGCCGTGCTCCAGGTGCGCGCCGACCGTCACACGTTTCGCCCCTACGGGCTGTACGGTGGCGGGCCGGGCAAGCCGTCGCGCAACCGGCTGATCGCCGACGGCCGCGAGCGCGAGCTCACGGCCAAGATCACGATGACGATGCGCCGCGGTGACGTCTTCATCCACGACCAGCCGGGGCCCGGCGGCTGGGGCGATCCCCTCGAGCGCGATCCGCTCCGGGTGCTGCGCGACGTGGCGAACGAGCTGGTCAGCCTGGCCTCGGCGCGCGACGACTACGGCGTCGTGATCGACGCGTCCGCGCTCGTGGTGGACGAGGCCGCCACGGCCCGGCGGCGCGCCGAGCTGCGGGCGGCGCGCGGCTGGGCGACACCGCCTGTCATCAGCCGCTGACGTCGGCTCGGCCCCGGGGGGCCCGTCGCTTGAAGATGTATTCCAGCTCGGGCCGCTGCGGGCCGCCCGGACCGGGTCGATGTGCTCGCAGGACTCGCGGCGTCAGGCCCAGCCCCGACAACCAGCCCCCAGCCCGTTCACGAGCCTCCCCAGGCGAGTCGGGCGGCCGCCAGGTGAGATACGACTTCCTGCGACAGCCGTCGGGAGTCTTGGGTGAACCGAGGGATTACTCAGGGAACACCGAGGGGAACCGGCTCGCTCGTGACGGATCGTCTCCTCGTGCTATCGTGCCACCGCGGTGAAGGCGATCATTCCCGCGGAAGCGAGGTTGTCATGGCGACGCACTCGAAGACCAGGCGGGGGGTTCGGCGGCTCCGACGTCTCGCACGACGCCGTCGGGCGGCCGAGCTGAAAAAGGCGCGAGCTGGCGGATCGGACAACCAGCAGGCCCCGGCCCGAATGGGCCACCCCGCGGCACGACGCTGAAGCGCGTCCGGCGAGATCGATACGTGAAGACGTGACTGATCGCTACGGTGGTTTCTCGGTATGGCGGATCTGCAGCACACGCTCGGGCGTGGCGCCCGCCGACCTCGAGCGCGTCGGCGGAGTCGCGGCCCTGGGCCATCCGCCCGCCGGCCTCCGTCCCTCGCACTGATCTCGCGTCACGTGGCCCGCCGCGCCCGCACGAAGACGTGTGGCGGCCGGTCGCGAACCCGCCGAGCGTGGGGCTCAGACCGGCATCCCGCGCTGAACGTCTCATCGCGTTCCCTGAGGCTGACCTGCGCGGCAGGCCTGATCGCCTCGGGTGAGGCGCGCCCGACCCCCGTGTCGATTCCGGGCCGTCCCGTTCGACTCTGGTACGAGAGGCACGAAAGGAGCGGCGATGATCAAGGGCCTGCGCGGAGCGACGATCTGGAGCGAGGATCTCAACAACCTGCTGCCGTTCTATCGCGATCTTCTGGGTCTCCCGGTGATGATCCAGATTCCGGGCTTCGCCGTGCTCGGTACCGCCGGCGCGCCGACGCTGGCGCTGGGCACCCACAGCGAGGTGCGTGGCCGCAACGCGGACTCCGCCCGGCACATGGTGGGCCTCACGAGTGATGACGTCGACGCCGACTGGAAGCGGTTGACGGCGGCCGGCATCGAGTTCGTCGAGCCCCCGACGAACTACGGCCAGCTGCGGATCGCCACCCTGAAGGACCCGGAGGGCAACCTGATCCAGCTCCTGCAGCCCATCACGGGGTGAGTGTCACGAGGGGCAGGACTCTCGGGCGGCGGCGCCCCGAGAGTCCTATCTTGCTACCAGCGATGCTCGTGTCGGTGGCCGTGGCCGCCACCACCGACGGGAAACGGCACCAGGAGGCATCCCGAGACGGTGACGCCGACCATGCCCGCGAGCAGCAGCGTGAGCACGACACGACGGAACCCGGCAGTCATATTCAGCCCTCCTCACGCTGTCTGACGCACGCGCCGCCCCGTGCATTCACCAGGGGGGTCCCTCCATACCGGTTGAGCAGGTCCGAGCCTCGATGGTACCGTCTACCCTCCACGTGCCGGGACGACCTGACCAGTGCTCGGCGCGGGCGTCGGGCCGAACGGCCTGGAGCGAGGGGGATTCGAGGTGGCCACCTGGACCTCCGGCGCGAGCCGGCCCGAGCAGGACGGGCTGCAGTACCACATCCGCTGCCGCCCGGGTGACGTCGCCCGCTACGTGCTGCTGCCCGGCGACCCCGCCCGTGTTCCGCTCATCGCCGCGCGCTGGGCCGAGGGGCACGAGATCGCGACGGAGCGCGAGCACGTCACCTTCACCGGCACGCTGCGGGACGGCGGCCCGATCTCCGCCTGCTCGACCGGCGCCGGCGGCCCCTCCACCGCCAGCGCGCTGGAGGAGCTCGTCGCCATCGGCGCGGACACGTTCGTGCGCGTCGGGACCTGCGGCGCCATCCAGCGCCACATCGAGTGCGGCGACGTGGTCATCCACACCGGGGCCGTGCGCCTGGACGGCACCAGCCCGCAGTACGTGCAGATCGAGTATCCGGCCGTCGCCCACCATCTGGTGGTCCTGGCGCTGGTCCAGGCCGCCGAGCAGCTCGGGGTGCGCTACCACCTCGGCGTGTCGGCCTCCACCGCCTCCTTCTATACGGGACAGGGTCGACCCGGCTGGGGGGCCTACACGCAGAGCTGGATCGAGCAGATCCTGCCGGATCTGCAGCGCGCGGGCGTGCTCACCTTCGAGATGGAGGCGGCGACGATCTTCACGATGCTCGGCCTCTACGGGCTGCGGGGCGGCAGCGTCTGCGCGGTGGCCGCCAATCGCGTGACCGACACCTTCGCGAAGGAAGGCGTCGACACGGCGATCGACGTGGCCAACGAGGCGGTGCGCATCCTGCAGGCCTGGGACGCGGACGTGGCGGCGCGCGGCAAGCCCACGTGGTACCCGGAGCTGCGCGGCTCCGGCGCCGGACCCAAGCCGTGAGAAGCGGCGCGGCCACCATTCACGAGCCGGCGCGGGAGATCCCCGTCGTCGACGAGGCCGACGTGGTCGTCATCGGCGGCGGCCCGGCCGGCATCGCGGCCGCGACGGCGGCGGCGCGGCTCGGCGTCAGCGTGCTGCTGGTCGAGCGCGCCGGCTATCTCGGCGGCGCCGCCTCCGGCAGCTTGGTGCTCGTCTGGGACGACTGCGACGACGGCACGCAGAAGACCGTGGGCGGCGTGCTCGATGAGCTGGTCGAGGCCGCGCAACAGCGCGGCGGCGCGGTGCTTCCGGATCTCGCCGACCTTCACCGCGAGGATCCGATCCTCTGGGCGAAGTGGGGTCGCTGGGGCTTCACCGACTGGTTCACGCCGCGGCCGCCCGATTCGGTGCGGCCGATCGCCTGGGCGGCCTGCATCGATCCGGAGGTGCTCAAGCTCGTCGCCGCCGAGATGGTCCTCGGCGCCGGCGCGCGGCTGCGCCTGCACTCCTGGGTCGTCGGCGCAGTGATGGATCGCGGCGTCATCGGGGCGGCGATCGTCGAGAGCAAGGCGGGGCGGCAGGCGCTGGCCGGGCGCGTCTTCGTCGACTGCTCGGGCGACGGCGATCTCCTCGCCGCCGCCGGCGCGCCCCACGTGGTGGGCCGCTATCTCGGCACGCTGGTCCATCGCCTGGCCGACGTCGATCTCGAGACCCACGTCGAGTGGGAGCGCGCCGAGCCCGAGGCGGCCGCGCGCGAGACGAAGGCGATGCGCACGCTCTACAACATGACGTGGCCGTACTGGTGGCTCCACACGGTGCGGCGCGGCGTCATCTGGGCCAACTGTCCCACGTGGGCCAGCGTCGACGGCCTGGATCCGGTCGCCCTCACGACGCTCGAGGTCGAGGGCCGCCGGCGCATCTTCGGCGCGCTCGACTACGCCCGCGCGCACCTGCCGGGCTTCGGCGACGCCTACGTGGCCGACACCGCGCCGATGGTCGGCATCAGGCAGACGCGGCTCCTCAAGGGCGCGTATCGACTGACTCGGCAAGACGTCAAGTCCGGGCGCCGCTTCGCCGACGCCGTCGGACGCGCGCGCAACTACTCGATCCCGTATCGCGCGCTCTATCCGCGCGAGCCCGGCAACCTCCTGGTCGCCGGGCGCTGCTACTCCGCCACGCCCGAGGCTCAGCGCATGAGCCGCGAGATCTCCGGCTGCCTGGTGACGGGCCAGGCCGCGGGCGCCGCCGCGGCCCTCGCGGTCCGCAAGGCGGTGCGACCCTCGGAGGTCGACGTGCGCGCGCTGCAGGACGCGCTCGTCGGACAGGGCGTGCTGCTCTGATGCAAGAAAGGACAGAGGACACCATGGACTCGATCTCTCGTCGCGGATTCCTCCGCCGGGCCAGCGTGGTGACGCTGGCCCTCGGGAGCACGTTCCCGCGCGCCGCGTTCGCCGCGAAGCCGGAGAGCGTCAGCATGCGGCTGGGCTGGCTCGCCAACGCCCAGTACGCGGGCGACTTCGTGGCCCTCGACAAGGGTTTCTTCAAGGAGCGGGGGATCGAGCTCAAGATCGACCCGGGTGGGCCGAGCATCGACCCGATCTCGCTGACGGCGGGCGGCTCGAGCACGATCGGCAACGTGGCCTCGATCGCCGCCATGTTCCTGGCCCGCTCGAACGGCCTGCCGGTGAAGGCCTTCGCCGCCGCGCTCCAGCGCCACCCGTTCGCCTTCATCACGCTGGACAAGAGCATCAACTCGGCGAAGGACTTCGTCGGCAAGAAGATCGGGATCCAGGCCACCGCTCGGCCGCTCATCAATGCCGTGATCGCGAAGTACCAGCTGCCGCGCGAGCAGGTCCAGGTGCAGGTGATCGGCTCGGACACGACCCCGCTCAAGACCGGCCAGGTCGACGTGATCACGGGCTGGGTCATCGACGCGGCGCAGATGGCCGCGGTCGGCCCCGAGGCCAAGGCGCTGCTGCTCTGGGACATGGGCATTCGCCTCTACGCCTACACCTACTTCACGACCGACGAGGTGCTGCGGACGCGCTCGGACATGCTGGCCGACTTCCTCGGGGCGAGCGCGAAGGGCTGGGAGTGGGCCGCCGATCATCCCGAGGAGAGCGTGGACATCGTGCTGAAGTACGCCCGTGACCTCAAGCGCGACCTGGAGATCGCGACGTGGAAGCGCGAGACGCCCTTCCTGTGGTCGGACAAGACCAAGGAGCACGGCTGGGGCTGGATGGAGACGCAGATCTGGGACGACGCGATCAAGGTCTACGCGGACCTCGGACTCCTGAAGGCGCCCGTCACCTCGAAGGACACGATGACGCAGGACATCCTCAAGCGTGTCGACGGCCGCCCCCGGCGCTAGCGTCGCCGGCGCGACCGCTCCCGCGGGGATCCTCGTGGAGGGCGTGGGGATGACGTTCTCCACGCCCTCCGGTCCCGTCCAGGCGCTGGCCGGCGCCAGCCTCGCGATCCAGCCGAGAGAGTTCGTCTCGCTGCTCGGTCCCTCCGGCTGCGGCAAGTCCACGCTGCTGCGGCTCGTGGCCGACATCCTGGTACCCACCGAGGGGCGGATCGAGGTCGGGGGCGAGCCGCCCGGCGTCGCCCGCCGCCGCCGCGTGTTCGGCTTCGTGTTCCAGGACTCGACGCTCCTGCCGTGGCGGAGCACGCTGCAGAACGTGCTGTTGCCGCTCGAGATCGGCGGCACCGCGCGCCGGGGCCGGGCCGAGGCGCTCGATCTCCTCGAGCTGGTCGGCCTGCACGGCTTCGAGGCGGCCTATCCGTGGCAGCTCTCGGGCGGGATGCGGCAGCGGGTGGCCATCGCGCGCGCCCTCGTCACGCGGCCGCAGGTGCTGCTCATGGACGAGCCGTTCGGGGCGCTCGACGAGATCACGCGCGAGCACATGAACCAGGAGCTGCTGCGCATCTGGCAGGCGACGGGGACGACGATCCTCTTCGTCACCCACAGCTCGCCGGAGGCGGTCTTCCTCTCCGACCGGGTGTTGGTGCTGGGTGCGCGGCCCGGGCGCGTGAAGCTCGAGCTGCCGATCACGCTGCCCCGCCCGCGCGACCCCGCGGTGAAGGAGACGGTCGAGTTCGCCCGCTACACCGCCGCGCTGCGCCGGGCGCTGGCCGGCGAGACCCGCCTGGAGTGATGGCCCGCCGGTACGCGATGTCCGCGGCGGGCATTCTCGCCATCCTGCTCGTCTGGGAGCTCTACACGCGCGTCTTCCACGTGCCGCACTACCTGGTGCCGGCGCCGTCCCTCATCGGGTGGACGCTGATCGAGGAATGGCCGACGATCCAGCGCAACGTGGGACGGACGCTGGTCGAGGCCGTCGGCGGCTTTCTCCTGGGCAACGGGTTCGCGGTCGTCCTGGCCATCGTGTTCGTCCACAGCCCGGCGGTGCAGCGCGTCCTCTATCCCGTGGCGGTCGCCATCCGCACGGTGCCCATCATCGCGATTGCGCCCATCCTGGTCCTGCTGCTCGGCAACGGCTACGCGCCCAAGGTCGTCATCGCCGCGCTGATCTCGTTCTTTCCCACGCTCGTGAACATGGTGCGCGGCCTGGAGGCGGTGGAGCCCTCGGCGCTCGAGCTGATGCGCGTCCTCTCCGCCAACCGCCGCCAGATCTTCTTCAAGCTGCGCCTGCCGTCGTCGCTGCCGTTCCTCTTCTCCGCGCTCAAAATCGCCACCGCCTCCTGTGTGATCGGCGCCATCGTGGCCGAGTGGGTCGGGTCCGACACGGGCCTCGGCTATCTCATCATCGTCGCCACCTTCGAGTTCCGCACCGGCCTGCTCTACGCGACCACCGCGGTGGGCTCGTTCCTGGCGCTGGCGTTCTTCCTGGCCGTCGTGGCCCTCGAGAAGGCCGTGGTCCGCTGGAAGCCCGCGACGCTGCCCCCGTGAGCTCCGCGCCCATCATCCTCCTCGCCGACCAGGTCCTCACGCTCGACGCGGCGGCCACGATCCACACGCCCGGCGCGATCACCATCGAGGGGACTGAGATCCGCGCCGTCGGGCCGCCGCCCGAGCGCACGGCCGACGAGATCATCGACCTGCGCGGCTCGGTCCTGCTCCCGGGGCTCGTTAACACCCACACGCACACGCCGATGTGGGTGTTCCGCGGCCTCACCGAGGACGTGCCGCGCGGCGAATGGCTCACCGACCGGTTGCTGCCGCTGGAGCGGCGCCTCGGCCCGGACGAGCTGCGGGCCGGCGCCCTGGCGGGCTGCCTCGAGCTGCTCCAGAACGGCGTCACGACCATCGCCGATCGCTACGGCCACATGGACGCGGTGGCGACGGCGGTGGAGGCGAGCGGCCTCCGCGCAGTGGTCGGCCACTCGCTCTTCGACCGCACGGCGGAGGCCGACCTCGCGCTGTCCGAGCGGCTCATCGAGCGCTTCGGCACCGATCCGGCGCGCTCTCGGGTCTGGGCCGGCCTGGCGCCGCACGCCACCGACACCTGCGGTCCCGATCTGCTCCGTCGCGTGAGGCAGCTCGCCGACCGCACCGGCGCGCGCGTGTTCATCCACGTGGCCCAGTCCGAGGAGGAGGTCGCGACCGTGGTCGCGCGCGGCGCGGCCGGCTGCGCGAGCTATCTCGATGCCCTCGGCCTGCTCGGCCCTGACGTCGTCGCCGCGCACGCCACCTACCTGTCGGGCGCCGAGGCCGATCTCCTCGGGAGCCGGCGGACGGCGGTGGCGCATTGCCCGTCAAGCAACGCCAAGCTCGAGGGACGCGTGGCGCCGATCGCGCGCCTGCGGCGGGCCGGCGCCGTCGTGGGGCTCGGGACCGATGCTGCGTGCTGCAACAACGGGATGGATCTGTTCGAGGAGATGAAAGTCGCCGGGCTCCTCAACAAGGTGGCGGCCGACGATCCCGCGGTGCTTCCGACCCTCGATCTGCTCCGCATGGCGACCTCCGAGGCCGCTCGCGCCCTCGGCATCGACCACCTGGTCGGCACGCTCGAGCCGGGCAAGCGGGCGGACATCATCGCCGTGCGCACCGGGAGCTCCCGCCTCCTGCCCTGGCACGATCCCGTCGCCAATCTCGTCTACGCCGCGCGCGGGTCCGACGTGGTCGCCGTCTTCGTCGACGGCCGGCTCCTGGTACGCGGCGGTCGGCCGATGCACCTCGACTCCGAGCGCATCCTCGCCGACGCGACGCAGGCTGCGGGGCGGCTCGCCGATGTCCGGGCCTGAGCGCTTCCGCGCGGTGCCCAAGGTCGAGCTCCACCTCCACGCGGCGGGCTCCGTGCGCCCCGGGACCATGCGCGCCTTCGTCGCGGCCGACGGTCTGCCGCCGGCGCTCGCGGACCGCTACGCGCCCGCTGCGACGGGCGAGGGGCTGCCGGCCTACCTGACGCGCTTCGCCGCCTGGGACGCGACCGTGCAGACCCCGGACCGCATCGCGCGCGTCGTCACGGAGCTCTGCGCCGACCTGACGGCGGACGGCGTCAGCTACGCGGAGGTGAGGCTCCGGCCGCCCACCGACGACGACGGCCTCTGGCACGCGATGATGGAGTCCGCGGCGCAGGCGGCGCGCGCGGCGACGACGCCGGCGCTCGCCTTCATCGCGGTGATGCTCCGCGACTGGAGCGCGGACCGGGCTGAGCGCGAGGCGCGCCGCGCGGCGGCCTGGGCCGGCCGCGGCGTGGTGGCCCTCGACGTGGCGGGCGACGAGGCGGTCGGCGGCTTCGCAACGCTGGCGCGGGCGGCGCGCATCGCGCGCGAGGCGGGGCTGGCGCTCTCCACGCATGCCGGCGAGACGGGCGGGGCCGCCGCGGTACGGGAGGCGCTCACGCTGCTGGCACCCGACCGTATCGCCCACGGCGTCGGCGCCGCCACGGATGCCGCGCTGGTCTCCGAGCTGCGCGACCGCGGACTCCACCTCGAGATGGCGATCCGCAGCAACGTGCAGACGGGCGCCGTGCCGGAGCCGTCACGCCATCCGTTGGCGACGCTGCTGCGCGGGGGCGTCAGCGTGGGCCTGAACACGGACAACCGGACGATCTCCGGGACGACGCTCTCCGAGGAGTACGCGCTGGCGGCCGGCGCGCTCGGGCTGTCCTGGGCGGAGCTGGCCGGCGCGACCGTGCTTGCCGCGCACGCGAGCTTCGCGCCGGCCGACACGCGGCGCGATCTGGTGCGCCGCATCCGGGACGCGTGGGTCGCGCGAGCGCCGGAGTCATAGGAGGCCCGCGTGCTGGAGGGGCGGATCGATTCGAGCGTCGTCTACGACGGGCCGCGGGCGCGAGTGGCCACGCTGACGGGCAGTCCGGTCTGGGGCCTCGGCGATCGCTTCGCCGCCTTCGCGGAACGCCACGGCTATCGCTTGCTCGGCATCCATCGGCCGATGACGCCGTACGGCCTCGGCCCGCAGGTGGAAGCCTACGAGGCGCCGGGCGGTACGCGGGTCCTGCGCATCCCGAGCTACGGGATGGTCGCGGGCGAGGACTGGGCGCTCCGCGCGGCGGAGTGGAAGGTGTTCTGGATCCTCTGGCGGGCGGGCGTGGAGGTCCTGCTCGTCGGCGGCACCAGCGGCACCTGCGACTGGCGCGAGGGCGAGGACGCCGTGCGTCCGGGCGACCTGGTTCTGCCGTGGACGTACTTCAGCCTGGATCCCGTCCCGTCCGGCCTGCCGGGTACCGAGCTCGAGAACGTGCTGGCCGAGCGGGTCGCGCTGATGGACGAGCCGTTCTGCCCGACGCTCTCTCGCGAGCTGATTCGTGAGGTCGGCGCCCTCGACGCGGCGCGCTTCCGTCGGGTGCACGCGCAGGAGGCGCGCGTCGTTCTCCATCGCTGGCAATACGGTGCGGGGTTCGAGTCGGCCGGGCACTCGCTCTTCCTGAGAGAGTATGGACGCAGCATCGGATCCCCGGTGATCACCGGGGATTGCGTGAGCCCGGTGCTCGCGCGGGTCTGCGGGATGCACCTCGGCTACTATCACGTGCCGTCGAACTGGGCCGAGGGCCTGCGGCCCCAGAACCTCACCGGCTCGCTCGACGTGCTCTATCTGCAGACGCTCCCCGAGGTGGCGGCGACGCTCGAGCTCCGGCTCCTCGCCCGCCTGGCGACGCCGACGGACTGCCGCTGCCGCCAGCTCCTCCGGCCGCGCCCGCCCGAGTACCGGCGCGCGCTCAGCCCGCCGGCGAGTTGAAGAGCCGATCCCAGGCCGTTAAACACGGGCTTACGCGCTGATCTCGAACGGAAACACAGGCTATCGTTTGCCGGCAAGCGTCAGGTCTTACCCTGTTTCAAGGACGCAGGTGGCGCTGGAGAAACGCCACCGTGTCCGCGGTGGATTTGGTCCGGGTGGTCGCGTCGAACGCCATCGAGTAGCCCGGCCCCGCGGCTACGCACGCGGCGAACGGTTCCGGGTCGAACGGCTGCGCGCGCCCGTCCACGAGGACGGTGGGCGCCCCGCGGCCGAACAGGATGACGGGGCACTTCCGCGTGCTCAGGTACTGCGCGTAGAAGCGCGGGGCGCCCAGGGTGGGCACCGTCCAGGCGTGGAACGCGCCGGGATAGACCACCGTCGTGATCGGCGCCGGATGGCCCGCTCCGCTCGCGTACGCGAGATAGCCCTCGACCTTGGCCACCGGCAGGTTGTCGTCCTTCTCCCCGAGCAGCATC
>JBGQLG010000057.1:0-26275 GCA_041499965.1 Methylomirabilia bacterium
CTCGACCCGCTACGGGCCGCCGGGCACGAGGTCATCGTCGGCCGCCCGCTCGACCTGGCGGGGCGCCCGGCCTACTCCGAGGCCGAGCTGATCGAGCAGGTGCGCGCCGCCGACGTGCTCCTGGCCTCCCATCTCGAGCGCATCACCCCGGCGGTGATGGAGCACGCCGAGCACCTGGGCCTGGTCATCGTGCCGTTCATCGGCGTGGACAAGATCGACGTGCCCGCGGCGACGCGCCTGGGCGTGCTCGTAGCCAACAGCCCCACGAAGGAGAACTTCATCGCCGTGGCCGAGGCGACGATCGGCCTGCTGCTGATGCTGCTCAAGCGCGTGAAGCGCGGCGAGAGCCGGCTGCGCGCGGGCGAGTGGGCGCGCCGCGAGGACCGCGGTGAGTTCCTGTTCGGCAAGACGGTCGGCATCGTCGGCCTGGGCCGCATCGGCACCCACGTGGCCCGCCGGCTGGCCGGCTGGGACGTGCGGCTGATCGCCAGCGATCCCTACGTGCCGGCCGCGCGCGCCGCCGGCCTGGGCGTGACGCTGGTCGACCTGCCGACCCTGCTGGCCGAGTCGGACATCGTCAGCGTGCACGCCGTCCTCACCGACGAGACGCGCGCGATCATCGACGAGAAGGCGCTGCGGGCCATGAAGCCGAGCGCGATCCTGATCAACACCGCGCGCGGCGAGCTGGTCGACGAGACGGCCGTGGCCCGCGCGGTGACCGAGCGCTGGATCGCCGCCGCCGCCGTCGACGCCTTCGCCCAGGAGCCGCTGCCCAACCCGCATCCGTACCGTACGGTCGACCCCGAGCGGTTGATCCTCACGCCCCACAACATCGGCCACAGCGAGGCCGGCCGCCGCGCGAATCTGCGACTGGCCCTCGAGCAGATCCTCGCCGTGGGCCGCGGCGAGGCGCCCGCTCACGTGATCAATCCCGAAGCGATCCCGACCTGGAGGATGAAGCCATGACCGTGATCGACGCCGACGGCCACGTCACCGAGAGCCAGGAGCAGATCGCCCGGTACCTCGACGAGCCGTTCAAGCGCCGCCCCGTCAACCAGTTTTTCTACCCGTGGGACGGCTGGGACCGGCGGCTGCTCAATACCTTCAGCGACCTGGCCGGCACCACCGATGCCTGGCTGAAGGCGCTCGACAAGGGGGGAATGGAGAGCGCGGTCCTCTACCCGACGCTCGGCCTGTTCATGAGCTTCCTCAAGGACAGGCAGTGGGCGGTGGCCCTGTGCCGGGCCTACAACACGTTCCTGCACGAGGAGTTCGTGAAGAAGGGCAAGCGGCTGCAGGCCGTCGCGCTGCTGCCGGTCCAGGTGCCGGAGGCGTGCGCGCCCGAGCTGCGCCGGGCCGTCCGCGAGCTGGGGCTGTGCGGCGCCATGCTGCCGGCCGACGGCGGCCACCTGCTCGGCGATTCGCGCTACGACGCCGTGTACGAGGAGGCCCAGCGGCTGGACACGATGCTCGGCATCCACGCCTCCGGCTCGCACCTGGGCGGCGCCGGTGTGGATCTCTTCCCGGCCTTCATCCAGGCCCACACCTGTTCGCACGCCTTCGGCCAGATGCGCCAGCTCACCTCGATCATCCTGGAGGGCATCCCCGAGCGCTTCCCCGACGTCCGCATCGCGTTCCTGGAGGCCGGCTGCGGCTGGGCCCCGTACTGGATGGAGCGCATGGACGACGAGTACGCCAAGCGGGCGGCGGAGGCGCCGGTGCTCAAGAAGAAGCCGAGCGAGTACGTGCGCTCGGGCAAGATCTACTTCTCGTGCGAGGCCGACGAGTGGCTGCTGCCCCAGGCCGTGAAGCTGATCGGCGAGAACCAGATCGTCTACGCCTCCGACTTCCCGCACTGGGACCACTCGTGGCCAGCGTCCATCGACGAGATCCGCCAGCGCGGCGACCTCAACGACACCCAGAAGCAGAAGATCCTGGCCGACAACGCGCGCCGTCTCTACAAGCTGTAGGCGGCGCGCTTATCCACTTTTCCACCACAATCCACAAAGTGAAATTTGACCGGTGTGGTGCGACAGCGCAACCCGCACCACGCCGGTGTCCGCCTGTTCCGAGCGCGCGCGCGCACCCTCACCGCGGTACCCGCATGGCAAGGGGCCAGACGGGATGCCAGGGCCGTCGGGCCCGCCTGTCTTGCGGCTCTCATAGCCGTTGCGTCCCGCCAGGCGGCACACTACCGTGGCAACTCGATGGATGCTCGCGACCGTGCGACACCCACCGCCGCGGTAGCCTCCGAGCGACAGCTCCGGATCCTGGTCATCGACGACGACCGCTACGTCCGCATGCTCCTCTGCGATCTGCTGAGCACGTGGGGCTACGAGGCGGACGTGGCCGCCGACGGTGTCGAGGGGCTGGACCTGTTCGGCCGTGGCACCTACGACGCGGTGCTGACCGACCTCGCCATGCCGAACGTCAGCGGCCTGGACGTGGCGGCGCGCGTGCGCCGACGCGACCCGTCGATCGGCGTGATCCTGTTCACGGCCTTCATGGGCGAGCTGGGGGGTGAGGAGCAGCGGCTGCGGTGCACCGTGCTGCGCAAACCCCTGGACATCGAGGATCTTCGCCGGGCCCTGCGCGACACGCTGGCCGGCTCCGCGTCCGCCTGACCGGCCTGCCCCACCCGCCCCGCACGATACAATGAGCGCGGCATGATGGACCCCGAATTCTGGGCGCGCCTCGTCGGCATCATCCTCGTCAACATCGCGCTCTCGGGCGACAATGCGCTGGTCATCGCGCTGGCCGTCCGCACCCTGCCGCCCCGGCTGCGGCTGATGGGCCGCATCTGGGGGACGGTGGGCGCGATCGTGCTCCGCCTCGCCTTCATCTTCGTGGCGGCCTGGCTGCTGACGCTGCCTTTTCTACAGATGGCCGGCGGGCTGATGCTGATCTGGATCGCGATCAAGCTGGTGCGGCCGGCCGACGCCGGCGAGGCAGAACAGGGGGCGCGCGAGGCGACCTCGCTCCGCGAGGCGATCTGGATCATCATCGTCGCCGACGTCGTGATGAGCCTCGACAACGTGCTCGCCGTGGCGGGCACCGCCAAGGGCGAGATGGTCCTGGTCGTGATCGGCATCGCCCTGTCGCTGCCGCTGGTCGTGTTCGGCAGCGCCGTGCTGTCGATCTGCATGGAGCGCTGGCCGTGGATCATCTGGCTGGGCGGCGGCGTGCTCGGCTACGTCGCCGGAGACATGATCATGCACGACGTGGGCAAGCGGTGGCTGAACCTCACCGACAGCTGGGAGACCGCGGTGGCGCTGCTGCTGGGGCTGATCATCGCCGGCCTCGGCTGGTGGCTGCAGCGGGGCGAGCGCCCCGCCCTCCCGGAGGGAGCCTGATGGCCCAGGATCTTCGCAGCTTCCTCGACCTGCTGAAGCGGACCCGACCGGCCGACTTCCAGATCGTCTCCCGGCCGGTCGACCCGGCCTACGAGATCACCGCACTGGTGGCCAAGCTCGAGAAGGAGGGGCGTAAGCGGCCGGTCCTCCTCTTCGAGAACGTCAAGGGCACCAGCTTTCCCGTCCTCACCAACCTGCACGCCAGCCGTAGCCGGCTCGCCGCCGCCATCAACGCCGCGCCCGAGGCGATGCTGCCGGCGTACCTGCGCGCGATGGAGCGGCCGCTGGCGCCGCGCGTGGTGGCGACCGGTCCCGTCAAGGAGGTCGTGCGGCGCGGCAGCGACGTCGACCTCGGCGCGCTGCCCCAGATCGTCCACCACGACCGCGACGCCGGCCCCTACATCACCGCCGCCATCTCGTTCGCCAAGGACCCGGTCAGCGGCACCTGGAACTGCGCCTACAACCGGCTCATGATCCAGGGCCGCGACCGCAGCTCGATCCACCTCACGCTCGGCAAGCACCTGTGGGAGTTCTACAAGATCGCCGAGGCGCGGGGCGAGCCGCTGCCGGTGGCCTTCGCCATCGGCGTGCACCCGGCCATCGCGCTGGGGGCCCTGGCCATCGGCTCGATCGACGAGGACGAGCGCGCCATCATGGGCGCCCTACTCAGCGAGCCGCTCGAGCTGGTGCAGTGCGAGACCTCCGACGTGCTGGTGCCCGCCCACGCCGAGCTGGTGCTGGAGGGCGAGATCCTGCCCGTGGGCCGCGTGGCCGAGGGGCCCTTCGGCGAGTTCACGGGCTACAGCCTGGGCGAGCGCCAGCGCGAGATCGTGCGCTACACGGCGATCACCCACCGGCGGGACGCGATGTTCCAGGACATCACGGTCGCCCACCTCGACCACATGCTCCTGTCCACCATCCCGATGGAGGCCAACCTCTACCGGGCCGTGCGGGCGATGGTGCCCTCGGTCAAGACGGTGCGGGTGCCGGGGCCGTTCACCTGCTACGTGTCGATCGAGCAGCGGCTGGTCGGTCAGGCCAAGAACGCGATCATGGCCGTGTTCGGCGCCGACCTCTACATGAAGCGGGTGGTCGTGGTCGACCACGACGTCGACGTGTTCAACGACCGCCAGGTCAACTGGGCGCTGGCCACGCGCTGCCAGCCCGACCGCGACATCACGATCATCACCAACGCGCGCGGCTCCGACCTCGATCCTTCCACGCGCGAGGACGGCTACACCGCCAAGTGGGGCGTGGACGCGACGGCCAAGCCCTCCCTGGCGGCGTACACGCCGCGCCACCGGGTGCCGGCCGACGTCTGGCAGCGCATGCGCATCGAGGACTACCTGGGCTGAGTGGACGGTGAGCGGCAACTTCGCCGGCCTCATTGACGAGGTCGCGCGCCGCCGCCCCGAGCATCCCGCGCTGCGCTGGGACGGCGGCGCGATGACCTACCGGGCCCTCGCCGCGGCGGCCGCGGACTTCGCCGTCCGGATCCGGGCGCACGGGCTTGGTCCCGGCCATCGCCTGGCGATCAGCCTGGGCAACCGGCCGGAGCTGGTCGTCGCCGTGCTCGGTGGGCTGGCGGCCGGCGTCACCGTGGCGCCGCTCGATCCGCTGCTCAAGGCCGACGAGCGCGCCGACATCCTGGCCGACCTGCGGGCCACGCTCGTCGTCGAGACCGGCCCGGACGGCGAGGTGCGCGAGCGCGCCGAGCCCGCGGGCCCGCGCGGCGAGCCGGCGGCGCTGGTGCTCTACACCTCGGGCAGCACCGGCCGTCCCAAGGGCGCCCTGCTCTCGCACGCCGCCCTCACGCTCGCCAACCGCTCGTGGGGCGGCCCCGTGATCGGGCTGCGCGACGACGACGTCGTGCTCGGGGCCTTGCCGCTCTCCCATGCGTTCGGCCTCAACGGCGCGCTCCTGGCGCCCCTGCTGTCCGGCGTCACCGTGCGCCTGGTCGAGCGCTTCGTCCCGGAGGTGGTGGCGGACGTCGTCGCGCGCGACGGGGTGAGCGTGCTACCCGGCGTGGCGACGATGTTCCACCGCCTGCTGGAGCTGCCGGACTTCGCGGGTGGCCCGCGCCTGCGCCTGGGCGTCTCGGGCGCCGCCCCCTGCCCATGGGAGCTCACCCAGGCGTGGCGCGCGCGCACGGGCGTGCGGATCGTGCGCGGCTACGGCAGCACCGAGCTCTTCCGCCCGCTGTCCTACCTGGCCGGCGATCCGACCGACCATCCGGAGTGCGTCGGCCGGCCCGTGCCCGGCGTCGAGATCCGCGTGGTCGACGACGCCGGCCGCACGCTGGCGGCCGGCGGCGAGGGCGAGCTGCTGATCCACACGCCGGCGGTGATGGACGGCTACCTCGGCAATCCGGAGGAGACCGTGGCGGTGCTGGCCGACGGCTGGTACCGCACCGGGGACATCGTGCGGGTCACACCCGACGGCTACGTCACGATCGTCGGCCGCAAGCGGGAGCGCATCAAGCGCGGCGGTTACTCCGTCTTCCCGGCCGAGGTGGAGAGCGTGCTGCTGACCCACGACGCGGTGACCGAGGCCGCGGTCCTGGGCGTGCCCGACCCGGCGCTGGGCGAGGAGATCGCCGCCTTCGTCGTGCTGCGTCCGGGCGCCGCCGCCGGCGCCGACGAGCTGATCGCGTGGTGCCGCGGGCGGCTGGCGGCGTTCAAGTATCCGCGGCGGATCCGCTTCCTCGACGCCCTTCCGCGCAGCGCGACCGGCAAGGTGCTCAAGGCGAAGCTGGCGGCGGAGCCCTGAATGCTCGCCGCGCTCGCCCTCGTGCTCTCGACCGCCGTCGGGGAGCCGGCCGAGGCGGGTGCGCCCACCGCCGAGCGGCTCGCGGAGCTCGTCGCCGCCCGCTACCGGACGCTCCGCACGTACCACGACCACGGCACGGTCCGCGGCGAGGGTGTCCCCCCGCCCGGGTACTCCGGAGAGTTCGAGACGCACTTCGTCCGCGGCGAGGGCTTCAAGCTCGCGTGGACGAATCACTTGGGCGTCGCGGGTTCGGGGTACGTCGCCTCCGGCATCATCTGGGGCCCCGAGCACTGCCTGATGAGCTATGTGGGCGGGACCACGACGGACACGTGCACGCCGCCGGATCAGCAACTGCGCTACGCCCCCGTCAACACCTCGCCTCCGGGGATCCCGGCGCTGCTCGTGCCGAGCTATCTGCTGCCGGGCGTGCGGTGGCCCGCGCCGTTCAGGACGCTGGGCCCGCTCGAGCGAGTCAGCCGGATCTCACGGCGCGTCGCCGCGGAGCGGTGGCCCGACGGCCGCCGGCTCCACGTGCTCGCCGACGAGGGCGCCGGCGTCCACGCCCGCTACGCGCAGCGGCAATGGATCGACGCGGTCTCCCACCACGTCGTCCGCTACGAGCTGACGACCACGTACCCACCGGGGCGGGCCCGCGTCGAGACCATCGACTACACCCGCGTGGAGATCGACCAGCCAATCGCCGCGGCGGTGGTGCAGCACGGGCCCTCGTTCCTCGAGCGCTACACCTTCGACATCTTCGTCGCGACGGTATCGGCCGTGGGGCTGTCGCTCTCCGGCGCGCTCGCCTGTGGATTCGGGCGCGCCTACGGGCGCGGCCACGCGGTGAGCACCCGAGGCACCCTCCTGCGCACGCTCGGCTGGCCGGCGCTGCTCGCCTGGAGTGTCGTGCCGGTGGTGGGCGACAGCGCGGTCGTCCTGCCGTTGCCCGCGTGGATGGCGATCGTGATCGGCGGGCTCGAGGGGGCGATCCTCGGTGCCCCGCCGCCGGCCCTCTCGCTGCTGTTCACCGCCATCGCCGTCTGGCTCGGCGTGCAGTGGGGCCGCCGCACCCGGGCCCGCGCCCGCGCCGCGGCCAACCGGGGTTAGGCGACCTCCCCGAGCCGCTCGATAGCGGTTGCGCGCGGCTCTCGCGGACGCACGCGCGCGGAGGTATCATGCCGGCCACCGGGCGGGTGGGCCCGCCCGCTCCATCTCGCTGCGCGGAGGAACACATGGCCAAGAAAAAGACGACGACGAAGGCAGCCGCGAAGGGCAAGACTCGGTCGAAGAAGCTCTCGGTCAAGAAGCGGCCGATCAAGGACCTGAGCGCGCGCCAGAGCAAGAGCGTCAAGGGCGGGATCACCGGGAACTTCACCAACGCGGCCAAGATCGGCAGCGCGACCATAAAGTTCGGGGCCCTCCCGACCGTGGGCGACAAGTTCATCAAGGCGGACTAGCGGGCGGGGCGCGGCGAGGCCGCGGGAGCGCCGTCGTGCCGGCGCCGAGCGTGCTGCTGATCGCCATGCCCTGGCACTGGATCAGCACGCCGTCGCTGCAGGTCGGCCTCCTCCAGAGCGTCCTGCGGCGCGAGGGCTTCCGGGCCGAGGCGGCGACGCTGTCACTGGCGTTCATGGAGCACTGCCGCGAGCAGACGGCCAGGCTCCCCGAGTCCCGGCAGGTCGGCATCGCCGACTACAGCGCCGTCGCCACCGAGTACGACCACGTTGGCCTCGGTGACTGGATCTTCGCGGTTCCGCCGTTCCGCGATAGCCCGGAGGCCGACGCGCGGTACCTGGCCTTCCTGCGGGAGGGCCGGGTGCCGGAGGCGACGATCGCCAAGGCCCTCACGATGCGCCGCCTCGTCCCCGGGTTCCTCGCCCGGGCAGCGGACGAGGTCCTGGCGATGAGTCCCCGCGTCGTCGGCTTCACGTCCACCTTCAACCAGAACGTCCCCTCCCTCGTGCTGGCCAGGATCCTCAAGGAGCGCGATCCCTCGCTCGTCGTCGTGCTCGGTGGCGCCAACTGTGACGGCCCCATGGGCGCGGCCCTGCACCGGACGTTTCCCTGGGTCGACGTGGTGGTCCGCGGCGAGGCCGAGGCTGTCCTCCCCGGGCTGGTCGCCGACCTCGTCGCGGGGGCGCCGCCGCGTCCGCGCCCGGGGCTCTGCTACCGGGACGGCGGCCGGTCGATCGTCGTGCCCGGGGCACCCGAGCAGGCGGTGGCTCTCGACGACAACCCGCTGCCGGCCTTCGAGGAGTACTTCGAGCGCCTCGCCAAGACGGGCTTCGCCGCCGAGCTGGCCCCGGACGTCCAGCTCGTGTACGAGAGCGCGCGCGGGTGCTGGTGGGGAGCGAAGTCCCACTGCACCTTCTGCGGCCTCAACGGCAGCAGCATGGCGTTCCGCAGCAAGAGCCCCGCCCACGTCGTCGACGAGCTGACGACGCTGGCCCGGCGCTACGGCCGGCTCAGCTTCCAGGTGGTCGACAACATCCTCGACCACCGCTACTTCGGGGAGGTGTTGCCCCGGCTGCGCGACGCCGGTCACGACCTGAGCCTGTTCTACGAGCTCAAGGCCAACCTGACGCGCGAGCAGGTGCGCCTGCTGCGATCGGCCGGTATCGACCGTGTCCAGCCGGGCCTGGAGAGCCTGAGCACGCCCATCCTGCGGCTCATGAAGAAAGGCGTGACGGCCTTCCAGAACGTGCGCTTCCTCAAGTGGTGCGCCGAGTACGGCCTGCGCGTCTACTGGAACGTGATCTACGGATTCCCCGGCGAGCCCCCGGAGGAGTACGCGCGGATGGCCGAGGTCGTGCCGTCACTCGTGCACCTGCAGCCGCCGACGCTGTGTCGTCTCGTCCTCAACCGGTTCAGCCCCTACCACGACCGGCCGCGCGAGCTCGGCCTCGAGATCGTCGGCCCTCGCCGCTGGTACGGGCTCGTGTACGACGCCGACGAGGCAACCCTGGCGGATCTCGCCTACACCTTCGAGTACCGCCACCTCGACGGCCGTGAGCCGGAGGCCTACGTCACCGCCTTCCAAGAGGCCATCGAGGCGTGGCGCGAGGCGTCGCCGTCGAGCTATCGCGCGCTGCGCTACCGGCGCGGGGCGGGCTTACTCGTGATCTACGACCGGCGCGTGGGCCTGGAGATGGCCGACTACGTGTTCGAGGAGCACGAGGCACGGATCTACCTGGCCTGCGAGGACGGCGCGACGGCGGCCCAGGCGTGGGCCAGCCTGGGCCCGGCCCGCACCACCGACCTCGACGTGGACGACGTCCGCGAGTTCCTCGACGAGCTGGTCGGGCTGCGCCTCGTCTTCGAGGAGAACGGCCGCTACCTGGCGCTGGCGCTGCCGCCCGATCTCCCGGAGCCGCGCTGACCCGGGGCGCTCACGAGCAGGGCTACGCCCCGCCATCTCACCTGGGTCAGGGCGACGGCGCCAGCGCCCGCAAGGCGTCCAGCAGCACCTGGCGTTGCCGCGCCGGATCCGTCTCGAGGGTCGAGACCTGCAGGAAGGCGGTGTCGATGCCGGCGTCGAGATAGCGCTGCACGTGGGCGCGGATCTCGCTCATCGAGCCGCGCACGATGAGGTCGCCCATCACGCCCTCGGGCACCGCGGCCACCGCGGCCTTGCGGTCGCCGCGCTCCCACGCCTGCCACATCGGCGCCAGCGCGGCGCCGCGCCCCAGCCACTCCTGATACGCGCGGTACACCGGCACGTTGAGGTAGGCGGTGACGTGGCGCCGCACCCCGACGTCGGCCGCGGCGTCGGGCGGATCGACGTTGACGAGCAGGCGCGCGGTGATCTCGACCGCGGCCGGATCGCGTCCGGCCCGGGCGGCGGCCTCGCGGACGACGCCCACCACGCGGGGGACGTCGCCCGCCGCCAGCCAGTTGAGGATGACGCCGTCGGCGACCTCCCCGGCCACCTGCAGCATCCCGGCCCGTAGCGCCGCGACGTAGATCGGCACCGGCTGCGCCGGCGGCCGGACCAGGCGAAAGCCGTCGACGCTCAGCGCCTTGCCGTGGAAGACGACGCGCTCACCGGCCAGGGCGGCGCGAAGGACGTGGACCATCTCGCGCACGCGCGTGGCGGGCAGCGCGAAGCGGCCGCCGTTCCAGGACTCCACGATGGGCTGCGAGCCGGCGCCGATACCCAGGCAGAAGCGTCCCGGCGCCAGATCGGCGAGACCGGCGGCCGACATCGCCAGCGTGGCGGGGCCCCGCGTGAAGACGTTGGCGATAGCCGTGCCCAGCCGCAGGTGCGTGGCCAGCGCGACCGGCGCCAGCGAGGTAAAGCAGTCCAGGCCGTCGGCCTCGGAAGACCAGGCGTCGGTGTAGCCGAGCCGCTCGAATTCACGACCGAGGTCGGCGTGCTCGGGCAGCGCGAAGCCGTCGATCGGCACCGACAGCGACCACCGCTGGCCGGGCGCCGCCATCAGCGCGCCAGCTCCCGCACGTACTCCACGATGCGCGCGGCGTCGGGAGCGGCGACCGCCAGGCGCAGATACTCCTGCAGCTCGGCCCGCGCCCGGGCCAGGCTCCGCTCCTGGTAGTACAGCAGGCCGAGCTGGCGGTGCACCTCGGTCAGCGTGGGATCCAGCGCCAGCGCACGGGCGTAGGCCGCGCGCGCCCGCTCGAGCTCCCTCTGGCGCTCCGGCGTCGACGCCGCGCGCTGTGACCAGAGTCGATGCCAGTCGCCGTCCTGCAGGTGTGCACGCGCGTCGGCCGGAGCCGCCGCGAGCACCCGATCGAGCTGACGACGGGCGAGCGCGAAACGGTCCGCGCGCACGTCCTGCCGCGCGTTGTCGCGGCTCACGCCCAGGCGCCGCGCCTCGAACGCCTCCGTCGTGCGGATGAGACCCGGGGGCGCCGGCCGTCCGCTCGACAGCTCACGCAGCGCCTCCAGCCGCGCCTTCAGCCTGTCCGGCGTACCGAGGGCCAGCGTCTCGAGCGTCCCGCGCTCGCCGGCGTGGTGGGCGAGGATCGCGTAGACCTGGATCGCGGCCGGCGCGTCCCAGCCACCACGGGCCAGCGCGTCGAGCGCGGAGCCGTCGGCCTCGCGCTCCCGCCGCTCCCCGTAGCCGTCACGAGCGGCGAGGCTCACCAGCCAGGCGCCGGTACGGACGATCGCCGCCGCGGTCGGGCCGAGCGGCGTCACACCGCCGGCGCCGACGGCCGGCACCCCGGCGGCGCGCGACACGGCCAGCGCGTGGCGCTGAAGGACGTGGGCGATCTCCCGGGCGAGGACCAGCGCGAGCTGCGCCTCGCTCTCGACCGCGGCCAGCAGCCCGGTGGTCACGAACAGGCGGCCATCGGGCAGGGCAAACGCGGCGAGCGTAGGATCGCGGATCACGGCAACGCGCAGGGCGGGCGCTCCCGCGGCGCGCAGGCCCTCCGGGGTGAGCCGCTCACCGAGCCGGGCCAGGTAGGCGGTCAGGGCGGGATCGTCGTCGAGCCGGACGCGCTCCAGGATCGCCGCGGCCTCGCGCTCGCCCTGCGCCCACAGGGCTCGCTCGTCGGCGTCGGGCGTGAACGTGCGGCCGTCGAGACCGATCGAGGGGACGGCGGGGGCGCACGCGGAGACGGTCGACACCACGAGCAGCAGCCGGCCGAGGGCGGGAGCGAGCCTCACGAGCTCAGTTGCGGGAGCCCAGCTCCTGGCGCACGCGCCGCAGCTCCTGGCGGAAGGCCTCGGCGTCGGGCACGCTCGGATAGCAGGTGAGGTAGGCCTCCCACTCCGCCGCGCCCTCCCAGAGTCGCCCGGCCTTCACCAGCACGGTGCCGCGGTCGCGCAGGTGCATCGGCGTCTCGGCGTCGATCAACAGCAGCCGGTCGACGACGCCGAGGGCCCGCTCCCAGTCGGCGCGGCGCGCGTAGATCGTCTTGAGGTTGCGCAGCATGCGCACGACGATCTGGCGGCGCGGGCACGGCGCCCAGTGCGCCTCCGCGATCTTCACCGGTCGCCCGACGGCGCGGGCGGCCACGTCGGCGGCCGAGGACGGCGTCAGCACGACGCCGCCGTGGAAGGGATCGAACAGGACCGGGCGGCCGTTGATGCTGGCGCTCACGATGAAATGGCCCGGCAGCCCCACGCCCACGATGTCCAGGCCGACCCGGCGTCCGATCTCCATCGTGAGCACCGACAGCGTGATCGGGATGCCCAGCTTGCGGTCGAGGACGTCGTTCAGGCAGGAGTTACGGGGATCGTAGTACTCGTCGGCGTTGCCGCGGAAGCCTTCCTCGTCGAACAGGCAGCGTTTGAGCCGTTCCAGCGTGAGGCCGGCCTCGGCTCGGCGCCCGGAGCCGATGCGCGCGGCCAGGCCGTCCAGCCGCGCCAGCTCGCGTCCCTCGTCCAGGTCGGGATACTCGATGCGGGCCACCGACAGCGCGGCCCGGGCGAGATCGACGGTGGCATCCGGCCCCCGGAGCAGTTCGTGGAAGGCGCGCACCGCGGGGTCCATCGTGCCTCAGCAGCCCGGGGCGTGGTGGATCCCGGCCGTGGCGAGCGCCTTCTTCTGCAGCTCGTCGGCCAGCGTCAGCGTGCGCCGGGCCGCGGCCGTGGCCGCGGCCTGCGACTCGGCCGTCGTGGCCAGGCGCAGGAGAAGGCGGCGACCCAGCTCGTGGTGGTAGCGCTCGTCCGGTTCGATCGTATCGCGGTAGAGCGCCGCCGTCTCGCGGTCCCCCACCCGCTCGCAGAACTCGATGAACTGCCGGTTCTTCACGACGGCGATCGCCTCGCGGGTGAACTGGCCGGCCGCGATGCGCTCCACCGTGCCCGTGAGCGAGTCGAGGTACGTGAAGAGCGGCCCGTAGCCGGTCGCCAGCGGATCGAGCGTGGTGGCGTCGATGCCGAGCTGGCGCAGCCGCTCGCCGATGAGCCGGTAGTGCTTGGCCTCGTCGCCCACCTGGCGGGCCAGCGCCAGCTTCACCTGCACGTCGTCGCTGGTGACGAGCCAGCGAGCGGCGATCTCCGTCGCCTCGATCTCGTTCTTCAGCGCGACCTTCAGGAGGTTGGGGACGTTCAGCGGGCCGTCGATCTCGGGCTTCAGCGTGGCGTCGGGCTCGAGCGCGCGAAGCAGCGTCTGGTTCTCGGCGTCGAGCGCGGCGACGAACTCCTCGGCCGTCACGCCGCCACCCCGTCACGCAGGATCGTCGGCAGCTCCTGCGTGAGGATCTCCTTGGTGACCACCCGCTCGCAGCGGCCGTGCCACGGCTGGCTCTGGCGGGCCAGCACGTGCGTGGTGAAGCCGAGCACCGGCGGCCGCCCGGCCGCCTCCACGATCTCGAACACGCGCGCGTAGTCGAAGCCGCCGGTGAGGTCGAGCAGCACGAAGCGCGGCCGGACGGCCAGCGCCGTGGTCAGGTCCTCGGGGGTGCGGGCGAACTCGAGCGGGACGCCGGCCAGGCGGGCGGTTTCGCGGATGCGGGCGACGAAGAACAGGTCGCGGACGACCGCGACCACGCGAGGGCCAGGGTCAGTCATGTTGCTCGCGGATGCCCAGCCAGTGCTTGTTCCACTCGGCGATGTGGCTGAGGGTCCGGAGGTCGCGCATGCGGTCGAGGTAGACGATGCCGTCGAGGTGGTCGGTCTCGTGCTGGATGACGCGGGCGAAGAAGTCCTTGGCGACGAGGTCCACCGGGTTGGCCTCCCGGTCGTAGCACTCGAGACGCACGGAGGTGGCACGGGAGACGAGGCCGCGCATGTCGGGGACCGAGAGGCACCCTTCCCAGCCGTCTTCCCGCTCCTCGGTCAGCAGCGTGACGACCGGGTTGATCAGCACGATCAGCGGGATCGCCTCGGCCTCGGGATACCGGGGATTCGTCTCGACCTCGATGACCGCGACCTGCCGCAGCGCGTGCACCTGGTTGGCCGCCAGTCCCGCCCCGTCGTACTCCCGCATGGTCTCGACCATGTCGTCGATGAACCGCTGGACCACCGCCGAGCGGATCTCCTCCACGGGCACCGGCTCCGCCGTCTGCCTCAACACCGGATGCCCCAGCCGCGCGACCTTCAGAATTGCCATAACGCCCCGAATTGTAACACGCACGTCACGACCATCACCGACACCGCAGTCGTGACATCCGTCGAGCGCCCGTCGTGCGACCCTCGGACAACTGTTGCGGCGTAGAGGCTGAGGCCGGCCTCCCGGGACCTGGAGGAGATCATCTGGCGGTAGCGATTCTCGTGGAATCCGGTGACGCCGCGGGGCGGGCGCAGGGGCCGCGGGCGCGCCTCCGTGGCGAGCCGTCGTCGCCGTTGTCGCTCCGGGCTCGGCTCGCGAGCCGCCAACAACTCGAAGAGGCCGCGCCCCAACCCCCCTTGGGCCCCTTGGGGGATGGGGGGCCCGAGCGAGCCGAGCCCGGAGCGACTTACGGCGACAGGCGAGCCACGCAGGCGCGCCCGCGGTCCCTGCGCCCGCCCCGCGGCGTCACCGGACTCCACGAGAATCGCGAGCGGCCGGAGATCATCGCCCGGCGATCCTGGCCCAGATCCTGGCCGGCGTCAGCGGCATGTCCAGGTCGCGCACGCCGAGCGGCGCCAGCGCGTCGACGACCGCGTTGACCACGGCCGGCGGCAGCCCGATCGTCCCCGCCTCGCCCAGCCCCTTGGCGCCGAGCGGGTTGTAGGGCGAGGCCGTGACCACGTGGTGGATCTCCGCCACCGGCACCTCGTCGGCGCGGGGGATGGCGTAGTCCATCAGCGTGCCCGTGAGCAGGTGGCCGTCGGCGTCGAAGGTGATCGCCTCCATCGCGATCTGTCCCCACGCCTGGGCCAGCGAGCCCTCGAGCTGGCCGTCGGCCAGCAGCGGGTTGACGATCGTTCCCGCGTCGTCCACCCACACGATGCGCTCGGGCACGATCACGCCGGTCTCGCGCTCCACCCGGATCGCCACGACGAAGGCGCCCGAGCTCCACACCTCGCCGGGCGCCTCGAAGAAGCGCGTGGCCTCCAGGCCCGGCTCAAGGCCGGCCGGCAGCGCGCCCATGCGATGCGCGACGTCGGCGACCGCGCGCCAGAGCACCGTGCGATCGGCCGCGCCGGCGACGTGGAATCCGCCCGGCACGGCCACGACGTCCTCGACCGCCGCCTCCAGCATGCTGGCGGCGACGCGCCGCCCCTTGTCGCGCACGTCGCGGGCGGCCAGGACCAGCGCGCCGCCGCCGAGCGCGGTGCTGCGGCTGCCGGCCGTCCCCGAGCCCTGCGGCACCCCGGCGGTGTCGCCGTGGCGCACGGTGACGACGTCGGGCTCGACGCCCAGGTGATCGGCCACGATCTGCGCGAAGGTCGTCTCGTGGCCCTGGCCGTGGGGGCTCGAGCCGGTGATCGCGGTGACCGCACCCGAGCGTTCCACGCGCACGACACCGCTCTCCCAGCCGAGCGCGGCCGGCTCGACGTAGGTCGCCAGCCCGATGCCCACCAGCTCGCCGCGGCGGCGTCGCTCGGCCTGGGCGCGGCGCAGCCCCTCGTAGTCGGCGGCGGCCAGCGCCCGCTCCAGCGCCAGGCCATAGTCGCCGGAGTCGTAGACCTGGCCGGTCGCCGTCGTGTAGGGAAACGCCTCGGGCGGGATCAGGTTGCGGCGGCGGATCTCGGCCGGATCCAGGCCGAGCGCGCGCGCGCCCTCGTCGACCAGCCGCTCGATCAGGAATGCCGCCTCCGGCCGCCCGGCCCCGCGATAGGCGCCCACCGGCGGCGTCGTGGTGAACGCGCCGGTCACCTGGATGTCGACGTCGCGGATCGTGTAGGCCCCCGGCAGGCAGCGCGCGTGGTTGCGCGGGTTGGTCGACGCCGAGAACGACAGGTACGCGCCCAGCGGCGCCGCGATGCGCGCGCGCAGGCCGCGGATACGCCCGTCGGCCTCCAGCGCCAGCGCACCGGTCGACGCGGCACCGCGCGAGTGCTGGGTCGTCAGCAGGTCCTCCTGCCGCGTCGAGATCCACTTCACCGGCCGCCGCAGCCGGCGGGCGAGCCAGGCGACGAGCGGCTCCTCGCGATAGGGCCCGCCCTTCACGCCGAAGCCGCCGCCGACGTCGGGCGCGATCACGCGCACCCGCGTCTCGTCCAGGCCGAGCATGCGCGCGACCTCCGAGCGGATGCGGAACGGCGCCTGCGTGGACGTCCACAGCGTGAGCGCGCCGGCCGTCTCGTCCCAGTCGGCCAGCGCGCCGCGCGTCTCCATCGGCACGCCGGCCAGGAGATTCTGCTGGACCGTCACCTCCACCACGCGGGCCGCGCCGGCGAAGGCCCGGTCGGGATCCCCTGCGCGCCACGTCTGGCCCAGCGCGCGGTTGCCCGGCGCCTCGTCGAAGATCGCCGGTGCGCCGGCCGCCAGCGCCGCCAGCGGCATCGCCACGCCGGGCAGCGGCTCGTAGGCCGCCTCGATCAGCATCACCGCGTCCCAGGCCGCCGCCGCCGTGTCGGCGACGACCGCGGCCACCGGCGTGCCCTGCGCGTGCACGCGCTCGCCGGCCAGCAGCGGGTTGGGCGGCACGATCATGTCGCGGAAGAGCCGGTTGACCGGCAGCGCGCCGATGCCGGCCAGGTCGGCGGCAGTGACGACGGCCAGCACGCCGGGCGCCTTGCCCGCGCGCCGGACGTCGAGGCGGGTGACGCGGGCATGGGCGTGCGGGCTGCGCAGCAGCGCCAGGTGCGCGAGACCGGGCGGGGCGAGGTCGTCGACGAAGCGGCCGGCGCCGGTCAGAAGCGGCGCGTCCTCGCGCCGGCGCAGCGGGCGACCAACCCAGGTCACCGGCTCAGAGGCCGAGGAAGCGCACGGCGGCGCCGCCCTCGATCTGCGCCCGCGCCGCCGCCGGCAGCCCGGCCTCGGCCACGGCGCCGACCGGATCGGCGCTGCCCATGTCGAAGGGATAATCGCTGCCGAGGACCACGTGGTCAGCGCCGAACTGCTCGACCAGGAATTTCAGATTGGCGGCGCTCAGCGTGAGCGAGTCGAAGTAGAGCCGACGCGCGTACTCACGCGGCGGCCGCGGGATGGCGGCCGGCCCCTCCGGGCGCACCTTCCAGCCGTGATCGAGCCGGGCCAGCGTGAACGGAAACGCGCCGCCGCCGTGGGCGAAGCAAACGCGCAGGGCCGGCAGCCGCTCCAGCACGCCGCCGTAGATCAGCTTGGAGGCGGCCAGCGCGGTCTCCAGCGGATTGCCGACGATGAGCGGGAAGTAGTACTTCGTCAGGCGCTCCTGCCCGACCAGCGGCGCCGCCGGGTGCACGAAGATCGCGACGTCCAGCCCAGCGCACGCCTCGAAGAACGGAAACAGCGCGGGGTCGTCGAAGTCTCGCCCCCCGGGGCAGCTGCCGATCTCGACCGCCCGCAGACCGAGCCGCTCGCGGCAGTGGCGCAGCTCCTTGACGGCCAGCGCTGGATCTTGAAGGGGCACCGTCGCCATCCCGACGAACCGGCTCGGGTGGCGGCCAACCACCGACGCCACGTTCTCGTTCTGCAGGCGCGCGAAGGCCTCGGTGGCGCGCGCGTCGGCCCCGTAGCAGAACATCACAGGCGGGGGCGAGAGCGCCTGGCGACCGACGCCCATGCGGTCCATGTCCTCGATGCGCCGGGTGGCGCTCCACGAGCGGTCGTCCACGTCGCGGAAGAACTGCTCGCCGGTCATGATCGTGGCCCGGCAGGCGTCGTGCTCGACCAGCCTCGGCCAGCGCTCGCCACCGAACTTCGTCGCCCAGTCCTCCCAGCCCGGCGGAATGATATGCGTGTGGACGTCGATCGCCCCGGCTGGGGGCGGTGTCGCGCGTGGGGGGGCGGGTTCGGGCACCGTGCTCACGGCAACCGCACCTGACGGCCCACGCCGGATACCGCGCCGCTGTTGCACACCTGGAGCGACGCCGGACCATCGCCCGCATACGAAGGCCTTGGGAGCGCCACCGTGGCGATCGCCAGCAACGGCAGCGTGAGCAGAACACCGCGGCGAGCTACCATGCGGCTCTGAGTACGACGGAGGAGGCTGCCGTGTCAACTACAACGCCGGGAGCGTAGGCCGCCTGGGCTCCGTGAGCTTCGCCCTGACCGTGCTCGTGGACGGCGCGCTGAACGGGGCCCTCTACGCGCCGATCGCGCTGGCGTTCGTCATCGTCTACCGCGCCTCCGGGATGATCAACTTCGCGCTGGGCGAATGGACGATGCTCGCCGCCGCCCTGGTGGCGACGGGCCTGTGGGCGGCCGGGCTCGGGCTGCCCCTCAGCCTCGCCGCGGCCGGCCTGGGCATGGTCGCCCTCGGCCTTGGCTTCAATCGTCTCGTGCTCAAGCCGCTGCTGGGGCGGCCGGTCGTCTCGCTCATCATGGTGACGCTCGGCGTCGGCGCGCTCATGCGGGGCGGCACCGCGCTGGTGTTCAGCAGCGTGCCGCGCCGGATCCCGCTGCCGATTCCTGCCGAGCCCCTCGTGGTGCACGGCGTGCTCGTCGCGACCGACAAGCTGGCGGCGGCCGCCGTGGCGGCCCTGGCCGTCGCACTGGCCGCGTGGTACTTCCGCCGCAGCCGCGCGGGCCTGGCCCTGCGCGCGATCGCCGACGACCAGCAGATCGCTCTGTCGATGGGCATCGACGTCCACCGGCACTTCGCGATCACCTGGAGCGTGGTCGGGGTGCTCTCGGTGCTCGCCGGCACCCTGTGGACGTTTGTGTCGGGCGTCGGCTTCGGCGTCGCGCTGCTCGGCCTGAAGATCTTCCCCATCGTCATCGTCGGCGGCCTCGACAGCATCCCCGGGGCCCTCGTCGGCGCCCTCCTCATCGGCGTCGTCGAGAGCCTGGCCGCCGCCTACCTGGGGCCGTCCCTCGGTGGCGGCTTCAGCACGATCGCGTCCTACCTGGTGCTGCTCGCGATGCTGTTCGCGCGCCCCCACGGGCTGTTCGGACGCCCTCACATCGCGCGCGTGTAGGCCGCGAGCGGCCGGCGCGTCTCACCCGCGGTAGCCCACCAGCTCCAGCAGGTTGCCGTCGGGGTCGAGGAAGTACAGGCACTCGTGATCGCCCCAGTCGATCGGCGCGTGAAACGGGATGCCGCGGGCGGCGAAGGTGGCTTGCGACGACTGGTAGTCCTCCCACGAGACCTCGAAGGCGTGGTGACTCTTGCCGAGCGGATCGTTGATCTGCTCGAGCTCGCCCGGGGCCCGGTCGGGCTTGAGGAAGAGCGCGCAGTTGCCGTCGCCGTAGCGGAGCAGGACCTGGTCGGGCAGTCGCATCTGTACGGCCATGCCGAGCACCTCGGTGTAGAAGCGCTCGGCGCGGGCCAGGTCGGCCACGTCCACGCCGAAATGATCGAGCCGCCGGACCCGCATGCGCTCCAGGATAGCCCGCGACGCGGGGCGGCGGCTCGAAGATCGACCTCGGGCTCGGAGGCTACGGGGATGCCATCGATGGACATCGCTCGACGTTTGTCGCAAGCGCTCAACCGTCCAGACGGGCCAGCGCCCAGGCGGCGGCGCGGCGCACACCCTCGTCGGGATCGTCGAGCGCGCGGCGCAGCGCCGGCGCGGCGGCGCGATCGCCGCGATGCCCCAGCATGAGCGCCGCGTTGCGCGCCAGCCCCGCGCGCTTGGCCCGGCTCATCGCGCTGCCGCGGAAGCGCGCGCGAAACGCCGTCTCGTCCAGCGTGAGCAGCGTCTCCAGCGACGGCAGCGGCTGCGACGGTGCCAGGGCCGGCTCGCGGGCCGGCGGCGCCTTGCGATTCCACGGACACACGTCCTGGCAGACGTCGCATCCGAAGAGCCAGTCGCCCATGCGCGGCTTCCACTCGTCGGCGACGTCGCCGCGATGCTCGATGGTCAGGTAGGCCAGGCAGCGGCGCGCGTCGAGGACCCAGGGACCGACGAACGCCTGCGTCGGGCACGCGTCCAGGCACGCCGTGCAGGTGCCGCAGTGATCGGCGGCGGGCCCGTCGGGGATGAGCACGGCGGTGGTGAGCACGGTCCCGATGAAGAAGTAGGAGCCGGCGCCGGCGGCGATGAGGTTCGTGTTCTTGCCGATCCAGCCCAGCCCGGCGCGGGCGGCGAGGTCCCGCTCGAGCACCGCACTGGTGTCGACCGCGGCCCGGCTGGCGACGTCGGGCCCCCCGCCCTCACGCAGGACGTCGACGACGGCGGCCAGCCGGGGACGCATGAGGTCGTGATAGTCGCCGCCCCGGGCATAACGCGAGACCATCGACCAGCTCGGATCGTCCTCACGCGGCCCGTACGCCAGGGCCAGCGCGATCACCGAGCGACAGCCGGGCAGCAGCCGCGCGGGATCCTGACGCTCGGCGCGCGTGCGGGCGAGGTAGTCCATCCCGCCGGCGTAGCCCGCGTCGAGCCAGTCGTCGAACTGGCCGGCATGCTCGGCGGGACCGGCCGGGCCCACCGCGACGCGATCGAAGCCGGCCTCGAGCGCGCGGGCCTTCACCGCCTGGGTCAGCGCGAGCGCGGTGAGGCTCACCGCTTGCGGGCCTTCACCAGCACGTGGCTGCGTGTGAGCGTGCGTCCGCCCTCCTCGAGAAAGCGCATGTAGTGGAACCAGCGGCCGTCCGTCTTCCACCGCTCCTGCAGGCCGATGGCCGCGGCCAGCGCGGCCTCGACGGAGTCGAAGTGCCGCACCTCGCGCTCCACCTCGACGTGCTCGGCCGCGAGGCCGGCGGCGGCGAGCGCCCGGCCGATCCGCGCCTCGTCGTAGGCGAAGCGCGAGCGCCGGCCGGTCTCGCGCCACTGGTCGACGTGGAAGGCCACGAGCGCCAGCGCCTGGCCGGGGGCGAGCGAGCGGCCGGCGTTCTCGATGATCCGATCGGACACGCACAGGTGGGCGGTGACGAGGTCGGGGCCCCGGCCCTCCCCCACCAGCGCGCGGTAGTCCTCCGGCGCCTCGGCGTCCAGGATGAGGAAGTCGACGTTGGTCAGGTATCCCGCCCGGGCCCGGCGGGACGCCTCCGCGATGGCGTCCGCGTCAAGGTCGATGCCGACGACCCGCGCGCAGTGCGGCGCCAGGGCGAGCGCGAGCCGGCCGCTGCCGGTGCCGACGTCGAGGACCGCGGCGTCTTTCAGGCGCTCGGCGCAGAGCAGCGCCCAGAAGTGCCTACTCACGCCCTCCGGTGGTTCAGCCGGTGACGGCTCCATCGGAGGCGCTCGACACCAGGCGCGCGTACTTGGCCATGACGCCGCTGGTGTAGCGCGGCTTCGGCCGCTTCACCGCCTTGAGCCGCCGCTTCAGCTCGGCGGCCGACAGCTCGACGTCGAGCCGGCGCTTCTTGATGTCGACCACGACGACGTCGCCCGTCTTGAGCGCGGCGATCGGCCCGCCCTCGGCCGCCTCCGGCGCGACGTGGCCGATCATGAAGCCGTGGGTCGCGCCGGAGAAGCGCCCGTCGGTCATCAGCGCGACGGTCTCGCCCAGCCCGGCGCCCTGGATGGCGCCGGTCACGTGCAGCATCTCGCGCATGCCGGGACCGCCCTTGGGCCCCTCCCAGCGGATGACGACGACGTCGTTGGGCTTGATCCTCCCGGCCTTCACCGCGGCGAACGCGTCCTCCTCGCGGTCGAAGACGCGCGCAGGGCCGCGGTGCACGTCGCGCTTCTGGCCGGAGACCTTGGCCACGCAGCCGGCGGGCGCCAGGTTGCCGCGCAGGATCACGAGGCCGCCCTCGGGCTTGATCGGAGCGCTCAACGCGTGGATCACCTTCTGGCCCGGCGTCTCCCGGGCCGCCCGCGCCTCCTCGCCGATGGTCCGCCCGGTCACCGTCAGCTCGTTCTCGTTGAGCAACCCGGCGTCGAGCAGGCGCTTGGCGACGACGCCCATGCCGCCGGCGTCGTACATCTCCGGCGCCGTGTAATTGCCCCAGGGCTTCATGTCGGCCAGCAGCGGCGTCTTGCGCGAGATCCGGTCGAACTCGTCGATCGTCAGCTTGACCCCGGCTTCCTTGGCGACGGCCAGCAGGTGGAGCACCGCGTTGGTCGAGCCGCCGGTGGCCATGACGCCGGCGATCGAGTTGTAGAGCGACTTCCGGGTGATGATCCGCCGCGGCGTCAGCCCCTTGCGGAGCACGTCCATGGCCAGCCGCCCGGTCTGGTAGGCGATCTCTTCCTTGTGGGGGTCCGGGGCCGGCACGTCGTTGAAGCCCATGGGGGAGACGCCGAGCATCATGAAGGCGGTCGACATCGTGTTGGCCGTGAACTGCCCTCCGCAGGCGCCCTCGCCGGGGCACGACGCGCACTCGATGGCGTGCAGCTCCGCGTCGTCGATCTTGCCGGCGTTGCGGGCGCCGATCGCCTCGAAGATATCCTGCACGGTCATGCGCTTGCCCCGGTGCTCGCCGTACATGATCGAGCCGCCGTAGAGCATCACGCTCGGCAGGTTGAGCCGGGCCATGGCCATGACCATGGCCGGGATGGTCTTGTCGCAGCCCGAGAGCGTCACCAGGCCGTCGAGCAGGTGGCCGCGGGCCACCAGCTCGACCGAGTCGGCAATCCAGTCGCGGCTGATGAGCGAGGCCTTCATGCCCTCGGTGCCCATGGCGATGCCGTCGGTGACCGAGATCGTGTTGAACTCGATCGGGGTGCCGCCGTTGGCCCGGACGCCCTCGGCGACCTTCTGGGCCAGCTTGCGGTGGTTCGAGTTGCACGGCGTCAGCTCGATCCAGCAGTGGGCGACGCCGATCAGCGGCCGCGCGAGATCCTCGTCGGTGAAGCCCACCGCCCGGAAATAGGAGCGGGCGGCGGCCCGGTCGGGGCCATCGAGCAGCACGCGGCTCTTGTGGCGGGGATCGAACGCCATTGAACGCCTCCTCAGCGGAGCACGGTATCGAGGAGCGTCGCGGCTCCGCCGCGGCGCTCCGAGCGATCTTGCCGGGTGTGGGGGGCCATGTCGGGGCCCCCCACTACAGATCAATCGCGCTGTGCACGCAGTTGCTGATGACGTCCATGCGCTGGCTGTGCCAGGGATCGGGCAGCCGGCCGTTGGTCAGGTACGCGAACGACACGCCCGAGTCCGGGTCGGCCCAGCAGTACGATGACCCGACGCCGCCGTGGCCGAACGTGCGTGGCGAGGCCAGCGAGCCCAGCCCCCGGATGGTCGCGGTGGTGCCGCGCGAGTGGGGACCCAGCCCACGGTGCATCGGCATGCCCATGTAGGCATCGACCATGTCGCCGGTGTGGTTGCGCGTCACGTACTGCACCATGCGCGGCGACAGCAGCCGCACACCGTTGAGCATGCCGCCCGCCCCCAGCATCTGGTAGAAGGCCGCCATGGCGCGCGCCGTCGCGTAGCCGCCGCCGCCCGGGGTGCCCGCCGTGCGGAAGACCGCGTTGTTCTCCTCGGCGCGCCGCACGAGGCGCCCGCCGTCGGCCGACGGCTCGTGCATGTCGGCCGCCCGCTTGCCCTCGACCTCCGGCAGCCCCACGAACAGCTCGCCGGCCAGACCGAGCGGCTCGACGATGTTCTCGCGGATGAACGTGCGGTAGTCCTGCTTGATCAGCGCCTCGACGAGGACGGCCGCGGTCCAGTGCGCCGCCCGGCCGTGGTAGTGCATCCGCGTGCCCGGCGTGAACTCCAGCGTGAAGTTGCAGACCACCCGGCGCAGGAGCTCGTGATCCTCCCAGACTTCCGGCGGCACGTCGGCGTTGGGGAAGCCGCCCCGGTGGGTGAGGACGTCGATCACCGTGATCGCGCCCTTGCCGTTGGCCTCGAAGCCGGGCACGTGCTCGGCGATCGTGTCGGTGAAGCGCAGCGCCCCGCGCTCGACCAGCAGCCACACCGCGCACGCCGTGATCACCTTGGTGTTCGAGTAGAGCAGCCACAGCGTGTCGTCGGCGGCCGGCTGCCGCGACGGCTCCAGGCTGGCGTCGCCGAACGACCGGTACAGCGCCAGCTGGCCCCGCCGGGCCAGGGCGATCTGGGCGCCCGGGTAGCGCCCCTGGCGGATGTGGCCTTCGATCGTCGTGGCCAGACGGTCGAGATGCTCAGGCGCGAACCCCAGCGCGGACGGCGTCGACGACACGAGCGGGAAATTCATGGCGGCCTCCTCCGATGAGGTGGCAGTCTAGCACGCCCCACCGGAGGCCGGCCGCGGCTACGCGGGGCGCTTGGCGACGAGGAACGTGAACTTGCCGCGGTGGACGACCTCGTCGCGCTGGTTGATCACCTGCCGCTCCTCGACGATGACGCCGCCCTCGCGCATCGAGCGCTTCACCGTGGTCTTCGAGCGGCTGCGAATCGTGTCCCCCACCCGGATGGGTTGCAGCGCCTCCCACTCGAAGCCCATGAACGCGAGGACGGCCAGCGGGGGCTGGGGCACGCGCCAGCCAAGGCCGGTGGTGAGGCAGATCGGCAGCAGCTCGGGGACCAGCCCCGGCTCGATCGGCGCATCCTGCGTGAGCCCGGCGTAGAGGGCCACGTGCGTCTCGGTGAGGGTCATGGCCGGCGTCTCCAGCACGCCGTTCAGGACCACATCCTCGAAAAAGGACCGGGCCGGCGACGCCACGCGCGGTTAGCCGCCCGGACGGCGCTCGACCAGCATCTCGGTCTCGCCTTCCTGCACCACCTCGTCACGCTGGTTGAGCACGTGCCGCACGACGGTCACCACCCCGGGGCCGGCCTTCGGTGCGTCGTCCTTGGCGGTCACCCGGGCCCTCACGCGGATCGTGTCGCCGATCTTGATGGGGCCCTTGAACTTCCAGCGCAGGGTGCCGAAGCCCACCGTCGCGTAGGGCGTGCCGGAGCGCGTGAAGAGGCCGGACTGGATGGCCAGGCCGAGCAGGCCGTGGGCAATGCGCTCGCCGAAGCTCGAGGACTTCATGAACTCCGCGTCGGTGTGCAGGATGTTGTAGTCGCCCGAGAGCCCCGCGAAGATCACGATGTCGGCCTCGGTGACCGTGCGTCCCGGGGACTCGCTCTCCTCGCCGACGGTGATCTCCTCGAACCAGCGACGCGACGGGCCTGTCATGTCGAGCGCGCTAGGATACCACGCAGGTCGCCCGTGCCTCGCACCCCGGCGCGGGCGGGACGGCGGTCATTTGATGGCGCCGACCGTGAAGCCCGTGTGGCCGTGCAAACGCGACATGAACGCCCGACGCGCTCATTTGATGGCGCCGACCGTGAAGCCCGTGATGAACCGGTCGAGGAAGACGTTGTAGAGGACGGCGATGGGGATGCTGGTGATGAGGCAGGCGGCCATCAGCGAGCCCCAGTAGTAGACGTCGCCGCGCACCAGCGCCACCGGCACCCCCACGCTCACGGTCATGCGCTCGACCGAGGAGATGAACGTGAGGCTGTAGACGAACTCCTGGATCACCAGCGTCAGCGCGAAGATGACCACCGTCAGCAGGCCGGGCACCGAGAGCGGCAGCACCATCCGCCAGATGGCGCCAACGCGACTGCAGCCGTCGACCATCGCCGATTCCTCGACCTCCTTGGGCAGCGACTTGAAGAAGCCCATGAGCAGCCACGTGCAGAAGGGCACCGTGAAGGTCGGGTAGATCAGGATCAGCGACCACAGGCTGTTCTGCAGCCCCAGCAGCGACACCAGCCGCGAGAACGGGATGAACAGCAGCGTCGAGGGCACGAGATACGTCAGGAAGATGCCGATGCTGAGCCGCTCGCCCCACCGCCCCGACAGCCGGGCCAGGCTGTAGCCGGCCGGCACCGCCAGGACCAGCGTGATGGCCACCACGACCGCGCCCACCAGCAGCGTGTTGAACAGCCACGTCAAATACAGCGTCTGCCCGAACAGCGTGCGCAGGTGCTCGAGCGTGGGCGCCAGGTTGAAGACGAACGGGTTGTGCGCGGTATTGGTGGCGCCCACGTATAGGTCAGCATTCTGCTTGAACGTCGTGACGACCATCCAATAGAACGGGAACACCGCGAACACGACGAAGGCCAGGATCGTCGCCCTGTGAACGACAACGGCGGCTACGCGACGCACGGGAGAGCGCGCGGTCACCGGTGATCCTCGTGCAGCGCGATGACGTCGGCGGGCGGGCGCGGAGGCCGCGGGCGCGCCTCCGTGGCAAGCGGTCGTCGCCGTTGTCGCTCCAGGCTCGGCTCGCGAGCCGCCCACGATCCGACTTGTCCGCGCCCCAGCCCCCCCTGGGGGATGGGGGGCCCGAGCGAGCCGAGCCCGGAGCGAGTTACGGCGATAGGCGAGCCATGCCGGCGCGCCCGCGGCCC
>JBGQLG010000058.1:0-25746 GCA_041499965.1 Methylomirabilia bacterium
AGCGTGAGGTCGCTCCAGTCGTCGCTGTCCCGCCACGGCCGGACGTGAAGCAGAACAAGCCGGCCGAGCGGCCACAGCCGCCGACGCCGCCTGCCGTGGCGACACCGCAGCCCAAGCGTGAGGTCGCTCCAGTCGTCGCTGTCCCGCCACGACCGGACGTGAAGCAGAACAAGCCGGCCGAGCGGCCACAGCCGCCGACGCCGCCTGCCGTGGCAGCCCCTGAGGCGAAGGCTCCGACACCCGCGCCTGCGACGGTTCCAGTGATCCACGCTCCGCCGCAACGCACCGAGCAGCCCAACCCTCGTCCCGCTGCTGCCCAGTCTGATACGCACGGTCGGCGGCCCGAGCAGCCGGCTGAGCCCGTGGCCGTCAGCCCGGAGCCAGGTCAGGGACGCGGCGCCCGGCCGTGAACCAGGCGACGCCGGTCTGAACGACTATCTCGGGTGACCACCTGCGCCTCCTCCTGGATCCTTCCAGGAGGAGGCGTGAGGCAATCTCACCGGGAATCCCGCCTGGCCTGCTGCCTCTGACCACTCGCGCGCGTGTGAGCCTGGATCGCGCTGGAGGCCGTTTTCTCGAACTGCCGCCGGGCGACGTTCTCGACGGCGGCATTCGCGATCGCCTTGCGCCTCACGGATCGGCTGGCGGCTCCCGCGGCCGCCGCGGTTTCTTGATTCGCCGCAGTCACGCGCGCCGACGCCTTCTTGCTCTTCATGGCACGCCTCACTCTCCTGCCTGACAGATCTCGTGGTGGTCGTGGGCCGCGATCTTGATGAAGCGCTCGCCGTGGCTCGGGTGGACGGAGAGCTGGGCCGCGAGGACGCTCGCGGTGGCGCCGGTACGGATCGCCAGCGCCGCCATTTGGATGAGCTCGGCGCCGGCATAGCTGACGATCTGGGCACCGAGCAGCCGCTCCTGGGCGGCGTCGAACACCAGCTTGAGATACCCGTCGTCCTCACCGGTGGCGCGGCCGTTCGACGCCCCCCGCAGATCATGCGTCGCGACGTGGCACTTCACGCCACTGGCCGTCGCCGCCCGGTGGGTCAGGCCGACCCTGGTCACCTCCGGTGTCGTGAAGACGCTCTGGGGCACGAGCGTGGTGTCGGCGATCAACGGGTCGCCCTGCAGCGCGTTGTGAGCCGCCAGACGACCCTCGTACGCTGCCACCGGCGTGAGCTGCGCGTTGCCGGCGGCATCACCGGCCGCGTAGACGTGCGCCATCGACGTGCGGAGATGGGGCGTGACCTCGAGGCCGAGGTGTCCCATCTGTAGACCCAGGTGTTCGGCGCCCAGCGTTTCGGGCCTCCACCGGCGACCGATGGCCACGCACGCTCGGTCCGCCGTCACCGCATGGGGCTCGCCGTCCTTCGTGAAGATCGCCGTCACGCCATCTCGTCCCCTGGAGAAGCTCGTGAGCGTGGCGCCCAGGTGAAAGGTGACGCCGCGGCTCTCCAAGATCTTCCGGAGATAGCCGGCAACATCGGGGTCGAACCCGGGGAGGATCTCACGGCCCTGGCCGACGACCACGACCTCGGCTCCGAAATCGCTGAACGCGCCGGCCATCTCCAGACCGATGACACCCGCCCCGACGATGACGAGCCGTCGCGGAAAGACGGGAAGGAACAGGAGCTCATCCGAGGTGATCGTCGCTTCGACGCCGGGCAACGCGGGAACGACGGGGGTCGATCCCGCGGCGATGATGATCCGGTCGGCCCGTACGATGGAGCCGTTCACCGACATGGTGTGCGAATCGACGAACCTTGCCTCGCCCAGGATGATCTCCGCTCCCTTCCGGGCGAGCGACTCCGGCAGCGGCTGGAACTCCTTGACGATCTCGTGCTGCCGGCGGACGACCGTCGGCCAGTCCAGCGCCACGGGGCCGGCCGTCGTGCCGAAACGTGCCGCGTCCTTCGCGAGCCGGTGAATCCGTCCAGACCTTACCAAGGTCTTTTTCGGGATTCACCCCCGGTTGACGCACGTTCCGCCGAGTGGCCCCCGGTCGACGAGAGCGACCCGCCGGGCCAGGGTGACGGCCGCTTTCAACGCGTTGATGCCCGCCGCCCCGCCTCCGATGATGACCAGGTCATAGCGTTCCACGGCAATCCCCCTCCGGGGCGTTCATCCGCCCGTTGTTGCTGCTCCGCATGTCACCCCAGCGCATCCTGATCCTCCCTCGCGAGGGCGCCGGCGGCTTCCCGAGGCCCGTCACGAGCCCGATCGGTCGACTCTGTGTGGATCTCGGCGTATTGCGACGAACGTCTCGAGATGGGAGAGGGCTACCGGCACTCGGGGGGACGAAGACCTACGAGCGCGCCGGCGCCTCGCGCGGTGACGCAGACTCCGTGGCCTCGGCTCAACGATCCCCGCTCGGTCCGACCCGACCAAGGAGCCGGGTGAGACCTGTCAGGCGATCTCGTTGCTCACGCCACAAGCTCATTCCGCATACGGTGATGACCACCACGCAGAGACTCGCGAGCACATACAACTCGGGGCCGTTCACAACGACGTTGATCAGATCGCTCATGATGAGTCACACGCTTCCCGGGAATCTTCTACCCAGACTCTACCGGGGCTGACACGCGCAGTCTGGTCAAGAGTGCTCACCGCGACGGAGATCGGCAGCCCTACGGTGTGGCGGACGTCGGACGAATGACGTCCTGACCGGCTCGGAGCACCTCGCTGACCTGCTCCTTGGTGTCCTGCAAGAAGCCTTCGGCGCGCCGCAGGGAATCCCCGCCACGGTCCAGGACCTGGCCGGCCTTCTCATCGACCGCCTGCATCCCGTCCGCTGCCCGGGTCCTCAGGCCCCGCGTCTGTGCTCCGGCATAGCCCTGGATCTCGCTCCCCCAGCGCCAGGCGACGACGACACCCGCGATCATTCCGAGCACGAACGCCTCACTGGTTCGCATCTCCGCTCCTCCTCGTGTGAGACCGGCTCCGGGCTACCCGCGACACGTTCCGACCCGAACGTCGTCGAGCCGCTGGTCGACGACGTCCCAGGCCACGACGTTCCACCAGGCCTCGAGGTAGTCCGGGCGTCGGTTCTTGTACTTCAGGTAGTACGCGTGCTCCCAGACATCGCAGCACAGGAGCGCGAGCTTCCCGTGCAACAGTACGCTGTCCTGGTTGGGCAGCGCCACGATCTCGAGCGCCTCGGTCGCTGGGTTCACGACGAGAAACGCCCATCCCGAGCCGAAGTGCTTCGCCGCCGCGAGGGAGAAGAGGGATCGAAACCCCTCGAACGAGCCGAAGTGCTTCGTGATGGCGTCGGCAATCGCGCCTTTCGGCGACGCGCCGGCCCTCGGCCCGAGGATCTCCCAGAAGAGCTGATGATTGACGTGGCCCCCGCCGTGGTTGCGGACGGCCGTCCGGATCTCGGCCGGCACCTGATCGAGGCGACGCAGCAGGTCCTCGGCCGTGAGAGCGGCCAGGTCCGGATACGGCTCGATCACCTTGTTCAGGTTGTCGACGTACGCCTGATGATGCGTGTCGTGATGCAGCTCCATCGTCTCGGCATCGATGTACGGCTCGAGAGCATCGTAGGCGAATCGCAGCGAAGATACCTTGTGCGCCATGTCGCGCCCTCCCGCGTAGCGGACGTCGTGGTGGAAACGACACTCCCGATGGACCGCAACCGGGCCGTCACGGCCCGGTTGCGGCTCCCCTCAGATCCGGCCGGTCACGACGAGGATGACGAGAATCAGCAGCACGAGACCGACACCGCCGCTCGGGCCGTAGCCCCAGCTGCGGCTGTGTCCCCAGGTCGGCAGCGCACCGAAGAGCGCGAGGATCAGGACGACGACGAGAATCGTGGCAAGCATTGGCTTCCCCTCCATCGGGCTTTCTGCCGGGAGACGCGCACGCGAGGAGGCCTCCCAGCTTCGTTGTCTTGACTCTAGTCGCTCCGATGTCGAGCGGCTACTGGACCTTGGTCCAATGGGGCCGGCGGCGGCTTCTCACCGGCCTTCCGGCCGTGCTTCCGGTGATGCCGGGTCGCCGCCTCGTCGACCGAGTGGGACTGCATCAGGTCGACGTCGCCCTTGGCCATCGTCGCGAGCCGGGCATAGTGGTGATGGAGAACGTCCAGCTCCGCCTCCGTGAGATCCTCGATGTTGACCAGGCGATTGCTCGCGCCGTCGACGGCGGCCACGATCTCGTTGAGCTTGAGCTGCAGGGCCAGGGAGTCCTTGTTCTGGGACCGTTGGATGAGGAAGACCATCAGGAAGGTCACGACGGTGGTGCCGGTGTTGATCACCAGCTGCCAGGTGTCGGAAAAGTGGAACAGAGGCCCGGTCACGCCCCAGACCACGATGGTGCCGAGCGCGAGGGCGAACCCCATCGTGCTCCCGGTGAGGCGCGTGATCGTGCGGGCCAGGCCCTCCAGGTGTCGGCTGAGACCGCGAGCGCTCACGATCCGGTGAGTCCCCGTCTACCGTCGGTGATCGTCGTGGCGATCGTGGTCGTACCCGCGGTCGTACCCGCGGTCGTGATCACGGTCGTCCCAGTCACCGCCGCGCCGCCGGCCATCATCGACCGGGACGAGGAGGCAGCCCGACAGTAGTTGCAGACAGAGGAGGGCGAGGAGGATCGGAGCCAAGAGGGCGATTCTGCAGCGGGGCATGATTCGTCTCCTGTAGGGGTTGGCTGAACGTCGCTACATCACCTTCGCCCGAACAGAAGACGGCGACTATTGGACCTTGTGCCTACGGACTCACATCATGCCGAAATGCCGAAGCGCCTCTTCGATCGCCTCACGCTTGTCGGGCGGGCACGGCTCGACGTCACGATCCCGACGGGCCCGCTTCGTGCCGCGCAGCGTCGGGATGCCGTGAACCTCCTTGACGTGAGCGATCCACCCCGTTTTCGGGATGAAGCCGTGGTGATGCTGCACGAACGTCCGAATCTCGGCGTCGGTGGCCATGTCTTGCCCTCCCGGATCGTACGGGCTGGGTTGAGGGTCTCTAGGCGGCCGGCATGGCGGAGTGCCTCGCGGGGGTCGCGGGGCGCAGGCCGAGCAGCCGGCGCATCAGGCGGCGCTTGACCACCTCGACGAGCGCGAGATAGGTCACGGTGACCCCGCCGAGGAACACGAAGTAGACGGGGGGGAGCGGCACGAAGCCGAGCGTCGCGGCCAGCGGCGTGAACGGCACGCCGACGCCGATCAGCACCACGAGCACCGTGGTGACGGCCAGCGGCAGGCTCGGCCGACTACGGAAGGGATTGCCGGTGGTGCGGATGACGAAGAGGACGAGCGTCTGCGTCGCGAGCGACTCGACGAACCACCCCGTCTGGAACAACCCCTCGGAGGCGCGGAAGACCCACAGCAGCACGCCGAACGTGAAGAAGTCGTAGAGCGAGCTGATGGGCCCGATCACCACCATGAACCGCTGGATGATCGCGATGTTCCACCGCTGCGGCGTCTGGATGAAGGCGTCGTCGACGTTGTCGGTGGGGATCGTGATCTGGGCGAGATCGTAGAGGAAGTTGTTCAACAAGATCTGGGTCGGCAGCATGGGCAGGAAGGGGAGGAAGAGGAACGCCCCCGCCATGCTGAACATGTTGCCGAAGTTCGAGCTGGTCCCCATCAGCAGGTACTTCATCACGTTGCCAAAGGCCCGCCGGCCCTCCAGGATGCCGGCGTGGAGGACGCTCAAGTCGCGTTCGAGCAGGATGATGTCGGCGGCGTCCTTGGCGACGTCGACGGCGGTCGCGACGGACACCCCGACGTCCGCCGTGTGCAGGGAAGGCGCGTCGTTGATGCCGTCGCCCAGGAAGCCCACGACGTGATTGCGGCTCTTGAGGGCGAGGATGATCCGGTTCTTCTGGGCGGGTGAGACACGGGCGAAGACGGTCGTCTGCTCGGCCACCACCGCCAGCGCGCTGTCGGTCATGCGCGTGATCTCGTCGCCGGTGACGACGCGGGTGCTGTCGAGGCCGACCTGACCGCAGACGTGGCGGACCACGAGCTCGTTGTCGCCGCTGAGGATCTTCACGGCGACGCCGTCGCGGCGGAGCGCGCGCAGTGTCTCGGCGACGCCTTCCATCGGCGGATCGAAGAAGGTCACGAAGCCGGCGAGCACGAGCCCACGCTCGTCGCGGGCGGAGTACGCGGCCTGGAGCGGCGCCGTGGTGTAGGCGACGGCCAGGACTCGGGCTCCTTGAGCGCTCAACTCCCGGTAGGTTGCCGCGCAGCGCGTCCGTAGCGTCTCATCGAGCGGGGTTGGGCGATCGCCGGCCTCGTAGGCGGTGCAGCAGGCGAGGACGCCCTCCGGGGCCCCCTTGGTGATCAGCAGGCGGCCCCCGCTGTTCTCGACGACGACGGAGAGCCGGCGGCGCTCGAAGTCGAAGGGAACCTCGTCGATCTTGCGGTAGCCGTCGGCGGCGGCCCCGCCGCGCTTGAGAATCGCCTCGTCCAGCGGACTCTTGATGCCGGTCTGGTGGGCGCTGTTGAGGCAGGCGAGGGCGAGGGGCCGCGCCGAGACCTGGCCGAACGGGTCCAGCTGCCGGTCGAGCACCATGGCGCCGCTGGTGAGCGTACCGGTCTTGTCGCTGCAGAGGACGTCCATGCTGCCGAAGTTCTCGATCGCCTCGAGATGCTTGACGATCACCTTGTGCCGGGCCATGTGGGCCGCCCCGCGGGAGAGGGTGACGGCGCTGATCATGGGCAGGAACTCGGGCGTCAAGCCGACCGCGAGGGCCACCGCGAAGAGCAGCGACTCCAGAAAGGCGTGATGCAGGAGCGCGCCGGCCAGCAGCACGAAGAGGACGAGGAAGAACACCGTGCGCGTGATGAGGAGGGCAAACTGGCGGGTGCCGCGCTCGAACTCCGTCTCCGGCGGGCGCGTCGACAGGCGGGCGGCGATGTCGCCGAAGGCGGTGGCCGGTCCGGTGGCGACGACGAGCGCCGTCGCGGTGCCGCTGACGACCGACGTGCCGAGGAAGACGACGTTGCGGGCGTCGACCGGCTGACGCGGCGCGATCTCGAGGTCGGCGGCCTCCTTCTCGGCCGGCATCGACTCGCCCGTGAGGGCGGCCTGCTGGACGTGGAGGTCTCGCGCCTCGACAAGACGGGCGTCGGCCGGGACGCGGTCCCCGGCCGCGAGTCGGACGATGTCCCCGGGGACGACGTCGCGCCGTCGGATCTCGCTCCAGGCTCCGTCGCGGAGGGCCATCGCCGTCGGCGCCACGGCGTCGCGCAGGCCCTCGGCGACGCGATGGGAGCGGTAGGTCTGGACGAAGTTGAGCGCCACGCTCAGCGCCACCATGAGGACGATGAGGGAGGCGTTGACCCGCTCGCCGAGGACCGCGGACGCGGCGCTGGCGATCAGCAGGATGATGACCAGCGGATTCGCCAGGAGCAGGAGGATCTGCACGAACCCGGCCGTGCGCGGCGCCCGCCCGGGCTCATTCGGGCCGACCTCGCCGAACCGCCGGCGCGCTTCGTCGGTCGTCAGGCCGCCGGGGCGGGCGTGGAGGTCTGCGAGGAGCGCGTCGACGGAGCGGTGTGGGGCCGTCACCGGGGACGGTGCTCCGGCATGCGTGATCACGGCGATGTCCAGTCGCGCACTGATGTCGGGTGATGTTACTCCTACTGCCCGGGCAGGGTGTCGCCGAAGGCCGGGATCCCTCCCGGCCTCCGGTCGTGCCGATCTACATGCCGAGCTTGGCGCGGGTGTCGTCGTCGAGCCGGCCGGTCACCTTCAGGCCTTCGGCCTTCTGGTAGCCGGAGACCGCGGCACGGGTGTGCGGACCCATCTTGCCGTCGATCGTCCCCGGGTCGTGGCCCTTGTCCTTCAGCGCCTGCTGCGCGGCCACGACGTGGTCGTGCTTGGTGGCGCCGCGATGGTCCTCGGGGCCCTCGGTCTTGCGCCCGAGCACCCGGTCCTTCACGTCCTTCGCCTTGTCCTCGACTTTGTCCTCGGCCTTGTCGACGGCGTCCTTCGTCTTCTGGACGCCGGTCTTGACCTTCTCGCCAGCGGTCTGGGCGGTCGCGGGGGCCACCAGCGTGGCGCTCAGCGCGGCGGCGAACAACACGGCAAGAACCCTGCTCATGACGAATCCTCCTCTTGCGGCTCACCCTCGGCCCGGTGGAGAGATCCTCCACACCGAGGGCGCGGGGCGTTGAGCGTCGGAGAGCCCTCTACCGGAACAACGGAAAGAAGATACTGATGCCCGGCGATGGCGACGGGGCATAGAGGACCGGCGGAGGCGCGTAGACCGGCCGGTACGCATGCCAGCCGCGGTTGTCACGCCAACCGCCGTGGTCGCGCCAAGCGCCAGTGTCGCGCCCATCACGCTCGTGCCCACCGCGGTATTGCTGCGTCGGGCGCCTGTCGTGGTCTTCGCCGAGCGCCGTCCCCACGAAGGGGCCGCCGATCAGCGAGCCGAGGGCGAGCGCCACCAGGATCGTACCGGCCATCGACGCCTTCATCGGGTGGCCGCGTTTTTCTGGGCCGAGCCCTGGCGGAAGAGGGTGTCGGCATCCTTCTTTTGCGCACCCGACATGCTGTCGTAGAGCGCTGCGAAGACCGGCACGAACTTCTTGATGCCATCGGCATGGACCTCGGTGATCTCGCCATAGGATTTGAAATCCTCGACGGCGGTCATGGCCTGGGCCTTTTCGGTCCTGGCCTTCCGGAGCGCGTCCATGGCCTTGGCATTGTCACGCATGACTCCGGTGACGTTCGTCCACAGGTCTTCTTGGGCCGTGGTGATCTTGAGCCGGGCATGAAGGTCTTTGATGCGTGCCTCCACCGGATCCACCGTCGAGACCTTCGAGGCGGTCGCCGGTGTCCGCGTCGTGGCCGCCGGGGCGGGGGTCGCTTGCGCCAGCATCACCGGCGCCCGGAGCGTTGCCGCGGCGACGGTCGCCGGGGCCGTGGTCGACGCCGCCCCCACGACCAGGGCGGTGCAGAGCAGTGTGAGATTGCGAGTCTTCATGATCTCTCCTCGGCCGCGTGCGGCCCTACGGGCGTTGGTCGGTGGTGAACCTCGGATCGTCCTCGCTGTCCCCCTGAAGGTAGTCGGCGACATCCGGCGGGTCCATTGGACCTTGGACTCATGCGCGGCGAGGACCGCCAGGCGCGGGTGGCGGGGAAGATCTGGTCGCCGTTCAGCCGCAGATCGACGGTGTTGCCGCCACGGGCCGCCGAGGTATAGGCCTCCAGGGTCGGGAGGAACGCCGGATCGGCGACCGCCAACCGAGGAAGTTCGTCGTGCGGCGAGCCATCCACGCCCCTGGGGAGTCACGCCTCTGTCCGATCCTGGTCCGCGGCGTGCTCGCCTGATCGTAGCGCGACGGACGCGCGCTCGAAGCTGGACCAAGGTCCAATAGGCGACCCCGTGGTCGAGGACTAGATTGAGGCCGGACGTGACGCTGCTCCGGGCGGGAGCGGGATCGAGGAGATTTCGACATGGCCTACAAGTTACCGCCGCTGCGGTTCGGCTACGACGGGCTCGAGCCGTACATCGACGCGGAGACGATGGAGCTCCATCACGACCAGCATCACCGAGCCTACGTCGACAACCTGAACAAGGCACTCGAGCGTTACCCGCAGCTGGCCGAGCTGACGGTCGAGGATCTGCTGCGTCGCATTGACCTGGTGCCGGAAACGATCCGGACGGCCGTCCGCAACAGTGGTGGCGGGCACGTCAATCATCAGTTCTTCTGGGACATCCTGGGACCTCGCGCGGATGGAGCGCCGAAGGGTGCGATCGCCGACGCCATCACGAGGGACTTCGGCTCGTTCGAGCATTTCCAGTCCCTCTTCACCGACGCGGCCACGAAACACGTCGGGGCGGGATGGGCGTTCCTCGTCGTGGACCCCTCGCGGGGCCGCCTGGAGATCGTGGCGCTGCCCAACCAGGAGAGCGTGCTGCCCCGCGGAACGCCCGGGCTTCTCTGCTGCGATGTCTGGGAGCACGCGTACTACCTGAAATACAGGAATCGCCGCTCGGATTACCTCAGCGCCTGGTGGAAGGTCGTCGCCTGGGACGTGGTCGACGAGCGGCTCCGGGACGTCACGGCGTGAGCGGCTACGGTCGATGCCGCCCGTCGTTCCTGACGCGAGTCACGAGGCACGCGGGGATCGTGTTCGGAGCGCTCGCCCTGGTGCTGATGTCGGCGACGTCGATCAGGGCTCAGGGGGAGCCGATCCTTCGTGTCGAGGGACGTGTCACCTACGTGTCGCCGACGGAGATGCTCGTCGCGCTCGACAGCGGAGGCGTCGTGATGCTCGACCTGACGCGCATTGCTCAGGGCGAGATCCGTCACATCGCGCAGAACGACTATGTCACCGCCATCGGCTTCATCCACCAGCCGAGCCATCGGATCGTGGCCACGTCCGTCCAGCGGGCCAGCCCGTAGGTTCCGACGACACCGTCGGGGGCGGCGCCGAAGTTCTGAACGCCCGGCGAGTGGGGCGTTCGCCGACCATCGACCGCCGAACGTCAGCGTCGAGCACGGTCACCGAGTGAGGATGTCAGCCGTGGCTCGCCCCCGGGCTATGCGAAGGCACCGAAGAGGGCGCCCACGCCATACGTGAGCGCCATGGCGAGGGCGCCCCAGAAGGCGACGCGCCAGGCTCCCAGGGTGGCCGGCGCGCCGCCGGCGCGGGCCGCGAGCCAGCCGAGGGCCGCCAGGAGAACGAGGGACGTCCCCGTCACGGCCGCCGCGAGGATATTCGCAGGGGCCAGCAGCAGGACGAGCAGGGGCATGACCCCGCCGACGAAGAAGGTCGCCGCCGAGGCGAGCGCCGCCTGCACGGGGCGCGCCCGCTGGAGATCGAACAGGCCGAGCTCGTCGCGGGCGTGGGCGCCGAGCGCGTCGTGGGCCATCAGTTGATCGGCCACCTGCCGGGCGAGCGCCGGCTCGAGTCCGCGGGCCACGTAGATGCTGGCCAGCTCCGCCCGCTCGGAGCTGTCTTCGTTCGCCAGCTCGTGGCGCTCGAGCGCCAGGTCCGCTTCTTCCGTGTCAGCCTGGGAGCTCACCGAGACGTACTCGCCGGCGGCCATGGACATGGCGCCGGCCACGAGGCCGGCGATCCCGGCGACGACGACCTGGCTCCTCGGCGTTCCCGCCGCGGCGACGCCCACGACGAGGCTGGCCGTCGACACGATGCCGTCGTTGGCCCCCAGGACGGCCGCGCGCAGCCATCCGACCCGCTCCGAACGGTGACGCTCGCGATGACGCATGGGCTCGTCCTCGCAGGCGAGTGTATCACTGGACTAGTACATCTTGCCTTTTTCAGCATCTCTGTACTAGTATGCTAATACAGTGAATCCCGCCCTCGGCCTCAAGATCGACGCGCGCAGCCCGATCACGATCCGGCGCCAGCTGACCGAGCAGCTCAAGCACCTGATCGAGGGCGGGGGCGTCCCGCGGGAGGAGGCGCTGCCCAGCATCCGGGAGCTCGCCGGCTTCCTCGGCATCAACCCCAACACGGTCGCACGCGTGGTGGAGGACCTGAAGCAGAGTGGACACGTCGAGGCCCGGCGGGGGTCGGGCATGTTTGTGGCCCCGGCGCCGCCCACTCGCCCGGCCCCCCACCTGCGGGAGCGACTGCTGCAAGACGTCGTGATCCGCGCGGCGGCGCTCGGGATGACCGCGGACGACGTGGCGGTCGGCGTGCTCAGCCTGGCCGCGGTCCGGCCGGCCGCCGTCCGCGAGGCCCCCCAGGTCCTCCTCGTGGAGTGCAGTCCGCCCGAGCTGGACTTCTTCGCCGGCCAGCTGGAGCGCCACCTCCCCGTCCGCGTCGACAAGGTGCTGCTCGACGATCTGGCGACGATCGTGCGGCGCCAGAAGCAGGCCGGTCATTGGCGGGCGGCGGTCACGAGCTTCTGTCATCTCCCCCAGGTCGAGCGAGTCCTGAAGGGGCGAGGGGTCCCGGTGATCGCGCTGCTGGCCGAGGCGCATCTGGAGACCCTGCACCAGCTGGCCCAGTGCCGGCCGGGAACGCGGGTGGGTGTGGTCTCCGCCACCGCCGAGACGGCCCACAATCTCGAGCACTCGATCGCGAACGCCGGTCTCCCGAACGTCGTGCTGGCCGGCGTCGGCCCGGCCGAGGGCATGGCGCTGGGGCGGCTGGTGCGACGGGTGGACGTGGTCGTGTGCTCCACGTCGGCCGCCGAGCGCGTCCGGGCGCTGGCGGGATCCACGGTGCAGGTGATCGTCGATGATCGGGCCCTCGACCAGCGGGCGATCGAGATGCTCGAGGAGCTCCTGGTGCGACAGGACGGCGCCCCGCCGGGGACCACTCCAGCGCCGACGCCGGCCCGGCCGGGCCTTCGTTCGTTCAGTGGTCGCCCGCGCCGACGGCGGGCCACGCGGGCAGCGCCGCGCGGTCAGTAGCGCCGGCCAGGCTGGCAGAGGAGAAGAGTCATGAGCTTCAGCATGTTCGTCAGTTGGGTTTTCGTCGGCGCGCTGGTCGGCGTGCTGGCCGGCCTGGTCATGAAGCGGGGAGGCTACGGGCTGAAGAAGGACGTCACCCTCGGCCTCGTCGGAAGCATCGGGGCGGGCTGGATCATCCGTGGCTTTGGCGTGTTTCCGAGCGCCGGGATGTTCGCCATGGCCGTCATCGTGGCCATCGGGGCGGCGCTGGCGATCGTGATTCAGCGTACGCTCGTGGCCACCGAGCGCGCGGGTGACGAGAAGGGCGTGATGTGGCGGTGGGGCTTCGGCGCCGTCCTGGTGGCCGCGACGGCGGCCACGCTGGCGTATGTCCCGTCACCGTACAGGGAAGAGACGCTGAACTTCGCCGTGCGCGTCGGCGCCACGAAGTAAGCGAAGGGAGGAGACCGTTGAACGCCACGACCGATGCCACGCTCAGGCGGATCGACCTGACGGTGTCGCGCCTCGTCCGGACCCACGATGAGCGGGCCCCGGCGCGCCGTCCGGGATTCCTGGAGGCGCGCAAGCGACTGCAGCTCGCGCGCATGCGGCGATTCCGCCAGCTCCAGTAGGCGCGCCGGCGCCGCGCCGCCCGCGCTGCGGCCTTCGATGCGGATGCCCCTGATCGCCCCGTCGCTGCTCGAAGAGCCGATCCGCGCCGAGCTGTTCGGCATCGAGCGGCTCGAGCAGCACGCCGAGAGTCTGGCCGCCGCCCAGCCCGTCCGGCGTGGACGGGCGAGAGGCCGTCGACTCCTGCCGCGGGTCCAGGACAACGGCCGCGTGCTCCGTGAGGCCTATCGCGTCATCGCCCGGGCCATCCGGGAGGAGCGGGCCATCACGCCGGCGGCCGAGTGGCTGGTCGACAACTTCCACGTCGTGGACGAGCAGTTGCGGGAGATCCGCGACGATCTCCCGCCCGGGTTCTATCGCGAGCTGCCCAAGCTCGCCGACGGTCCGTTCGAAGGCTATCCGCGGGTCTACGGGCTGGCCTGGGCGTTCGTCGCCCACACCGATAGCCGCCTGGACCTCGACACGCTCCGTCGGTTCGTGCGGGCCTACCAGCGGGTGCAGCCGCTCACCATCGGCGAGCTGTGGGCGGTCGCGATCACGCTCCGGGTCGTGCTCGTCGAGAACCTTCGACGCCTGGCCCAGGCCATCGTGAGCGGGCGGCAGGCGCGCCAGGAGGCTGACGCGCTCGCCGACGACGTGCTCGGGCTCGACGGCGGCTCCGGCGATCCGTCGGGGACCGGCCTGCAGTGGGTCGGCGACGACCCGCTCGTGACGGCCTTCGCGGTGCAGCTCGTCCAGCGCCTGCGCGAGCAGGATCCGGCCGTGACGCCGGCGCTCGTGTGGCTCGACGAGCGCCTCGCCGCCCAGGGCACGACCGCCGACGACATCGTCCGGGTCGAGCATCAGCGGCAGGCCGCCATGAACGTGACCGTCCGGAACGTGATCATGAGCATGAGCCTGATGACGGCCCTCGACTGGGCGGCGCTCTTCGAGAGCGTCAGCCTCGTCGACGACGTGCTGCGCGCGGGTGACACGTACGGCGCGCTGGACTTCGCGACCCGCGATGCCTACCGGCATGCCATCGAAGCGCTCGCGCGCGGTTCGACCCGCTCCGAGCTCGAGGTCGCCCGGGAGGCCACGCTCCACGCCGCCCGGGCGGCGGCGGGCACCGCCAGGGACTCCGATGACGCGCGACACCAGGAGGCCGGGTACTACCTGATCGGGAGCGGGCGCCCCGGGTTTGAGAGGGCGCTGGGGTTCCGCGCGCCGCCCACGCTCCGGCTCCTTCGCTGGTACATCGCCGCCGCGACCCCCGGGTATCTCGGAACCATCGCGATCCTGACCGCCCTCATCCTGGCGTGGCCGATGCTGCTCGCGACCGCCGCCGGGACCGGACACGCCCTGCTGCTCCTGCTCGGGCTCCTGGCCCTGGTGCCCGCCTCCGATCTGGCCATCGCCCTCGTGAATCGCTCCGTGGGGACCCTGGTGGCGCCGCGGGTGTTGCCCCGGCTGGAGCTGCGCGACGGTGCCCCCGCGACGCTGCGCACCATGATCGCCGTCCCGACCCTTCTCACCGGTCGCCTCGAGGTGGAGGAGCAGGTCGAGCGGCTCGAGGTGCACTACCTGGCCAACCCTGACGGCGACCTGCGCTTCGCGGTGCTGTCGGACTGGACCGACGCGCCCGCCGAACACGTCCCCGGTGACGAGGAGGCGCTCGCGGCCGCGCGTGCAGCGATCGCCCGCCTGAACCGTCGGCACGGGCCCGCCCCCGACGGTGGCGAGCGTTTCTTCCTGTTCCATCGCCGGCGCCTCTGGAACGAGGGGCAGCAGACGTGGATGGGGTGGGAGCGCAAGCGCGGGAAGCTGCACGAGCTGAATCGCCTGCTGCGGGGGGCGACCGACACGACGTTTCTGGGGGACGCCGGCGCCGCCGTCGCCCCCCGCCACGTTCGCTACGTCATCACGCTCGACGCCGACACCCAGCTGCCGCGCGAGGCCGTCAACCGCCTCGTCGGCACGATGGCGCATCCCCTGAATCGGCCGCGGTTCGATGGCCTGGGCGGCCGCGTCGTCGAGGGGTACGCCGTGCTGCAGCCGCGCATCACGCCGCCGCTGCCCGGCGGCGAGAGCTCGCCCTTCCAGCGGCTGTCATCGGGCCCGGCGGGGATCGATCCGTACGCGGCCGCCGTCTCCGACGTGTACCAGGATCTCTTCGGGGAGGGCTCGTACACCGGCAAGGGGATCTACGACGTCGATGCGTTCGAGGCCGCCCTGGCGGACCGCGTGCCCGAGAATGCGCTGCTGAGCCACGACCTCTTCGAGGGGATCTTCGCCCGCGCCGGCCTCGTCACCGACGTCGAGCTGTTCGAGCATGCGCCCTCACACTACGGCGTGGCCGCCGCCCGCCAGCACCGCTGGGCCCGCGGCGACTGGCAGCTGCTTCCGTGGATCTTCGGTCGACCATCCCGCGTGGTTCCCGTGATCGGGCGCTGGAAGATGTTCGACAACCTGCGGCGGACGCTGTCGGCCCCGACCGCCGTCCTGACCCTCGTGGCCGGATGGGCGCTGCCGGGCGCCTCGCCGGCCGTCTGGACCGCGTTCGTCCTCGCGATGATCGCGCTCCCCACGCTGCCGCCGGTCCTGGCCGGCGTCATCCCTCGCGGGCGGGGCATCTCCAAGCGCAGTCACATCCGCGCCGTCGGTCGAGACCTGCTCCAGGCCGCGTCGCAGACGGCGTTGATGACGACGATGCTCGCGCACCAGGCCTGGCTGATGGGGGACGCGATCGTGCGGACCCTCGTGCGGATGTCCGTGACGCATCGCCGACTGCTGGAGTGGATCACCGCCGCTCAGGCCAAGGCCGGTCTCCGACTCGACCTCGGCGGCTTCTACCAGCGCATGGCCGGCGGTGTCATCCTCGCCGGGACCGCGGCGGCCGGCGTGGCCTGGGTGCGACGGGAGTCGTGGCCGGTGGCGCTGCCCGTGCTGCTGCTCTGGCTCGTGGCGCCGGCGGTGGCGCGGTGGATCAGCCGTCCGTCGCTGGGTCCCACGACGATTCCGCTGTCCGCCGGCGACGCCCGTGCGCTCCGGTTGATCGCCCGGCGGACGTGGCGCTTCTTCACCACCTTCGTGGGACCCGAGGACCAGGCGCTGCCGCCCGACAACTTCCAGGAGGATCCGCAGCCGGTGATCGCCCACCGGACGTCGCCCACGAATCTCGGCCTCTACCTGCTCTCGACGATGGTCGCGCGCGATTTCGGCTGGCTCGGGAGGGTCGACACCGTCGAGCGACTCGAGGCCACCTTCGCGACGATGGCCCGGCTCGAGCGGTTCCGCGGCCACTTCTTCAACTGGTACGACACGCGGGACGGCCGCCCGCTCGATCCGCGCTACGTGTCGTCCGTGGACAGCGGCAACCTCGCCGGCCACCTGCTCGCGCTCGATCATGCGTGCCGCGAGATGATCGAGCAGCCGCTGCTCGACGCCGGCGCGCTGGCCGGCATCGAGGACACGGCGCTCCTCGTCCGGGAGTCGGCCCGCGCGCTGGCCGACCACCCGCGGCACGCGGTCACCCGACAGCGTCTGACCAGCGCGCTCGACGCGCTCGCGGCGGCCCTGGAGACGGTCCCTCCGACGCCGGCCGCCTGGGCCGTCCGCCTCGTGGAGCTCGACGCCGGCGCCCGGATGGTGGCCGCCATCGCCAGCGCGCTCATCGAGGAGGACCGCGACGCCGCGCAGACGGTCTTCGACTGGGCCGAGGCCCTGCGGGCGTGTGTCGCGAGCCACGCGCGCGACGTCGCCGCCGGCGGGCCGGTCCTGCTGCGCGACCGCCTCACGATCCTGGCCGAGCAGGCGAGGGCCTGGGTCTCGGAGATGGACTTCGCCTTCCTCTTCGATACCACGCGCAAGCTCTTCTCGATCGGCTATCGGGTGGCCGACGGCAGTCTCGACCCCAGCTGCTACGACCTGCTCGCCTCCGAGGCCCGGCTCACGAGCTTTCTCGCCGTGGCGAAGGGCGAGGTGCCGGTCTCGCACTGGTTCCGCCTGGGCCGCGCCCTCACGCCCGTCGATCGGGACTCGGTGCTGGTGTCCTGGTCGGGCTCGATGTTCGAGTACCTCATGCCGGCGCTCGTGATGCGGGCCCCGGCGGGGAGCCTGCTGGAGCAGACGGGCCGGCTCGCGGTCCGCCGCCAGATCAGCTACGGCGCCGAGCGCGGGGTGCCCTGGGGCGTGTCGGAGTCCGGCTATTTCGTGCGCGATCTCGAGATGACCTACCAGTACTCGAACTTCGGCGTGCCGGGACTCGGGCTGAGACGGGGGCTGGGCGAGGACGTCGTCGTCGCGCCGTATGCCACGGCGCTGGCCGCCATGATCGATCCCACCGCGGCGGCCCGGAACTTCCGGCGGCTGGCCGACGCCGGCGCCGGCGGCGCCTACGGCTTCTACGAGGCGCTGGACTACACGCCGGCGCGCCTTCCCGAGGGCACGAGCGTCGCCGTCGTCCGGACGTACATGGCGCACCATCAGGGCATGCTCCTGGTCGCGCTGGCGAACACCCTGCAGCAGGGCCGGATGCGCGGGCGCTTCCACGCCGAGCCGAGGGTGCAGGCCACCGAGCTCTTGCTCCAGGAGCGCACGCCGCGCGACGTCGCCGTCACCCGGCCTCGCGCGGACGAGGTGACGGGCACCGCCGACGTCCGCGAGTTCGTCCCCACCGTCGTCCGCCGCTTCAGCTCGCCGCACAGCGCGACGCCCCGGACGCACCTGCTGTCCAACGGCCGCTACGCCGTGATGGTGACCGCCGCCGGCTCCGGGTACAGCCGCTGGCGCGACCTGGCCATCACCCGCTGGCGGGAGGACGTCACGCGGGACGTCGGCGGAACCTACATCTTGCTTCGCGACACGCAGAGCGGGGAGACGTGGTCGGCGGGCTACCAGCCGAGCGGCCGGGAGCCGGAGCGGTACGACGTCACCTTCGCGGAGGACCGGGCCGAGATCGTGCGCCGCGATGGCGGGATCACGACGGCGCTCGAGGTGATCGTCTCCGCCGAGGACGACGCGGAGATCCGCCGGGTGTCGCTCACGAACCTCGGCGCGAGGCCCCGGGAGATCGAGCTGACGTCGTACGCCGAGGTCGTGCTCGCCACGCCGGCCGCCGATGCGGCCCACCCGGCTTTTTCCAACCTGTTCGTTCACACCGAGAGCGTCCCCGAGCTGGACGCGCTGCTCGCCACCCGCCGCCCGCGGTCCCCCGAGGAGACCCCGCTGTGGCTGGCCCACGTGGTGATGGTGGAGGGCGACGTCGTCGGCTCCCCGCAGTGGGAGACCGACCGCGCGAGATTCCTCGGGCGCGGGCGGGGGATCCGGACGCCCCGCGCCGTGATCGACGGCGGCCCCCTCTCCAACACGGTCGGCGCGGTCCTCGACCCGATCGTGAGCCTCCGGCGCCGGGTGCGGCTGCCGCCGGGCAGCACGGTGCACGTCGCGTTCTCGACGCTCGTCGCGCCGTCGCGCGACGAGGCCCTCGGTCTCGCCGACAAGTACCGCGATCCGGCGACCTTCGACCGGGCCGCCACGCTGGCCTGGACGCAGGCCCAGGTGCAGCTCCATCATCTCGGCATCGCGCCGGACGAGGCGCATCTGTTCCAGAGTCTCGCCAGCCGCATTCTCTACTCCGATCGCACGCTGCGGCCGGCCGCCGACGTGCTGGCCCGCCACGCCGGCGGCCCGCCTCAGCTGTGGGCCCACGGCATCTCGGGGGACATCCCCATCGTCCTGGTCCGGATCGACCAGCCCGAGGATGTCGGCATCGTGCGGCAGATCCTCCGCGCCCGCGAGTACTGGCGGATGAAGCAGCTCGCGGTCGACCTGGTCATCGTGAACGAGCGGGCGCCGTCCTACGTTCAGGACTTGCAGACGCTGCTGGAGACGGTCGTCCGCACGGGACAGTCGGCGCTGCCGGCGGGGCAGGCCCCGCAGGGGAGCGTCTTCATCCTGCGCGCGGACCACATCACCCCCCAGCAACGCGACGTGCTGCAATCCGCGGCCCGGGCCGTGCTCCTGAGCCGCCGGGGATCGCTGGCCGAGCAGGTTGGGCGGGCTCAGCGATCCGAGACCGCCGCGGTGACGGCGCCGCGGCGAAGGCCCGGCGTGAAGCGGCCGCCCGACCTCTTCCCGCCGCCGCCGGAGCTCGAGTTCGGCAATGGCCTCGGCGGCTTCACCGATGCCGGCCGGGAGTACGCGACGATCCTCGGCCCGGGGCAGTGGTCGCCCGCCCCGTGGATCAACGTGATCGCCAATCCCGCGTTCGGCTTCCAGGTCTCGGAGTCCGGCGCCGGCTATACGTGGTCGGGCAACAGCCGCGAGCATCAGCTCACCGGCTGGTCCAACGACCCGGTGAGTGACCCGCCCGGCGAGATCATCTACGTCCGGGACGAAGACACCGGCGAGCTCTGGGGCCCGACGGCCCTGCCGATCCGTGAGGAGATCGGCACCTACGTGACGCGGCACGGACAGGGGTATAGCCGCTTCGGGCGGGTGAGCCACGGGGTGTCGCTGCACCTGTTGCAGTTCGTCCCCCTCGAGGATCCGATCAAGATCTCTCGTCTCACCGTGACGAACACCTCCGGCCGGTCGCGGAAGCTGACGATCACCGCCTACGTCGAGTGGGCGCTCGGCGTGTCGCGCAGCACCGGCGCGCCGTTCGTCGTGACCGAGATCGACGCGAAGACCGGCGCGATGCTCGCGCGCAACACGTGGAGTGCCGAGTTCGGCACGCGCGTGGCGTTCGCCGACCTCGGCGGCGCGCAGACGGCGTGGACGGGCGATCGCGCGGAGTTCCTGGGACGCCACGGCACCGCCGACCATCCCGCGGCGCTGGAGCGAGGCGAGCGACTCTCCGGACGCGTCGGCCCCGGCCTCGACCCGTGCAGCGCGCTGCAGACGACGGTCGAGCTGGCGCCGGGGGGGCGCGCCGAGATCGTGTCGTTCCTCGGCGAGGCCAGCTCGCGCGAGGCGGCGGCCGAGCTGATCGTCCGCTACCGGGCCGGTGACGTCGACACGCTCTTCCGGACCGTGACCTCGTACTGGGACGATCTGCTGGGCACGGTGCAGGTGACGACGCCCGACCGGGCGATGGACGTCCTGCTCAATCGCTGGCTGCTCTATCAGACCATCGCCTGTCGCCTATGGGCCCGGAGCGCGTTCTATCAGGCCGGTGGCGCCTACGGGTTCCGCGACCAGCTCCAGGACGTGATGGCGGTGACGGCGGCGCGGCCGGAGCTGGCGCGTCAACAGGTGCTCCGGGCTGCCGCCCGCCAGTTCGGCGAGGGCGACGTCCAGCACTGGTGGCATCCGCCGACCGGCCGGGGCGTTCGGACCCGGATCTCCGACGATCTGCTCTGGCTGCCGTACGTGGTCAGCCAGTATCTCGAGGTCACCGAGGACCGGAGCCTCCTGGAGGAGCTCGTGCCGTTCCTCGACGCGCCGCCCCTGTCCGCCGAGCAGGCGGAATCGTACTTCGAGCCGCGGGTGTCCCAGGAGCGCGGCACGATCTTCGAGCACTGTGTGCGCGCCCTCGATCGGAGCCTCGCGGTCGGCGCCCACGGGCTCCCGCTGATGGGGACCGGCGACTGGAACGACGGGATGAACCGGGTCGGCGCCGCCGGCAAGGGCGAGAGTATCTGGCTCGGCTGGTTCCTGCACGCGGTCCTCACTCGCTGGGCGGCCCTGGCCGAGGGGCGCGACCCCGAGCGCGCCGGCACCTGGCGGCGACACGCCCGCGACCTCGAAGTCTCCCTCGAGCGCGACGGGTGGGATGGCGAATGGTACCGCCGCGCCTACTTCGACGACGGGACGCCGCTCGGCTCCGTCCTCGACGACGTCTGCCGCATCGACTCGATCGCGCAATCGTGGAGCGTGCTCTCGGGAGTCGCCAGCGACGACCGCGGGCGCCGGGCGATGGCGGCGACCGACAAGCACCTGGTGCGACGCGGTGACCGCCTCGTGGTGCTCCTCACGCCGCCGTTCGACGGCACCGCCCTGGAGCCCGGCTACGTCAAGGGCTATCCGCCCGGCGTCCGCGAGAACGGCGGCCAGTACACGCATGCCGCGCTCTGGGCGGTGATGGCCTTCGCGGCGCTGGGCGACGGGGACACGGCGGCCGAGATGTTCGCGATGCTCAATCCGATCAATCACGGGAGCTCGCCGGCCGGCATCGCCCGCTACCGGGTCGAGCCCTACGTCGTCGCGGCGGACGTCTACGCCGAGCCGCCCCACGTCGGCCGCGGAGGCTGGACGTGGTACACGGGATCGGCGGCGTGGATGTATCGGGCCGGGCTCGAATCGATCCTCGGCCTCCGCGTGCGCGGCCAGCGACTCGTGGTGGATCCGTGCATCCCGCGGGCGTGGCCGGGCTTCACGCTCACGTTTCGGCATCACTCGGCGCGATACACGATCGCCGTCGAGAATCCTCGGGGGGTCAGTCGCGGCGTCGCGTCGGTGGAGCTGGACGGTGTCCCGCTCGACGATCCGGCCGGCATCCCCCTCGCCGCCGACGGCAAGACCCACCGGGTCCGCGTCGTGCTGGGAGGTGTTTCAAGACTTGGAGCGTCGGACATTGCCTCTCGATGAAGGAACGCGTCTCGATGGTGTGCGGGTCCTGGTCGTCGATGACGCACCGTATGTGCTGCAGGTCGTGACCGAGATCCTCGAGCAGGCCGGCGCCACGGTGACCGCGGTCGGGTCCGCCGTGGAGGCGCTGGCCCGGCTGCAATCCGAGCGCCCCCACGTGCTGCTGAGCGACCTCGCGATGCCGGGCGAGGGGGGGTATTGGCTCATCGGCCGGGTTCGTGCGCTGCATCCGGACTGCGGGGGCGCGACGCCGGCGGCCGCGCTCACGGCCTACGGCGGCCCCGAGCATCGGGCGAGCGCGTTGCGCGCGGGGTTCCAGCACCACGTGGAGAAGCCCGTCGGCGCGCGCGAGCTGATCGGCGTCGTCGCTACGCTGGCGCTGCGGGCGTAAGTCGATCGCGAAGACGGAGGAACCCATGGCGAAGCTGACCCAGATCTGCGCGTCGGAAAACGATCTGTTCGGTCTCGACGGCGAGGGGGTCGTCTATCAGTACAACTTCAAGACGAACAACTGGACGAAGCTGGGTGAGGGGCGGACCGACGGCGGGGAATCGTCGGGTGCCGACCGCCAGACGCGCACGACCCAGACCCGATCCCGAAGCGCCTCATCGCCGCCGAGAGGCTGAGCCGCGTGAGCGTTGCGTCGAGATGCCGATGCTTCGGCGGCCAGCAGAAGTTCTGGCCCGTCCCGCCGGTCGCGGCAGTCCAGGCGCGCCGGGCCCGGAGGATGTAGCCCAAACTTCATACGGCGATCGGTCTGACGTAACACGCGTTCGCCATGCTGACGTCATGGACACCAGCCTTGCGCGCGTGCCGGTTGGTCTGGAGGGCGCGCCGGGGCGGCCATCGACCCAGGAGGCCACCGTGAGCCCATCGCATCCGATCTATCGCTGGTTCGAGCGTGGCGGAGGCGAGCCCGTGGTGTTGCTCCACGGCCTGATGGGCGAGCCCGACCACTGGGAGCGCACGCTGGAGGCCCTGGCCCCGTGGTGTCGGGCCATCGCGCCGCAGGTCCCGATCCTCGATCCGGCGGGGGCCGAGCCCTCCGTCGAGGGACTGACCCACCACGTGGGCGGCTTTCTGGAGGCGCTCGATCTGGGCCCGGCCGTGGTCGGCGCAACTCGCTCGGTGCCCCACCTGCCCACGACCGAGTTCCTCCGGGGGAAGATGGAGGAGATCTTCTACGACGCGACCCTCGTCACGCCCAGCTGGGTGGAATCGGTCCGCCGCATCCTCACCACGCGGGCGCTGGCCCGGCGCGTCCTGCACGTCGCGCGCTCGGCCAAGCGCTCGAACCTCGAGACGCGGCTGGGTGAGATCCAGGTCCCGACGCTGCTGGTCTGGGGCAAGGACGATCGCATCACCCCGCCCGAGGTGGCCGAGCGCTTCCGGGCGCTCCTGCCCGCCGCCGCGCTCGTCTTCATCGCCAACTGCGGGCACGCGCCCATGCTGGAGCAGCCGGCCACCTTCAACGCGGTCATCGGGGACTGGCTGCACGAAACTCGCGCCCAGCGGCGCGCGGTCGTCGTCGGCGGATGATCGCGTCCCTCGGCGGGCGGTGGCTGGACTGGGCGGCGGGCCGGCGCCGGCGGGGGCTGGAGGCGACGAGCCGCGCGGCGATGCGCGTGCAGGAGGAGACGCTGCGCGCCCACGTGCGTGTCGCGCGCGACACCGAGTTCGGCCTGGCCCACGGCTTCGCGTCGATCCGGTCGATCGCCGACTACCAGACCCGCGTGCCCGTGCGCGGCTATCTCGATTTCAAGCCGTCGTGGGAGGCGGCGCTGGCCGGCGCCCGTGACGTGACGTGGCCCGGTCGACCGCAGACCTGGGTGAAGACGTCGGGCACGACCGCGGGCGACAAGGTGATCCCGGTCACGCCGGAGGCGGTGACCGCCCACCGGCGTGGCGGCTGGGACGCGCTGCTGATGGCGGCCGAGCGGGTGGGAGGCTCGACCCTGCTCGGCGGCCCGATGCTGATGCTCGGCGGCAGCACGTCGCTGCAGCCGGCGCCGGGTGGCCCGGCGCCGCCACGCCCGGGCTGTGGCCGAACCTGCGCGTCTTCGTCCACGGGGGCGTGTCGTTCGCGCCGTATCACGAGGTGTTCGAGGCGCGGCTGGCCCGCCGACTGGAGGGCGTCGAGGTCTATCCGGCCTCCGAAGGCTTCGTGGCCGTGCAGACCGAGCGCAGCGGCGGGCTCACGCTCATGCTCGACTACGGTGTCTTCTACGAGTTCGTCCCCGTCGAGGACCTCGGCCGCCCGCGCCGCCACATCGTCGCCGACGTCGACCTGGATTGCGCCTATGCGGTCGTGCTGACGACGCCGGCCGGTCTCTGGTCGTACGTGCTCGGCGACACCGTGCGCTTCACCGCCCGTGACCCGCTGCGCCTGGTCATCAGCGGCCGCACGCGCCATTTCGTGAACGCATTCGGCGAGAACGTGATCGTGGAGGAGGTCGAGCAGGCGCTGCTGGCCGCCTGCCGCGCGGGCCGGGCGGTCGTTGGCGAGTTCACGGTGGCGCCGCACTTCCCCGGCCCCGGCGGCGTCCGCGCCTGATCCCGCTGCCGTCCGGGACCTTTCACCGCTGGATGGCCCGCCGCCGGCAAGCTCGGCGATCAGCACAAGGTCCCCCGGGTCACCAACGACCGATCGATCGCCGACGCGCTCAGGTGAGCAGATCCCGCGGGTCGGCGGGCTCCCGGAGGAGCGCCCCCAGACGTGAGGGTGCCATGCTCACGGCGCGGTCTCTCGACGTTCGGATCATCGTCGTCCCCCGGGTTGGATTGATCTCGATCCGGGAGGCACCGTATCGACGCACGGTTGCCGGGCCGCGACGATTCGATCACGTTGTGGCGACGGCGTCCTGGCCGGCGATCAGTGCACGTGGCCCGCCGGCGCCTGGCCCTTCGCGATCGCCAGGTGATGGGGCTGGTGGTGGGGCCCTTCGGTGAGGAGCCCGGCGAAGCCCAGCGCGCGAATGCGCGCGACGAGCGCGGCGTCATCGGCTCTCTTCGCGATGACGGTCAGTCGGACCCCGCCCGGGATCGCTTCGCTCCTGGCCGACCACTCCGGCATGCGGTCCAGCTCGACGGCGTGCGCGACGACCATCGCGCGGATGGCCTGCTCCGTCCGACCCGTGCCCGTGATCTCCATCGCCAGCCCGCCGGGAACCGGCGCCGGCCTGACCGCGGACCGGAGCACGACCTCGTTCATGTCGATGAGGTGCTGGCGCAGACGCTCGACGTCGACCTTGCTCCAGTCGGTGGCGGGATCGGCCTCGATGATCCTGACGACCTCCGCGATGGCACCGAAGGCGTCCTGGCCGGCTAGCGTCGGCATGGTCCCGGTAGCCGGTGGATGCTGGGCGAAGACCGCGTGCGCGAGGACCGCACCGCCAAGGGCGATGACGAGCGCGATGGCCACGATTGCTCTCCACATGATTGCCTCCCGTGAGACTCGATCGCCCCGAGTATGAAGAGCCGGAGTGGGCCGGTGCTATGACCTAAGTCACACCGTCGCCGCTCGGCGCCGCCGCCTCGGCGCCCCGGGCCAGGGCGGCCAGCCGAGCCGGATCACGGATGATGATGCGCGAACGCGTGCGCGCGATGATCTGGCTCGCCTCGAGCTGGGAGAAGGCGCGCGCGATGAGCTCGCGGACGGTGCCGAGCCGCGCCGCGAGCTGGGCCTGGGTGAGGGTGAGATCGACGGCGGCACCGGGCTTGACGGGTGCGGCCGCCGCCGCGTCCAGGTATCGGGCCAGGCGCTCGGTCACCGGACGAAACGCCAGGTCACTGACGATGCCCGCGAAGTGACGGACCCGCCGCGCCATCGTCCTCAGCATGGCGACCGCGACCTGCGGCCGCCGCCGACACAGCCGCAACACCTCGCCCCGCGGCAGCATCAGCACCCGCGTGGATTCGAGCGCGACGGCCGAGGCGATGTAGCCGCCCCCATCGAACAGCGGCCCCTCACCCAGGGTGGCCCCCGGCCCCTCGGTATGAAACACCTGCTCGCGCCCCCGCACCGAGATCTGCCGGATCTCGACGAGTCCCTCGGCAACGATGAGCAACCCCCGACAGGGCTGACCTTCCTCGAAAAGGGTGGCCCCCGGATCGAGCGTCCGTTCCGTACACCGCCCGGCCAGATGCCTCAGCTCGATCGCTGGTAGCGACACGAAGTACGAGACTCGCCGGAGCACGTCCGGCCTCTTCACAGAGGC
>JBGQLG010000059.1:0-25601 GCA_041499965.1 Methylomirabilia bacterium
CGCACGCCCGTGCAGATGCTCGAGTCGGGGCCGGCCGCCGGCGCGCTGGCCGCCGCGTTCTTCGGCCGCGAGGACAGCCAGGGCAGCCTGCTGGCCTTCGACATGGGCGGCACCACGGCCAAGCTCTCGCTGGTGGACGGTGGCGAGCCGCTCACCGCCTACGCGTTCGAGGCCGCGCGGCAGAAGCGCTTCCTCGAGGGCAGCGGACTGCCGATCCGCATCTCGACGATCGAGCTGATCGAGATCGGCGCCGGTGGCGGCTCGATCGCCCACGTGGACGAGATCGGCCTGCTCAAGGTCGGTCCGCGCAGCGCCGGCTCGCAGCCCGGCCCCGCCGCCTACGGCCTGGGCGGCACCGAGCCCACGGTGACCGACGCCGACTTCGCTCTCGGCTACCTCAACCCCGACTACTTCGCCGGCGGCGAGATGCGCATCGACATGGCGGCGGTGCGCTCGGCGCTGGAGGGTCTGGCCGCGCGCGCGAAGCTCTCGCTCACCGAGGTGGCGTGGGGCATCCACGACGTCGTCAACGAGAACATGGCGGGGGCGGCGCGCGTGCACATCGCCGAGCGCGGCCGCGATCCGCGCAACTACGCGCTGCTGTGCACCGGCGGCGCCGGGCCCGTCCACGCTTACGAGGTCGCGCGCAAGCTCGGCCTGCGCCAGCTCATCTGCCCGCCGGCGGCCGGCGTGGCCTCAGCACTCGGCCTGCTGGTCGCGCCGGCGCGTGTCGATCGCGTGGCCACCATCGGGCTGCGTCTCGACCGCGACAGCGGGGCGAGGCTGGAGCAGGCGTTCCGCCGGCTGGAGAACGACGCCCGCGCGGTCATGGCCGACACCGGGCTCAAGCTCGACACGGCGACGGTGCGCCGGCTGGCCGACGGCCGCTTCCTCGGCCAGGGCTTCGACCTCGTCGTCGATCTCCCCGACGGGCCGTACGACGACTCCGCGGCCTGCCGCGCGCAGCTCACCGCGGCCTTCGAGACGGCCTACCGCGCAAAGTTCGCGCTCACCCCGCCCGACGTCCCGATCGAGTTCATCAACATCCGCGTCGCCGTGCGCGCGCCGGTGACGGAGGGGTCCGGGGGGGGCGTAGCCCCCTCCGGTCACACAAGCGGGTCCGGGGGGGGCGTAGCCCCCTCCGGTCACACAAGCGCCGATGTCGTCGCGCACGGCCAGGCGGGCACCGGCGGCGCCGTCAAGGGCACGCGCCCGGCCTATTTCCCCGAGCACCGCCAGTACGAGGAGACGACCGTGTACGACCGCGCGAGGCTGGCCCCGGGCGATGCGATCCGTGGTCCGGCGGTGGTCGAGGAGGAAGGCTCCACGCTGGTGATCGGCCCCGGCGGCACCGCCCGCGTGGCGCCCAGCGGCAACCTCGTGGTGACGCTGCCGTGAGCGCCAAGCTCGACGCCGTCACGCTGGAAGTGCTGTGGACACGCATCATCTCGGTCGTCGACGAGGCGGCCAAGGCCGTCGTGCGCACGTCGTTCTCCACGCTGTCCAACGAGGCCAACGACTTCGCCTGCGTGCTCACCGACGCCCGCGGCGCCGCATTGGCCCAGAACAGCGGCAGCATCCCCTCGTTCATCGGCACCCTGCCCGCCACCGTGCGCCACTTCCTGCGCGAGCTCGGCGCCGAGCGCATGCGGCCGGGCGACGTGCTCATCACCAACGACGCCTGGATGGGCACCGGCCACATGAGCGACGTGTCGGTCCTCAAGCCGATCTTCCACGGCGACCGCCTCGTCGCGTTCTCGGCGACCACCTCGCACATGCCCGACATCGGCGGCCGCATCCGGGCCATCGAGGCCCGCGAGATCTTCGAGGAAGGCCTGCACATCCCGCTGACCTGGCTGGTGCGCGAGGGCCGCACCGACGACACGCTGGTGCAGCTCGTCCGCGCCAACGTGCGCACGCCCGATCAGACGATGGGCGACATCTGGGCCCAGGCCAGCGCCAACGAGCTGATGGAGCGGCGCGTGAAGGCGCTGATGGACGACTACGGCCTGGCCACGCTGCAGGAGCTGGGCGATGAGCTGTTCGCGCGCTCCGAGCAGGCGATGCGCGCGGCCATCCGCGCGGTGCCCGACGGCACCTACCGCTACGGCTTCCGCACCGACGGCACCGGCGTGCCGTTCGACTTCAAGGTGGCGCTCACCGTGGCCGGCGACGCGATCACGGCCGACTACACGGGCACCTCGCCGCAGCAGCCGCGCGCCATCAACTGCGTGATGGCCTACACGTTCGCGATGACCGCGTATGCCGTGCGCTGCGCGCTGCTGCCCGGCCTGCCGAACAACGAGGGCATGTACCGGCCGATCACCGTCACCGCGCCCGAGGGCTCGCTGCTCAACCCGCGCTTCCCCGCCGCCGTCGTCAGCCGCGCCACCACCGGCCACTACGTGCCGGCCCTGGTGCTCGGCGCGCTCCACCAGGTGATCCCCGAGCGCGTGATGGCCGGCGCCGGCTCCCCGCTGTGGGCGCTCAGCGGCTCCAGCACCCGCGAGGACGGCACGCCCTACACGACCGTGCTGTTCTTCAACGGCGGCATGGGTGCCACCCCGATCAAGGACGGCGAGAACGTGCTCTCGTGGCCGAGCAACATCTCCTCGACACCGGTGGAAGTCGCCGAGCGCAACAGCCCGCTCTTCTTCCACTACAAGCGCATGCGGGCCGGATCCGGGGGCGCCGGCCGTTGGCGCGGCGGCCTCGGGCAGGACGTGCTCATCGAGAGCCGCTCGCCCCGCCCGATTGTGCTCAGCGTCATGGCCGAGCGCACCACCTACCCCGCGCCCGGCCTGGCCGGCGGCGCCGCCGGCGGCCGCGGTGACGTCCGCATCAACGGCCGCCGCGTCGACAACCGCAAGCAGTACGTGCTCGAGCGCGGCGATCGCGTGCTGGTCAGCACCCCGGGCGGCGGCGGCTACGGCCCCGCCAAGTCACGCGACCGCGCGCTCGCCACGCGCGACCGCGCTCTGGGTTACACGGAGCGCCCGCGCCGAGGCGGCGCGAGCACCGGAGTGAGGCGTACTCCGAGTACACCGCAGCGAGGAGCGCAGCGCCAACGAAGCAGATGGGCCTTTTTCAGCAGCCTGCTCGCCGAGCCAGCGTGGCGACGACGGCGATGAGCTCGGCCGGCTCGACCGGCTTGGGCACGTGCATGTTGAAGCCCGCCGCCAGCAGGCGCACGCGATCCTCGACCCGGCCGTAGGCGGTGACGGCCACCGCCGGGACGTCGCCGCCGCGGGTCGGTCCGAGCGCCCGCACGCGGTCGATGAGCGCGTACCCGTCCTCCCCGGGCATTTCGACGTCGGCCACGAGCACGTCGGGACGTTGCCGCTCGAAGCAGACCATCGCCTCCGCCGTCGACGACGCCGTCTCGATCTCCGCACCGGTGGGCGCCAGGACCTGCGCGAACAGGTCCAGCGTGTCGTACTCGTCGTCGACGAGGAGCAGCCGCACGCCCTTCAGCGACACGCCCGGCATGTCCACCGCCGCGCCCGAGGCGGTGGGATGCCCGCGGATGCCGCCCGGGGGCTCGCCGGCCAGGCTGATCGGCAGCCGCACGACGAACGTGGCCCCGGCGCCGACCCCCGCGCTCCGCACGCTCACGCTGCCGCCGTGCAGCTCGACCATGTGGCGGACGAGCGCCAGTCCGATCCCGAGGCCACCGTGCTGCCGCGTGCTGCTGCTGTCGCCCTGGCGGAACCGCTCGAAGATGTGCGGCAGCAGCTCGGGCGCGATCCCCTGCCCGGTGTCGCTCACCACCAGCTCGACGTGCGAGTCGACGCGGGCGAGGCTGACCTGGACACGTCCCCCCTTCGGCGTGAACTTGATCGCGTTGGACAGCAGATTCCAGGCGACCTGCTGCAAGCGATCGGGGTCGCCGATGACGGGGCCGGCGGCCGGATCGAGCAGCGGCTGCAGCCGGATCTCCTTGGCCGCGGCCGCCTGCCGGATGGCGTCGATGGCCGCCTCGACCACGGCCGGCAAGTCCACCGCCCTTACCTGAAGCCGCATCTTGCCGGTCACGATGCGGGAGACGTCGAGCAGATCCTCGATGAGCTTGGCCTGGACGACGGCGTTGCGCTCGATGACCTCCAGGCCGTGCCGGAGCGAGTCGGGGCGCACGTCGCCGCGGCGGAGCATGCGGGCCCAGCCGAAGACGGCGTTGAGCGGCGTGCGCAGCTCGTGCGAGAGGATGGCGAGGAACTCGTCCTTCATCCGGTTGGCGGTCTCGGCCTCGTCGCGCGCCGCCCGCTCGGCGGCCAGCAGCGCGCGCAGGCGGCCCGAGGCGTCCTCGAAGGCGTGGGCCACCTCGGCAACCTCGGCGATCTTCGTCGGCCGCGACGGCGCCGGCTCCTGCCCGGTGGCCAGTATAGCCGCCGAGCGCGCCAGCGCCGAGACCGGTCGCGCCACGCGCCGGCCGAACAGCAGCGCCAGGCCGATCGCGAGGCCGGCCGCCGCGAGCGCACCGACCGTGATGGCCAGCGTGCTGCCGCGTAGCGCGGCCTCGACCCCGGCCACCGGCACGCCGGTCGCCACCGTCCAGCCGGACAACGGCGAACGACTGTGCGCCGAGTAGAACCACTGGCCCTCGGGCCCGACGCCGCGGTACGCGGCCTCGGCCATCTCTCGTGAGCTCGCGTAGAGCGCCGGCGCCGGGCGCTGGCCGACCGACTGGTCGTGGTTGAGGGTGCGCGCAATGACGATGCCGTTCTGATCGAGCAGCGTCATGGTGGCGCCGGGCGCGACCGGGTAGCTGGACAGGAACTGCAGCCAGCCCGGCACGTCGATCGCCGCGAGCAGGACGTAGGGCACCCGGCCGTGCAGCCGCACCGGCACCATGACCGCCGTGGTGTAGGCCCCGGTCACGCCCCCGGTGACGAGCGGGCTCACCGCCTCCCGATCGGTCGCGGCCACCGCGGCCAGCAGACTGGGCGGGATCCCGCTCCTCGGCAGCGGCGTGCCGAATGGCTTCCGGAGATTGAGCACCTGGCCGCCGGTCGGCTCGGCCAGGATGATCGTCGCCCACAGGGGCTGCTCAGCCCGCACGGAGCTGGCCTCCTGGTAGAACGCCCGCAGGTCGCCGCGGGCCAGGCGGGACGAGCGGGCGAGAACCTGCAGGGCGCGGGCGTGGCCGGCCAGCTCGCGATCGAGCGCGAACGCCATCGCGCGGACGCGCTCGAGGAAGCGCTGCTCGAACGCATCGCGCTGCTGGCGCCAGAACACGACGCCCATCACGGCGGAAAAGGCCAGGACCGGCAGGAGGGCGCCGACGACGAGGCGAAGCAGATGCGTACGAAGCTTCATGGCGTACGACGCGCACGCGCATCATACCAGTCACTCCGAGCTGATGCTTCGCGCCTCCGCGCTGGCCGGCTCGGCGGCCACCACGTAGCGCAGCGGGCCGCCCGGCCGCACCGCGTCGAACGGATAGCAGGTCACCAGCACCAGCGCCGCGGCGTCTCCGGCGCTCCGGATCACCGCCGTGCGCGAGTCCACCGCCGTCGTTTCCCGCACGCGGAAGTGCGCGGGCGGGCGGCCCGGTGTGTCCACGATCACCACGTCGCCGGGTCGCACGCGCGCCAGGAACCGGAAGTGCGTGTCGCGATGGCCGGTGACGATCGCCGTCCCCGCCTGCCCCGGGCTCGGGCTGCCGGTGGCGTGACCGGGACCGAACGCCAGCGTGCGACCGCTGACGCCATCGAGAACGATGAGATCGACACCGTGCGCCGGCACGCGCAGCCGGGCCACGGGCCGGGTGTCGGCCCACGGCCACGGCCGCGCGTCCGCCTCTCCGGCGAGGGTGCGCGCCCACGCCCGTTGCAGCAGGACCTGGGCGAGGGCAGCCTTGGCGTAGATCCAGACGCCGTGGCCGACCTGCCACACGCCCACCGCCGCGAGCGCGACGGCGAGCGTGCGCAGCGTCCGGCTAGCCATGCCGGCGCCTCGCGATCGCGAGCAGGGCGTCGCGGCGGAGCACGACGCCCAGGCCGGCGGCGAGCAGCAGCGCGACGAGTCCGAGGGCCAAGTGCAGGGGTCCCAGGGTCGCGCCCTGCCCCATCCCGAACACCGCCTCGTACTCCCAGCCGTGCGGCAGGTTCGTGCGCAGCGCGTGCGTGAGCAGGTCGGCATCGCCGGACCGCACCGGCGTGACGTCCACCGCGACCAGGCTCGTGTACGCGCTCACCAGGTGGTGGCGCAACGCCACGTCGAGGACCGCGTGGCGGACGTCGTCCTCGGTGGCGCCGGCCCGCCGCTGGTCGAGCAGCGCGGCGATCTTGGCCCGCGCCCAGTGCACCGACAGTCCGGCGCCGGGCGACGCCTGGTGCAGCGACACGCGCGAGGCCCACGGCGTGGCGCCGAAGCGGCCGCGCAGCACCGCCTCGGCGGGCAGCGCCCGCCCGCGCAGCGTGACGACGATCGGCTCGCCCACGTAGAGATCGGGGATCAGCCCGGGCAGGACCTCCACGTCCGTGGCCCCGTCCAGCTCCAGCCGCACGTCGGCCAGCACCGGCGACTCCAGCTTCCTGAACAGCGCGCTCATCTTCGCCTGCACCTCGGTCGGCGTGCCGATGTAGGTGAACGTCCCCCGCCCCAGCCGCGCCGCCTCCCGCATGAGGTGGCTGTTGGGCGCCGAGCCGATGCCGATCGTGAAGAGCCGGCTGTCGCCGAGCCGCTCGCGGATGGCCTGCAGCAGCTGCTCCTCGTTGCCGACGGCGCCATCGGTGAGGAAGATCACCTGCCGCAGCCGGCCGGCGTGCTCACTACCGTCGAGTGCGCGCTGCAGCGCCGGCAGCATCTCGGTGCCGCCGTCGGCGCGGATCGCGTCGACGTACCGTTCGGCCAGGGCCAGGTTCGCGCGGCTGGCCGGCTCCGGCCGGGCGAAGACACTGTCGGTACGGTGGTTGAAACGGACGACGTTGAAGCTGTCGGTGGGACGCAGGCGCGCCAGCGCCAGCTTCAGCGCCGCCCGCGCCTGCTCGATCGAGGCCCCGGCCATCGACCCCGAATGATCGAGCACGAAGACGACCTCGCGCGGCACGCGGTCGCCCGCCACCGGCGTCGCGGGAGGCAGCACCATGAGCAGCGCGAAGGTCTCGTCGCCCTGCGCCTGGGCCAGTACCGCCGTGGCCGGCGCGGCACCGGCCACCGGCTCCCACGTCAGCTCGAAGTCGCGATCGGCGGGGACGCTGACCTGCTGCAGCTCGATCTCCCAGCGCCCCCCGCCGAGCGCCGTCGAGTGGATGGCGTGCGAGGGCGACTCGACGCCGGCCAGCGCCACGCCGGGGTCCAGCTCGATCCTGAGCGTCACCGGGTTGATGGGGCCGCGCGCGGGATCGGCGACCGGCGGCGTGATGCGCGAGGCGTCGGGCACCGCGTCGGTGTCGGGCGCCCAGCCGGTGCCGCTCGTCCCGGCGATCGGCGCGCCCGGGATGTAGCGCGGGCCGACCACCATCGGGAAGCGCAGGCCAAAGCGGCCGTCGCCGTACCGCGCGGTGTGCTGATACTCGATCTCGACCTCGATCGTCGCCCCGGGGGCGATGTTGGCGACGGAGGCGGTGAACACGTTGGGCCGCTCCTGCTCGACGAGGCTGGCCCGCTGGCCCTGCCGCTTGGCCGTCTCGTAGGCGGTCTTGGCCGCCATCCGTTCCTGGACGACGCCCTCGACGACGCGATCGCCGACCTTCATCTTCAGGTGATCGACCGCGGCGTCCTCCGGCAGCGGGAAGACGTAGACGCCCTCCGCCCACTCGCCGCTCGGGTTCGTGAACCGCTGCCGCACGACCGCCCGCACCACCAGGCCGGTCACCCGCATCTCGACCTCGGTGGCCAGCAGGGGCGCCGGCACCGCCGACTCCTGTCCGGCCGTACGCCACAGCAGCGTCCCCTCGGTGACCCGGCGCACCTCCGCGCGCGCCGGGGTCACCCCGAGGACCAGGACCGCCACGATCAGGGTCAGGCGGGCCAGGGTCATGGCTGCTGCCGCCAGCCGGCCAGCGTGTCGATCGTGTCACCGACCAGGAGCCGGGGCCGCAGCGGCTCGGCGGCGGCGGCGCGGGTCAGCTTGCGGATCTCCAGGTGCACCCGGCGGTTGAGCTGCCGGCACTCCGGGGAGGCGTCGTCGCACAGCGCGCCTTCCTGTCCGATAGTGACGACCTTGATGGACGGCTCCGGCACGCCAAGCTCGACCAGGAACTGCTTGACCGACTCGGCCCGGCGCTGGGCCAGCATCCGGTTGTACTCCGGCGGGCCCTGGCGGTCGGCGTAGCCCTGGACGAGGACGACCCAGGGGCTGGCGTGCTCCAGCCGCGCCGCCTTATCTTGAAGCAGGCGCACGGCGTCGGCCCGCAGCCGGGTGCTCTTGAAGTCGAAGTAGACGTCGGCGTGGATGACCTCGCCCTCGGTCGGCGCGGGCGCTGGCGCTGCGGCCGGCTGGCCCGAAGCCTCGGCGCTCTGCGAGCGCACCCAGTACGTGACGATCGTGCTCGTGGCGACCAGCAAGAGCACTCCGACCAGCAGCGCGATCTCCTTGCCGCTTCCCGTCCTTGTCTGCTGCGGCTCACTGTTGCCCATGGCGTTTCCTCCTGGATGCCATGAGCTGAGCAACGCGCAGGCCACGCCCCGCATCTGCAATTTCGGTCACTTACATGATCAGGCCTGCGGGGATCCCTCAGGCGTCCCCGCACGCTCCCCGCATGAGCGGGGCTCGGGAATTACTTGAAGTGCTGGCGGACGAGCGCTTCGAGCGAGCGGAAGTGGCGGTCGGGCAGATTCTTGAACCGGCGGCGGCAGGCGGCGACGGCGGCTTCGGCAGAGTCGAAGCCGGTGATCGAGCGCAGCAGGTGCTCGTGGTACTCGACCAGCTTGAGCTCGACGACGCGGGCGAGCGTCGGGTCGCCGGCCAGGACCTGGGCCGCCTTGCCTCGATCGCCGCCGGCATCGACCAGCGCCTGGAAGCCCAGGCCCTTGAGGCGCTGGGTCACGGTGCTCCGGTCCCAGCCGAGGGTGCGCGCCGTCGACTGCATGTCGAAGCCGTTGCGGCGCAGGCAATCCAGCACGGTCGGGTCGCCGTCGCCCTCGGCCCTGGTCGCCGCCCCGGCGGCCGGCTCGAGCCTCAAGTCCTCCGGCGCGAGGATCTCGCGCTCGGACAGCGCGACGGCGCGGCGCAAGCACTGCTGCAGCTCGCGGACATTGCCGGGCCAGGCGTGGCGCTCCAGCGCGCCCACCGCCGCCTCCGACAGCGTCACCCGGCGCCCGGCCTCGGCGGCCCCCTCCTCCAGGAAGCGCGCGGCCAGCGCGGCCACGTCGGCCGGGCGCTCGCGCAGCGGCGGCAGGCTCAGGACGACACCGCGCAAGCGGAAGTACAGATCCTCCCGGAACCAGCCCTCGGTGACGCCGCGGCCGAGATCGCGGTTGCTGGCCGCCACGATCCGGACGTCGACGGTGGTCGGCCGGGTGGCGCCGACCCGGTGGAACGTGCGCTCCTGCAGAACGCGCAGCAGCTTGCCCTGGTGCTCGGGCCGCAGCTCGCCGATCTCGTCGAGGAAGAGCGTGCCGTGGTCGGCCTGCTCGAAGTGGCCCTTCCGGTCGGTGACGGCGCCGGTGAAGCTGCCGCGAACGTGGCCGAACAGCTCGCTCTCGAACAGCTCGGGGGCGATCGCTGCCGTGTTGACCGCCACGAACGGCCCCGCCGCGCGCGGGCTCAGTCGGTGGGCCGCGCGGGCGAACAGCTCCTTGCCGGTGCCGGGCTCGCCAGCGAGCAGGATGGGCAGCGAGGCGCGGGCCGCCTTCTGGAGATCACGGAACAGCGCGAGCACCGCGGCCTCGCGCGTGACGATGCCGACCTCGGCCGCCTGCCCGCGCAGCGTCTCGAGCGTGGCATCCGACAGCGAGGCGGGGCCGGTGGCCGCCGCTCGCAGCTCGCGCTCCCGCGCGGCCAGCCGGGCCCGCGTCTGTTCTTCCTGCAGCCGTGCCGCGGCGAGCTGCTCGCGCAGCGCCTCGGCCGCGTGCGAGAGCTCGCGCTCGGCCCCGGTGGAGCGGGCGACAGCGGCGCGCGCGGCCTCCAGATCCTCCTCCAGCGTCTCCACCGCCGACTCCTGGCGGGCCAGCGCCGCGCGGATGCCGCCGACCTCTCCCTCCAGGCCGCGCAGACGGCGCGTCGCGCCGGCCTGGCGCCACAGGAGCGCCGCGCCACCCGCGGCGAGCACCGCCGCCAGCGGCATCACCACCGGCAGGGCGAGGCCGGTCGGCCCCGGGATCAGCGCGAGCCCGGCGGCGTAGCCGACCAGCACGAGCACGACGCCGAGGCTCGCGCTCGAGCCCCGCGCGGCCAGACCGAGCCACGCCGCCAGGGCCGCCAGGGCGAGCGTGCCGACCAGGATCCATCCACGGGAAATCAGCCGCAGCCAGCCGCCGGTCTGCACCGCGTTGAGCAGCTCCGCCTGGATGGCGACATCGGACAGCGGGCCGATCGGCGTCGCGCGGCTGGCGCCCGGTGGCTCCGCCAGCACCAGCACGGTCTTGCCCTCGACCAGTCGGCGCAGCGTCTCCGCCTCCCCTCGCTCCAGCGCCGTCCACACCTCGCTGAACGCGGTGACCTGTAGGTCAGGCGCCCAGCGGATGAGCGCGGTGCCGTCGGGTCCGGTGGGGATCCGGGCCAGGAGGAACGCCACCGGCGTGTCGGCGGCGACGGCGGCCAGCGCCACGCCGAGGGCCACGACCTCGCGCCCGTCCCGGCGCACGACGAGCGGCACGCCCCGCACGACGCCGTCGCGCTCGGGCGGAGCCAGCGTGTGGCCCACGGCCCTGGACGGCGGCGCCAGCGCGGAGACGGGCTCGGCCATGGAGACAGCAAAGACGACGTTGCCGGCGGCGGCCGTCGCGTGGGACAGCAGCACGTCGCTGGCGGCCCCGCCGCGGCCGGGCGCGCTCGGCTGGCCGAGGGGCGTGTCCAGGCCGATGGCGGTGGCGCCACCTCGCGCCAGGCCGGTGACGACGCGCGCCAGCACGGCCCGGTCCCAGGAGGCGGATCCCAGGCGCGCCTCGCTGGCGGCGTCGCGGGCGACGATCACCAGCGTGGGACTGACGGGCGCCAGCGGCGGTGTCAGCAGGTCGCGCGCGGTCCACTCGAGCGTGACGATGCCCGGGCCGCCCAACGCGGTCAGCGCGAGCGCCGCCAGCGTTGCGGCAACGGCGATCGACGCGGCGACGAGTGCGCGGCGCATGGCTCAGCGCGGCGACGGGCGCAGGCCCTCGGCGGCCGCGCCCTTGAGGTAGGCCAGGATGCGCGCGTCGTGCGCGGGGAGCCGGCCGTCGACGCCCTGCTCGTACAGCGTCTCCAGCAGCTGCTGGGCGGGCTGGCTCAGTGCTGCGGCCTCGCGGATGAGCAACGTCACCGCCTCGGGCACGCGGCCCTGACGGAGCAGCACGGCCCCGAGTGGCTCGTCGGTCGCGGCGGTGAGATCCGGAAAGTCCTTCCAGAGCGCCGCGCGGTACTCGGTAAACGCTTGCTCGGCCGCCTGTCGCGCGGCCGCCGCCGGCGCGCGGCTGCCGCGGCCCAGCGCCGTCTGCCGGAGCTGGGTCAGCGCCTCGCCGGCCTGCGGCACGCCCTGCTCGGCCGCCCGAACCCACCAGGCGATCGCGGTCGTCAGGCTGCGCTCCGTGCCGAGACCGTCGGCGTAGGCCGCGCCCGCGAAGTACTGCGCACGGGCGTGGCCCGACTGGGCGGCGATCACGAACTCGGGCGTGGCCTCGGCCTCGCGGCGCGCCAGCTTGAGCACGAGGGCCAGGTTGTAGCGCGCGTCCTGCTGTTGGGGATCGGCGGCGAGCACGCGCCGGTAGGCGTCGATCGCGCCGGCGACGTCGCCCTGCGCGTAGCGCACGACGGCCAGCGTGTAGCGCGCCTGCACCCGTTCGGGCGCCGCCGCCAGCACGCGCTCCAGCTCCTCCCGCGCCGCCGGCCACTCCTGCCGGGCGACCAGCACGGTGGCCAGCGCGAGCCGGGCATCGACGGCGTCCGGCTGCCGGCGCAGCGCGGTTCGCAGCTCCTCGACGGCGCCGTCGAGGTCACCGAGCCCGTAGAGGGCCAGGCCCAGGGCGGAGCGGGCGGCGATCAGGTCGGGCTGCAGACGTAGCGCCTCGCGCAGGGCCGAGGCGGCACCGGCGGCGTCGCCGCGGGCGAGCAGGAGCTGGCCGCGGTCGAGCTGGACTCGCGCGTTCGGCAGCGTCGACTCGGGTGGCACGCCGCGGGTGTCGCTCGGCATGACCGGCGCCGCCGGACGGGCGGCGCTGCTCGGAGCGGCCGGCGGCGCGGTGGTCGCGCACCCGGCGAGCACGAAGACGACGAGGAGGAGGAATGCGCGAGACACGGTCGAGTCATCATAGCGCCGCCCGCGCGGCGGCACCAAACGCGGACCGCTCAGTGCGACAAGTGCGGGATGACCTCGCGCGCGAACAGCTCCAGGGAGCGCAGCGCGGCGTCGAACGGCGGGTTGCCGTAGAGGAAGCGACCGACGAAATAGTTGCAGCCGGTGGCAGCCAGGTGGCGCTCGACCCCCGCGCGCACGGTGGCCGGTGAGCCCACGACCGCGGTGTCGAGCTCGATGGCCCGATCGAGGGTCTCGGCAAAGCGCATCGGCACCGTGTTGAACTGCCGCCAGAGCTGGGTGAGGCTCTCGTACCAGCGCTGGTAGGCCGGCCGGGCGATCTTCAGCGCCTCGGCGTCGGTGTCGGCGACGAAGACCGAGCGCTGCACGCCGACCAGCGGCGTCGGCGCGCCCGCCGGCGCCGGCCACGCCTGGAAGTACCGCTCGACCAGCGGCTTGAGCGCGGCGTTGCCGAGCGTGCTGACGACGTTGACGCCGCGCCGCGCGCAATCCGCGGCGCCGTCCAGGCGCACCACGCCCTGCCACAGCGGCGGGTGCGGCTTCTGCACGGGCTCGAGCTCCATCGGCACGCCGCGATAGGTGTAGTGGCGCCCGTGGTGCGTGAGCCGGCCGCCGCGCAGGCCGGCCAGGATGATCTCGAGCGACTCCTCGTAGATCTCCTGCGCGGCCAGGAAATCGACCCCGGAGTACGCCAGCTCGTAGGGCGAGATCCCGCGGCCCACGCCCAGCTCGAAGCGGCCGCCGCTGAGCTGGTCGAGCATGCAGATCTCCTCGATGAGGCGCAGCGGCGTGTAGAGCGGCAGCAGGTAGACGAGCGGGCCGAAGCGCAGCCGCCGCGTGCGCTGGGCCACCGCGGCCAGGTAGATGCCCGGCGAGGGGGCCATGCCGAGCGGCGTGGCGTGGTGCTCGGCCACGTGGTAGGTGCGGAAGCCGCCGGCGTCGGCGGCCTCGACCAGCCGCAGACGCTGCTCGTAGAGCGTGCCGAGCGGCTCGTCGCCGCGATCGACGTGATCGAAGATGCCGAACGCTACCGGCGCCATGGGCGGGCTCCTCAGCGGGCGATTGTAGCCCAAGCCGTGATAGGCTTCGACCGCGTCGGCGGACCCCCACGCCGATCGATTCCCAGCCAAAGGAGACCACCATGGCGATCAAGGTAGGTGACCGGGTCCCTGACGGAACGCTGACCGAGCTGATCAGCGACGAGCGTCCGGGCTGCACCGTCGGCCCCAACGCGTTCAACGTCGCCGATCTGACGAAGGGCAAGAAGGTCGTGGTCTTCGGCCTGCCGGGGGCGTTCACGCCCACCTGCTCGGCCAAGCACGTCCCCAGCTACGTGCAGAACATCGACAAGCTCAAGGCCAAGGGCGTGGACGAGGTGTGGTGCGTGTCGGTCAACGACGCCTTCGTCATGGGCGCCTGGGGCAAGGACCAGAAGGCCGACAACAAGGTGCGCATGATGGCCGACGGCAGCGCCCTCTTCACCAAGGCGCTCGGCCTGGAGATGGACCTCACCTCGCGCGGCATGGGCGTGCGCTCGCAGCGCTACTCGATGCTGGTCGACAACGGCGTCGTCAAGGCGCTCAACGTCGAGGGGCCCGGCAAGTTCGAGGTCAGCGACGGCGACACGATGCTCAAGCAAGTCTGAGGCAGGGCGATCGCGGAAGGAGCGCGTCTCGCCGAAGGACTTGCACCAAGGAGGCGTGCGGCTTCCGCGATCCTCCCCTTCACGCTGCGCTCCGATCCGGATCGCCAGGTCATGACCTCGTGGGGGGCGTACGGCGACAAGATGATGTACGGCCAGAAGACGCGCGGGGTCATTCGCTCGACCGTCTGGATCGGGCCGGACGGCGTCGTCCGCCAGCACTCGGCGCGCGTGAGCGACGCGGCGAAGCATCCGGGGCTCGGGCTCGCCGCGCTCCGCGGGGCCTAGCGCGGCGAGAGCCGACTCTCAGCTGATCCTCGGGCCGAACACGATGAAGTGAGGGCGGCGCCGTCACATGATCGTTCACCTGAACTTCCTGCCCACGGCAGGCGCGACCGAGGCCAGCAACGTCGTGTCGGCGCTCTTCGGCCTGCTGGAGCGCGGCGGGATCGACGCCGAGCTGCAGCCCCACCTGCGCGTGCACCTCGACTGGCTGCAGTACAAGGCCAACTTCCGAGAGCCGGTGAGCATCCGCCGCGGCGCCGACAGCGCGGGCGTGGCGCTGGCGCTCGCCGAGGTCGCCATCGATGTCCGCCAGGCCCGGCCCGAACGGCTGCAGGAGGACCTGGCCGCCGCCCTGGCTCCCACGGGCGCCGTCGTCCTCGACGACTGGGCGCCGCTGGGCGAGAGCCTCATCTGGTCGTGCAACCGGCTCTTCTGGCAGCGGCTCGCCGACTGGGAGCGCGACACCGGCCGGGGCTTCGAGGCCGCGCTGCCGAGCGGGCGCTCGGACGCCAATCATCCGGACGCGGTGGCCGACGGCGTCGCGGACTTCTGGACCCTGCTGGTCGAGCTGGACAAGCGCGGCCAGCTCCCGGCCGAGATCTTCGCGCTCGAGATCGGCGTGGGCTCGGGCACGCGAGCCGGCCTGTGGCTCGACCGCTTCAAGGCGCTCGACGAGTCGCGCTCGACCAGCTTCTACCCGCGGCTCCGGTTCCTGCTCGGCGACTATTCCCTGCCCACGCTCGATCGCGCGATGAGCGCGGTCGGCGCCCACCAGCACGTGGTCAGCGCCATCGCCATGGACGCGCTCAATCCGATGCGGGCGCTCTCGTTCCTCCGCTACAAGATCCTCTACATCCATCTGACGAACGTCTACGACAACCTGCCGGTGGACGAGCTCGTGCGCCGCGACGGGCAGCTCTACCTGATCGAGGTGCGGCCCTACCTGCCGGCGGCGGCGGCCCAGGCGCTCTGCGCGACCCACGGCCTGGCGCCGGCCGATCTGCCGGCGACGATCGCCCGGCTGCTCGAGGTCGGTCCCGATCTCTTCGGGGACCGGGTCCGCGGCGTGGCGTTCTGGCGCCGGCTGTGGGAGGGCCTGCGCCTGGAGGAGCGGCTGCGCCGGCTGGAGGGCATCGCGGATGCGCCGCTGCCGGTGGGCCTCGGCCCCGAGCACCTCGAGGATCTGCTGGCCCAGGCGCCCGCCGACATCCGCTTCCACGTCTCGCGCGGCGCCGTGGAGAGCTTCGTCAACACCGTGCCGCTGCTGCACCCGCGCGGGTATCTGCAGGTGCAGGACATCTTCGTCACCACGATGGACGAGTACCGCCAGGGCTTTCGCGGGCCCGGCAAGCTGGACGGCTCGGTCGTGAACTGGGTCAACGGTGCCCTGCTCAAGGCGGTGGGCGCGCGGGCGGGGTTCGACGTGCACTTCGCGCCGTTCCGCTACCGGCCCGGCTCGCGCACGTCCATCCTCTACACGACGCTCCGGGAGTGAGGGACACCATGGCCGGCTCGCTGCTTCCCACCGCGGTCGTCGGCAGCTACTCGATGCCGGGCTGGCTCGAGCGCGCCAAGAACGACTACCTGCGCCACCGCATCACCGCCCACGACCTCGACGAGATGCACGACGCTGCGGTGAAGGCGGCCATCAAGGACCAGGAGGTGGCCGGCGTCGACGTCGTCTCCGACGGCGAGCTGCGACGCGACAACATGATCGACTACTTCGCCCAGCGGCTGCCGGGCGTGGAGATCGACCGCGGCACCAAGGCGTCCTACTACGACTTCTACGACGCGGTCGTGCGGGCCCGGATGCCGATGGCCCCGCTCGGCCTCGTCGAGCACTTCCGCTTCCTGCGCCGCTTCACCGAGCGCCGCACCAAGGTGTCGATCACGGGCCCGCACTCGCTGGTCAAGCGCATCCGCAACGAGTACTACGGGGGCGAGGAGGAGTTCGCGGTCGAGCTGGCCCGCATCATGAATCTCGAGCTGCGCGAGCTGGTCCGGGCCGGCGCCGAGGAGATCCAGATCGACGAGCCGTACTACTCCGGCTTCCCGGCCGATCTCGCCTGGGGCGTGCGCGCGATCAACACCCTGGTCGACGGCGTCGACGCCCGGCTCAGCCTGCACGTCTGCTACGGCAATCGCTACGGCAAGCCCTCGTGGGAGGGCAGCTACCGGTACCTGTTCCCGGCCGTGCTGGGTGCGCGCATCCATCAGCTCACGCTGGAATTCGCGCGGCGGGGCAGCGAGGATCTGAGGCTCTTCCAGGAGTTCGATCCGCCGTTCACCGTCGGCCTGGGGGTCGTCGACGTGAAGGCGCACGAGGTGGAGCCGGCGGCGGTCGTGGCCGAGCGCATCCGTCAGGCGCTGGCGATCCTGCCGGCCGAGCGCGTCGCGATCAACCCGGACTGCGGCCTCCTGCACCTGCCGCGCGACGTCGCCTTCGGCAAGCTCGCCGCCATGGTGGACGGCACGCGGCTGGTGCGCCGGGAGCTGGGCGGGTGACGACGCCGCTGCGGGAGGCGCTCGCGGCCGGTCGCTTCTGCTACGTCGTGGAGCTGGTCGCCTCCGCGCTGACGCGCGAGGCCCAGCTGCTGGAGACCGCGTCCAGTCTGGCCCGCCTGCCCGAGGTCGCGGCCGGCAGCATCACGAGCTATGCCGGCGGTGGGATGGGCCACGACCCGCTACGGGTGGCCGCGGCGGCCCGCGCGCGCGGGCTCAGTCCCAACCTGCACCTCACCTGCGTGAGCCAGGACCGGCGCGGGCTGGGCAAGACGCTGGAGGACATGCACGCGCTGGCGCTGGAGAACATCTTCGCGCTCACCGGCGATTTCCCAACGGCCGGCGACCAGCCGCCCGTGTTCGACCTCGACTCCGTGCAGCTCGTGCGGCTCATCGCCGAGCAGCGGCGAGCGGGCAGGCCATTCCACGTCGCCGTCGCCGTCTCGCCGTTCAAGTACACGGAAGCCGACTGCCTGTACCAGTACGTGAAGCTGGAGAAGAAGATCGCCGCCGGCGCCGACCTGGCCATCACCCAGGTGGGCTGGGACGCCCGCAAGTTCGCCGAGCTGAAGCAGTACCTCGACGCGCGGGGGCTCACGACGCCGCTGCTGGGCAACGTCTACGTGCTCGGTCCCCGGACGGCCGAGCGCATGGCGCGCGGCGAGCCGCCGGGCTGCTGGGTCTCGCCCGATCTCCTGGGCGCCGTGCGGGCCGAGAGCCAGGCCGCCGATGGCGGGCGGCGGGCGCGGCTGGAGCGGGCGGCGCGGACGGTGGCGGTGCTGCGCGGCCTGGGCTACGCGGGCGCGTACCTCGGCGGCACCCACGACGCGCGGCAGATCGCGTGGATCATCCAGCGCGCCGAGGAGCTGGCGCCGCGCTGGGAAGCGCTGGCCGCCGAGCTGCGCTACGGCGACCCGACCGGGTTCTATCTGGAGGCGCGCCGCGCCGTCCCGGCGCCAACGCGGCCGCCCCTGCCGCGGCTGCTCGAGGGGCTGGGGCGGCTCGTGCCCGTCACGCGCGACACGCCCGTGGGCCGCGGGCTGGCGCGCGTGCTCCGTCGGATCGACCGCTCGCCGGCGGCCGCCGCCGCGCTCGAGCGCATCGAGCTGGCCGTCAAGAAACCGCTGTTCGGCTGCCAGGCGTGCGGCACCTGCGTGCTCGGCCACCTCGAGTACGTGTGTCCGCAGACGTGCCCCAAGCAACTGCGCAATGGGCCCTGCGGGGGCACGCGCGCCGGCTGGTGCGAGGTGGTCCCCGACCAGCCATGCGTGTGGGTGAGCGTCTACGAGCGCGCGCGGGCGGCCGACCGCCTCGACGCGCTCAAGGTCTACGTGCCGCCGCCGGACCGCGGGCTGCGCGGCACCAGCTCGTGGATCAACTACTACCTCGGCCGCGACCGCCGTCCGGAGTCGCCGGCGCCCGGTGACCCGTAGCGGCCCGTCAACCGGCTTCGGACCTCACGCGCTGCAGGCGGGACTCGAGTCTTCCAATGCCGCCGCCGGCGAATTCGGCGACCTTCTCGCCGGCCTTGTAGATCAGCGTGTAGGGGCGGACGTCGATGTCGGCGAGCCAGGGGTTGGCGCGCTTGAAGGAGACGAGGCCGCCGCGATCCAGCAGGATCTTGCCGAAGCGGACGTCGGCGTAGGTCCGGTCGGCGGCCAGGAACGTGTGGAGCTCCTCGGTGAACTCGTGGCAGTGCTCGCAGTCGCTCTTGCCCAGCATGAGCACGGACCAGGGCGCGGCGAGGTGATGCCCTTGTCGTCGACGATGACCGAGGCCCGGTAGGCGATGCCGGCCTCCTCCTTCAGCACGCCGAAGGCCCGGCTGATGGAGTGGTTGGTGTCGCCCATGACCGGGTGCGTGATCTCGCTCGGAAAGGTCTGACGGTCGGCGAACCACGCCTTGTGGCTGAAGAACGAGTCGGTGCTGACGCCGATGACGTCGACCTTGTCGTCACCGAACTCCTTGAGGTGATCCTGGAAGCCCCGGATCTCCGTCGGGCACACGAACGTGAAATCGAGCGGGTACCAGTACAGCACGTGCCACTTGCCGGCGAAATCCTTGCTGCTCAGCTTCTTCTGCTCACCCTGGTGGTAGGCCGTGCCGGCCCACTCGGGCTCCGGCTGACCGATCAAGCTCATCGTTGTCCTCTGTGAGAGTGCCATGGATGGCGCGAGCGGCTGACTCCACCACATACGATGCCGATGGGGTGGCGATGAGATTCCGGCCCGCCGAGGGGGCGGGCCGGAGCGCGGCTCACTTCTTGATAATTATTCTCGACAAGGAAGGCCGGTCAGGCGAACGCCGGCCGGGGGATGCGCAGGATCGGCCGCCGGACGGCGCGCTCGATCAACCGGAACTCGGCCTCTTCCTCCGGCGACACGAACGTCACGGCATCGCCGACGGCCTCGGCCCGGGCCGTGCGCCCCACCCGGTGGATGTAGCTCTCCGGCGCGTCGGGTACGTCGAAGTTCACCACGTGGCTGAGCCCCATCACGTCGATGCCGCGGGCGGCGATGTCGGTCGCCACCAGCACCCGCAGTCGCCCCGCCTTGAACGCCGCCAGCGCCTTCGTACGCTGGGCCTGGCTGCGGTTGCCGTGGATGCGGTCGGCGGCGACGCCACCCCGGGTCAGCGCGTTGGCCAGCCGATCGGCGCGATGCTTCGTGCGCGTGAACGCCAGCACGCTCTGCACCTCGGGCCGGCGCAGGAGCGCCAGCAGCAGCGGGACCTTGTCCTCGCGGGCCACCGGATAGGCCGTGTGGCGCACGCCGACCGCCGGCGCCGGCGGCCGCTCGACGTCGATGCGGGCGGGATCCCGCAGGAAATCGCGGGCGAGGTCGACGATGGCCGGCGGCAGCGTCGCCGAGAACATCATCGTCTGCCGCCGGCCCGGGCCCAGCGCGCCGAGGATGCGCCGGACGTCGGGGAGGAAGCCCATGTCGAGCATCCGGTCGGCCTCGTCGAGCACGACGATCTCGACGGAATCGAGCCGCGCGTACGGGTGACGCAGATGATCGAGCAGCCGCCCCGGCGTCGCGACCAGGATCTCCACGCCCCGGCGCAGGGCCGACTGCTGGGGCTCCATGGCAACGCCGCCGAAGATGGCGGCACCACCCAGGTCCGTGTAGCGGCCGAGGGCCACGCGGTGCTGGTCGATCTGCGCGGCCAGCTCCCGGGTCGGGGCCAGCACGAGCACCCGGGTCGCCCGGCGACGGCCGGGCAGCAGCCGGTGCAGGATCGGCAGCATGAACGCGGCGGTCTTGCCGGTGCCGGTGGCCGCGCACGCCAGGACGTCACGGCCCTCACGGGCGGGCGGAATGGCGCTCAGTTGAACGGGCGTCGGCGCCGTGAAGCCGAGCGCGTTCACCGCGCGCAGCAAGGACGGGTGTAGCTCTAAAGTAGCGAACGACATCGAGAATTCTCCAGAGGGGCCCCAGGGCCCCGGCAATCTTCCGCCTGCCATTTCACGCCCCACGAAGCGGAAGGAACCGGGGAAACGCGGTCTGCGAAGGACTGCGGCGACCCACGACCGGGCCGACGATCGAACCAGACGGGAGCCAGTATACCCCCAGGCCGCCTCATCGTCACGAAAACAATGGCTTGCGCCGGGCGCCGGCCGGGCCTAACCTATCCGCTGTACGCCTCTTTTCCACCCACGGGAGATCACGGGAGAGACGACCATGCCTCAGACGAGCGTCACCGGCAGGCTCGGCATCGGGGGGACATAGATGCAAGTGGGGGCGTTCACCTCACCAGGCGTCTCGCAGTGGCGCTGGCGCATCGTCAACTACGCGGGCGACACCATCGAGGAATCACGCCGCCGCTTCGCCACGATCGCGCTGGCCATGGAAGACGGCCGCAAGCGTCTGGCGACCTTCGACGTCGATCGCTCGGTACCGCGCGGGCCCTATCGCTCCGCCCATCACGCCCGCGCGCCGCGCAAGGCCAGCTAGCCGGACGCTCGCCGCCCGGCGTCGCCCGCCGGGCCGGCGCTGCTCACTCCGTATCGAAGCGCAGGACCGTCAGCGAGTGCGCCGGAAAGACGTACTCGAGCCGGCGGCCACCGGCGGCGGTCTGGCGCTCGTTGACGTCGACGGCGCCGGGGCTCTCGAACGAGTTCACCGCGGTCACGTCGGGGCCGTTCACCTCCCGCACCGTCACCGGACCGGCGATCGTCGCGCCCGTGAGCTCGAGCGTGGCCGCGAGGGCCCGATCGTGGGCGCGGTTGACGACGGCCACCGAGACGGCGCGGCCTCCTTCGTCGCAGGTCGCCACGGCGTCCAGCAAGGCGAAGGGACCGAGGTCGGCAACGTGATGGCTCCGGCCGGCGCCGTCCACCTCCTGCGCCGGCGATAGCACATACGTCTCGCTGTCCACGTGCACGTCGAGCGCCACCGGCAGGGTGTGCTCGGCGTAGAGCCGGAGCGGATGATAGATCGTCTGCAAGAAGAGCCCCTGCCGGTTGGTGAAGATCGGGGCGATGGCGTTGACGAGCTGGGCGAAGTTGGCGATGCGCACGACGCGACACTGGCGGATGAAGCCGTTGAGGTAGGTCGCGATGGCCAGCGCGTCGGTCAGCGTGTAGCGCTCCTCGACGCCGCCCACACGGTCCTCGTGGCTGCGCGTCCGCCACCACACGTTCCACTCGTCGAAAGCGATGTGGATCGGATGGGCGATGCGCTGGGTATAGCGCACCCGCTCGATGAGGGCCGCGCAGATCCGCACCGCCCGCTCGGCCTGGTGAGACTGGAACACCGTCGCGTAGTGGTCGGCGCAGCCGGTGTAGAGGTGGATGCTGTGGTAGTCGATGAACTCCGCGGTGCCGTTCAGCACGATCTCGTCCCACGCGCTCCAGCCGTTCTGCCCGCAGCCGATCAGCTCGATGGACGGATCGGTGCGCTTCATGACCATGGCGAAGCCCCGGGCCCGCTTGACGTAGTCGTGGGCGTCGAGGTTGCCGATCTGCCAGCCGCCGTACATCTCGTTGCCAAGCCCCCAGTAGCGCACGCGATAGGGCTCGGGATGGCCGTGCTGCCGGCGCCGGTTCGCCCACGAGGTGTTGCCGGTGCCGTTGCAGTACTCGACCCAGGCCTGGGCCTCGTCCATGGTGCCCGAGCCCATGTTCACGCAGATGAACGGCTCGGTGCCGAGCACGCGACAGTACTCGATGAATTCGTCGGTCCCGAACCGGTTGGATTCCTCGGCGTACCAGGCCAGCTCGCTGCGCCGGGGCCGCTGGTCCTTGGGCCCGACGCCGTCGAGCCAGTGATAGCCGCTGACGAAGTTGCCGCCCGGCCAGCGCAGGATCGGGATACGCAGCGGCCGGGCCGCGTCGAGCACGTCGCGCCGGAAGCCGCGGTCGTCGCTGAGCGGCGAGCCTTCCTCGTAGACGCCGCCGTAGATGCAGCGGCCCAGGTGCTCGATGAACTGGCCGAAGATGCGCGGGTCGACGGTGCCGATGCGCCGCGCCAGATCGATGCCGATGCGATTCATGGGCGTGAGCATCGCACATTCGCGCGGCGCTCGCGAAATGTGCCCGGCCCGGGACCGCGAGTTGCGGTAGATTCTCGCCAGCGCGATCTTCGTCGATCCCGGAGGACGTCATGAGCCGTGCCCACAGTGCCGTGAGCCGCCGCACCTTCCTGATCGCCACCGCCGCGGCCGCCGCCTGGCCCCGGTACGGCGCGGCGCAGCCGAAGGCGACCATCACCTACTGGAACGGCCTCACCGGCGCCGACGGCAAGGTCATGGACGAGATGATCGACCGGTTCACGCAGGACACCGGCATCCGCATCGAGCAGCAACGGCTGCCCTGGGTGGACCTCTACGCCAAGCTGCAGGTCTCGGTGCCGGCCGGCGAGGGCCCCGACCTGGCCCTCATCCACACCGTCGAGGTCCCGCACTTCGCCAGCGACGGTGTGCTGGAGGCGATCGACGACGGCACGCTCGGCGGCAAGGGCTTCCGCGCGCCGGACTACCTGCCGGCGACGTGGCAGGGCGGGACGTTCCAGGGCAAGCGCTACTCGCTGCCGCTCGACGTCCCCCAGCACCTGCTCTACCTGAACGTGAAGGTCATGAAGGACGCCGGCCTGGCCGGCGCCGACGGCAAGCCGAAGGTGCCGGCCAGCCGCGACGAGCTGGTGACGATGGCCAAGAAGATGTCCAAGGACGACGCCTTCGGCTTCGCGATCGGCACCGTCAACCCCGGGCGCTACACCTGGGGCTTCCACAACCTGCTCTGGCAGAACGGGGCCAACATCTACGCGCCCGACCTCAAGCGCGCCGGCGTGGCCGAGCCCGCGGCCATCGAGGTCGCCGAGTTCTGGGCCGCCCAGGCCAACCAGCACAAGATCGCGCCGCCCGCCAACGCGAGCTGCCGTGATGCGTTCATCGCCGGCCGGCTCGGCATGTGGATCGCCGGCTCCTGGAACTTCACCGGCCTGCGTGAGGCCAAGGTCGACTTCACGGCGGCGCCGGTGCCGAAGATGTTCAAGAGCCCGGTGGTGTGGTCGATGCCGCACCAGTACAGCTTCCCCAGGGTGAAGACGGCCGACAAGGCGCGCCGCGAGGCGGCGTGGGCCCACGTGCGCTGGATGACCGATCACGTCGCCGACTGGACGCTCAAGGCCGGCCAGGTCTCGGCCAGCCGCAAGGCCCACAGCGATCCGCGTGTCACCGCCGATCCCGTCCTCAGAACGCTGCTGGCGCAGGCACCCAACTGGCAAGTCGGCCAGCCGACGCCCAAGTGGGTCGCGGCGGAAAATATCACGCGGCCGATCATCGAGAGCATCTACACGGGCCAGAAGCCGGCCAAGGCGGCGATGGAAGACCTGGCCAAGCAGATCAACGCGCTGCCGGACTGAGCGTGGCGCCGGGCCGGCGCCGCCGGCGGCAGGCCGTCACCGCCTATCTGTTCCTGGCGCCGGGCCTGCTGCTCTTCGCGGTCTTCCGCCTGTACCCGCTGCTCGAGGGCCTGCGGCTGTCCTTCACCAACGCCCGCCTGGGCCGGGCGACGTACCAGTACATCGGCGGCGCCAACTACGCACGCCTGATCGAGGACAGTCGCTTCCAGGTCAGCCTGGCCAACACCGCGTTCTACACGGTCGCCAGCACGCTGCCGATCCTGGCCATCCCGCTCGGCCTGGCGCTGGCGCTCAACCGTGGCCGCCTGCGCAACCTGCTGCGCAGCGTGTTCTTCTTCCCGTTCACGCTCTCGGTGGTCACGGTGGGCCTGGCCTGGCTGTGGCTGCTCGATCCCGTCGTGGGGCCCTTCAACTACTACCTGAAAGCGCTCGGCGTGCCGGCGCGCTCGTGGCTGGCCGATCCGCAGACGGCGATGTGGGCGATCATCGTCACCACCGTGTGGTGGGTGACCGGCTACTACCTGGTGATCTACCTGGCCGGGCTCCAAGATATTCCGCGCGATCTCTACGAGGCGGCCGCGCTGGACGGCGCCGGCGGCGGGCGGGTCTTCTGGTCGATCACGCTGCCGCTGCTCCGCCCGGTGCTGCTGTTCGTCGTCGTCACCCACGTGATCGGCTCGTTCCAGCTCTTCGGCCAGGTGTTCGTCCTCACCGGCGGCGGCCCCGGCGACGCCACCCGCACCGTCGTGCAGCACCTGTTCGAGACGGCCTTCCAGAACTTCTTCCAGTTCGGCGCCGCCTCGGCGATGGCCTGGGTGCTCTTCGCGATCATCCTGGTCTTCTCGATCTTGCAGTTCCGGCTGCTGCGCGGCCACACGGAGTACTGAGGCGTGGGGCGCCTGGACCGTCACGGTCTCGTCCTCACCCTGGCGCTCGTCGCGCTGGGCGTGATCTGGCTGCTGCCGATCGTGTGGGTCGTGGTCACCTCGCTCAAGGTCACGGCCGACATCGTCAAGCTGCCGCCGGAGTGGCTGCCGTGGCCGGTGACGGCCGAGCACTATCGCGAGGTGCTGTTCAGCAGCTCGCGCACCGCGCGCATCGGGCGCGCGTTCGCCAACAGCCTGGTGATCGGGCTCGGCACGGTGGCGCTCGTCGTCGTCACCAGCGCCATGGCCGCCTATCCGCTGGCTCGCCTGCGCTTCCCGGGCCGCAACCTCGTCTTCACCCTGCTGGTCGGCAGTCTGATGATCCCCAACGCCGTGATCCTGGTGCCGCAGTACGTGCTGGTCCAGCGCCTCGGCTGGCTGAGCACCTTCCAGGGACTGATCGTGCCCGAGGCGGCCATGACCTTCGCCTTCGGCGTGTTCCTGCTGCGCCAGTTCTTCCTGACGATGCCGGGCGAGCTGGAGGACGCCGCCCGCATCGACGGCGCCAACGCCTGGCAGGTGTTCACGCGGGTGGTGCTGCCGCTGTCCCAGCCCGTCCTCGCCGCCCTGGCCATCTTCGCGTTCCGCTCGGCCTGGAACGACTTCCTGTGGCCGCTGATCGCGGTCAACAAGCCGGAGATGTTCCCGCTGCCGGTGGCGCTGGCGCTCCTGCGCAGCGCCTACAGCTCCGAGTCGTACGGCCCGATCATGGCGGGAGCGGCGCTGAGCGCGCTGCCGCTGCTGGTCGTGTTCATCGTGGCCAATCGGCGGATCGTCGAGGGCGTGCGCCTGAGCGGGCTGAAGGGTTAGCGTCACGAGTCAGAGATGCGTTGACTGAGTAGGCGCGTTCCCGGCTTCCGGCGTGGGCGGCGGGGCGCCAGGGTCCCCTTCGGTTCCGCGTGAGACGACCCGGTGCGCGAAGGGGTGGTCGGAGCCTGGTCCTACGTGTGGTGTTACACGATCGAAGCCAACGGACCCTCAGGAG
>JBGQLG010000060.1:0-25349 GCA_041499965.1 Methylomirabilia bacterium
AGCGAGGCCTTGCCGTCGACCATGATGACCACGTCGGTGAGCGCCGGCAGGTAGGCCGAGCCGGCCGGCGAGGGACCGAACAGGTTGCTCACCTGCGGCACGACGCCGGAGAGCTGGACCTCGTTGTAGAAGATGCGGCCGGCGTGGACGCGGCCGGGGAAGATCTTGATCTGCTCGGAGATGCGGCCGCCGGCGGCGTCGACCAGGTAGAGCATCGGGACCTGCAGCCGCACGGCCCGCTCCTGGATGCGCACGATCTTGGCCACGGTCTTCTCGCCCCAGGAGCCGGCCTTGACCGTGTAGTCGTTGGCCATGATGCAGACGGTGCGGCCGCCCACGCGCCCCACGCCGGTGACCACGCCGTCGGCGGGCGTGTCGGCGTCGCGATTGCGCGCGAACAGCCACTCCTCCTCGAACTCGGTGCCGGGGTCGAGGAGCAGCGTGAGCCGGTCGCGCACGAAGAGCTTGCCCTCGGCGCGGAGCTTGTCGCGATACTTCGTGTGCCCCTGCTCGATCCGCGCGCGTTCCTGGAAGTAGCGTTCTTCTCCCTGGCTCATGGCGGTCTATTATAGGGGTCGCTCACGGGGGGGCACGATGACGGATCAGGAGGCGGCGGCCCTCGGCGCCGCGGCGCTGGCGGAGGTGAAGTCCGGCCACGTCGTCGGTCTCGGCACCGGCCAGGCCGCCACCGCATTCATCCACGCGCTCGGCCAGGCCGTGCAGGCCGGCCTGAGCGTCACCGGCGTGCCCACCTCCGAGGCCAGCGCCTCCCTCGCCCGCACGCTCGGCATCCCGCTGATCGCCGAGCCGGTCACGCTCGACGTCGCCGTGGACGGCGCCGACGAGGTCGATCCACGGCTGGATCTCGTCAAGGGCTACGGCGGCGCGCTGGTGCGCGAGAAGATCGTCGCGGCGGCCGCGCGCCGGTTCATCGTCCTCGTCGGCCACGAGAAGCTGGTGCCCGCGCTCGGCGGCCGCGGCCGGCTCCCGGTGGAAGTCGTCCCGTTCGCCGTCCCGTTCTGCCATCGCCGGCTCACCGAGCTCGGCCACCCGCCCACGCTGCGCGCCAAGGCCGGCGCGCCCTTCGTGACCGACAACGGCAACCTGATCCTGGACTGCGCGGTCGGCACCATCGCCGACCCGGCCGCGCTCGACGCCACCCTGCGGGCGATCCCCGGCGTGGTCGGCACCGGACTCTTCGTGGGCATGGCCCACGCCGTCATGGTCTGGGACAGCGGCCGCGCCCGCACACTGACGCGGAATTGAGAACGAGGAGGCCCCCGTGGCGATAGGAACGGAACCGCTGACCCGCCGTCCGGCCTGGCAGGCGCTCGAGGCGCACTACCAGCAGATGAAGGACGTCCACCTGAGGGCGCTCTTCGCCCAGGATCCCGCGCGCGGCGAGCGGCTCGTCGCCGAGGGCGCAGGGCTCACGCTCGACTATTCCAAGAACCGGGTCACCGACGAGACCCTGCGCCTGCTGCTGCAGCTGGCCGAGACTGGCGGCGTGGCGGCGCGTCGCGACGCGATGTTCCGCGGCGAGAAGATCAACATCACCGAGAAGCGCGCCGTGCTGCACGTGGCGTTGCGCGCGCCCGGCGGCGAGTCGATCGTGGTCGACGGCGAGAACGTGGTGCCCGCCGTCCACGCCGTGCTGGAGCGCATGGCCGACTTCGCCACCCGGGTCCGCAGCGGCGGCTGGAAGGGCTTCACCGGCAAGCGCATCCGCAACGTGATCAACATCGGCATCGGGGGCTCCGACCTCGGCCCGGCCATGGCCTACGACGCGCTCCGACCCTTCGCCGACCGCGCGCTCACCGTGCGCTTCGTCTCCAACGTCGATCCGGCCGACTTCAGCGAGGCGACGGTCGACCTCGACCCGGCCGAGACGCTGTTCGTCGTCGCCTCCAAGACCTTCACCACGCTCGAGACGCTGACCAACGCGAAGGTCGCCCGCGACTGGGCGCTGGCCACGCTCAAGAACGAGCAGGCCGTGGCCAAGCACTTCGTGGCGGTCTCCACCAACGCCGCCGAGGTCTCGAAGTTCGGCATCGACATCGCTAACATGTTCGAGTTCTGGGACTGGGTGGGCGGGCGCTACTCCTTCGACTCGGCCATCGGCCTGGCGCTGATGGTCGCGCTCGGCCCCGAGCACTTCCGTGCGATGCTGGGCGGCTTCCGCGCCATGGACGAGCACTTCCGCTCGGCCCCGCTCGCGAAGAACCTGCCGGTGCTGCTGGGCCTGCTGGGCATCTGGTACAACGACTTCTTCGGCGCCCAAACCCACGCCGTGCTTCCCTACAGCCACTACCTCGGCCGGCTCTCGGCGTACCTGCAGCAGCTCGACATGGAGTCCGACGGCAAGTCGGTCGACCTCGACGGCACCCGCGTCAACTACCAGACCGGCCCGATCGTCTGGGGCACGCCCGGCACCAACGGCCAGCACGCCTACTATCAATTGATCCACCAGGGCACGAAGCTCATCCCCAGCGACTTCATCGGCTTCCACCAGACCCCGACCCCGCTCCGCGCCCAGCACGACCAGCTGATGGCCAACTTCTTCGCCCAGACCGAGGCCCTGGCCTTCGGCAAGATCGCCCAAGAAGTCACCGCCGAGGGCGTCCCCGACTTCCAGGTCGCCCACCGCACCTTCGAGGGCAACCGCCCCACCAACACGATCCTCGCCGACCGCCTGACCCCCGCAACCCTCGGCGCCCTCATCGCCCTCTACGAACACAAAATCTTCGTCCAGGGCACCATCTGGCGCATCAACTCCTTCGACCAATGGGGCGTCGAACTCGGCAAAGCCCTCGCCAACCGCATCATCCCCGAGCTGGCCAGTCCCACGGACCCGAAGCTGACTCACGACAGCTCCACAAATACCTTGATCCGCAAATACAGGAAGGGCCGCCAAACCACCTGATTGTTGGAACGTCGTCGGTGCCGGCGAAGCCGACACCCCGGGGAGGTCCGGAGGGGGCCGTCGAGGCCCCCTCCGTTCTTCTGTCCTCACGCCACGGGAGCCCGAGCGCCGAGAAGGGTGCAGATGCGAGGCGACGAGGAGCGCCCGACTGAGGCGTGGCCCGGCCACGTCGCAGGGAGGGCGCGACGAGTCAACGAAGCAGATGCGCCCTTATCGGCGCTCGGGCGTGGGCAACGGGTTCGCGTTGGCCCACACGATGATAATCAACACGCCCCCCGCATACCGTGGCCCCCCGATCACCGCCGGACTCCCCCTCGCCGCGCGTATCTCCGTCACCAGCTCCGTCATGCTCCCCCTCACCAGCCGCACTCGCATCCTCACCGTATCCCCCGCCACTGACTCCGGCAGCAGCTCCAGCCGCCGATCCCCCGGCACCATCCACGTCTGCAGCGTCCCCACCGGCACCTCGGCGCGATAGCGGTCCAGCGAGGCATACTCGCGATACCGGAACAGCTGCCGCAGCTTCGGCAGGAACGCCACCAGCCGCTCGTCGCCGTCGGCCGGAGCCGCCTGCATGCCCGCCGGCAGCTTGCCGTCGGTGCCGAGCAGCACGCGGGCGCCGAAGCGGACGATGGGAGCGCCGGCCCGCGCGGCGACCGGCGCCAGCAGCGCGAACAGCGCGCCCAGGGCCAGCACCAGGACGAGCAGCGGCTTGAGCGCCTCGCGCAGCCGCTTGCGGGCGTTGTGCAGTCGCGACATGACGGTCCCCATGGGAATCTCGAGCGTGTCCGCGATCTCGCGATACGACAGCCCTTCCAGATCACTCAGCATGACGATCTTCCGGTGGTGCTCGGGCAAGGTGTCGAGCGCCTGCATGATCTTCTGTCGCTGCTCCAGGCGTGCGGCCTTGGCGTCGGGCGCCTCGGCCCCCCCGCCCTGATCGGGCAGGACGCGATCCCAGTCCTCTTCCGGCACCCGCTCGGTGCCGAAGGCCCGTCCCCGCGCGCCCCGGGAGCGCGCCCGATCGGCCGCGACGTTCATGACGATGCGGTACAGCCAGGTGTAGAACGCCGCCTGCCCGCGGAACGAGGCCAGCGCCTGGTACGCCCGGATGAAGGCTTCCTGCGCCACGTCCCACGCCTCCTCGCGGTCACGCAGGAGGTTGTAGGCCAGGCGCCAGACTCGCTGGCGATACTTCTCGACGAGCGGCTCGAACGCCGTCACGTCTCCCGCGCGACATCGCTCGACCAGGGCGGCGTCGTCGTTATCCACCGGGCGTCAGCGTCCGAGGCCGCCCGTCACCGCTTAGACGCGGCGACGACGGCGTTGATTCACGCGGGGCTGGGGGCGGCCGCTGCTCAGGGCCAGCAGGGCCTCGAGACCGAGCACGTAGCTGTGGGGACCGAAGCCGGCGATCTGCCCGCGGGCGACGGCGGCGATGACCGAGTGCCGGCGGAACTCCTCACGGCCGTGGACGTTGGACAGGTGCACCTCGACGACCGGCACGTCGATGGCCGCGACGGCGTCGCGCAGCGCGATCGAATAGTGGGTGAAGGCCCCGGGATTGAAGACCACGCCCGAGAATCCGTCGCGCCGGGCCGTCTGCAGCCAGCCGATCAGCTCGCCTTCCAGATTCGACTGCCGGCACTCGACGCGGAGCCCTCGCCGGCGCCCGTGCTCGCGGAGGAGCCGGTCCACCTCGGCCAGCGTCACGCGGCCGTAGACGCCCGGCTCACGGGTGCCGAGCAGGTTGAGATTGGGGCCGTGCAGGACGAGGGCGGCGGCCGGCATCGGTCAGGGGGCCACGAAGGCCGAGAGCATCCAGTCGGCGAGGACGAAGAACAGCAGTCCCGCGAAGACCGTCCACGCGAGCGCCGGCCCGCCCTCGCGGTTCACCTCGGGGATGAGGTCGGACGCCGCGATGTAGATCGTGACGCCGGCCGACAGGGCCAGCGCGTAGCCGACGTGCCGCTCGGCCACCAGGCCGGTGAGCAGCGCGCCCGCCACCGTCGACACGCCGAGCACGGCCCCGGCGCCGATCGCCGCGGTGCGCGAGTGGCCGCCGGCCAGCATGATGGACGCGATCGTGAACCCCTCGGGGATCTTGTGGACGATGACCGCCAGGAAGAGCACGCCGCCCAGCGTCGGGCTCACCATGAAGCCGGCCGCGATGGCCACACCGTCGAACAGCGTGTGCACGCCCAGGCCGACCGCGGCCAGCCAGCCGGCGGTCGGCCCCAGGAGCGCTTCGGGATGCGTCTCCTCGCCGAAGTGGAAGTGCGGCGCGAACGTGTGCTCGAACAGGTGCACGCCGAAGTACCCCAGCAGGACGAACAGGTAGGCGTGGGGCACGTGGGTCGCCTCGGGGAGCATCCGCACGAACGCCGCGGCCAGCATGAAGCCCGCCCCACCGGCCACGAAGTACCGGAGCTGCGCGGCGCGGTGCTTGTGGGCGGTGGTGACGATGACGGCCCCGACGACGTCCGCCGCCGCCGCGACGGTGGCGAAAGTTAAGTATGCTAACATAGCGCGGAGCATAACATGAGCGCCGCAGCGTCCTCCCGCCTTCTCGGAGAAATCCTCGTACAGGAAGGCGTCACCACGCCCGAGGCCGTGCAGCGCGGGCTGACGCGCGCGCAGACGAGCGGCGAGCGGATCGGCGAGGCGCTGGTGTCGCTCGGCGCCGTCACCGAGGACAACGTGCTACGGGCGCTCGCGCTGCAGCAGGACCTGCCCTACCTCTGGAGCGAGGAGTTTCCGTCGTCGGTGCCGCTGCTCAAGAACGTCTCGGCCAAGTACCTGCGCCAGTGCCGCGTGTGCCCGATCAGCATCGAGGGCAACGTGCTCACCGTCGCCACCGCCGATCCGCTGAACACGATGGTCGCCGACGAGCTGCGGCAGGCCACCGGCCTCGCCGTCAAGCTGGTGATCAGCCCGGCCGCCGCCATTACCGACGCCATCGACCGCATCTACGAGCTGGCCGCCACCCCGCTGCAGCGCATCGTCGAGGGCATGGACGACGACGAGGGCGGCGGCGGCGACGAAGACCTCAACACCCTGCGCGACATGGCCTTCGAGGCGCCGGTGGTGCGGCTCGTCAACCTTCTCGTCGAGAACGCGATCAGCGCCGAGGCGTCCGACATCCACATCGAGCCGTTCGAGGACACGCTGCGCATCCGCTACCGGATCGACGGCATCCTCTACGAGCAGGAGGCGCCGCCCCGCCGCCTGCAGGCCGCGGTCACCTCGCGCATCAAGATCATGGCCGAGATGAACATCGCCGAGCGGCGGCTGCCCCAGGACGGGCGCATCCGGGTGACCCTGCGCGGCGCGCGCGTGGACATCCGCGTGTCCACCATGCCCACCGTGCACGGGGAGTCGATCGTCATGCGGCTGCTGCAGCGCTCGAGCGTGTTCGTGCCGCTGGAGCAGCTGGGCTTCCCGCCCCGGACGCTGAAGCGCTTCGAGTCGCTCATCAAGCGCCCGCACGGCATCTTCCTGGTCACCGGCCCCACCGGCTCCGGCAAGACCACCACGCTCTACGCCGCGCTCGACAAGATCAACACCCCCGGCGTGAAGATCCTCACCGTCGAGGACCCGGTCGAGTACCAGCTCAAGGGCGTGAACCAGATCGCGGTGAAGCCGAAGATCGGGCTCAGCTTCGCCAACGGGCTGCGCCACATCGTCCGCCAGGACCCCGACGTGATCCTGGTCGGCGAGATCCGCGATCTTGAGACGGCCGAGGTCGCGATCCAGGCCTCGCTCACCGGCCACCTCGTCTTCGCCACGCTGCACACCAACGACGCTCCCGGCGCCATCACCCGGCTGCAAGACATGGGCGTGGAGCCGTACCTGGTGGCCTCGGTGCTGGAGGGCGTGCTCGCCCAGCGGCTCGTGCGCCGCATCTGTCAGGCCTGCCGGGTGCCCGACTCGCCCTCCCGCGCCGACCTCGACGCGCTCGGCGTGAAGGGCCCGGTCGGCTCCGTGCTGTGCCGCGGCAAGGGCTGCGACGAGTGCCGCGGCACCGGCTATCGCGGCCGCAGCGGGATCTACGAGATGTTCGTCATCGACGAGGACGCGCGCAGCCTCATCCTGCGCCGGGCCTCGACCCGCGACATCCGCCAGCACGCCGTGCAGCAGGGCATGGTCACGCTGCGGATGGACGGCTGGCAGCGCGCGTGCGAGGGCGTCACCACCGTCGAGGAGATTCTGCGGGTCACCCAGGAAGACGCCTGAGGCATGCCCGTCTTCAGCTATCGGGCGGCCGATCGGCGCGGGCAGACCATCGACGGCGTCATGGAAGCGGCCGACGCGCGCGCCGTCGTCGAGCGCCTGCGCAAGGAAGCCTACTTCCCCATCAAGGTCGCCGCCCACGGCGAGCGCACCTCCTGGTTCTCGTTCGGCTCCTCCTCCCGCATTCGTCACCGCGACCTGCTGGCGGTCACGCAGATGCTGGCCACGCTGGTCGAGGCCGGGCTACCGCTGGACCGGGCCCTGGCCATCCTGGAAGAGCTGGCCCACACGCCGCGCGTGCGGGTCATCATCACCGATCTGCTGCACGCGGTGCGCGGCGGCTCCTCGCTCAGCGAGGCGCTGTCCCGGCACCATCCCCGGCCGTTCTCGCGCCTGTACATCAACATGGTGCGGGCCGGCGAGAAGGGCGGCGTGCTCGAGGTCGCGCTGCGCCGGCTGGCCGAATTCCTGGAGGCGCGGGCGGCGTTCAACGAGGCGGTGGTCTCGGCCCTCGCCTATCCGCTCGTCATCACCAGCGTGGGCGCCGCCGCCATCATCTTCCTGATGACCTTCGTCATCCCGCGCTTCGCGATCATCTTCAATGATCTCGGCCAGGCCATTCCGCTGCCCACGCAGATCCTCATGTCGATCAGCGCCGCCGTCCAGAGCTACTGGTGGGTCGGGGCCACGCTCATCATGGCCGCCGTGCTGGGCTGGCGGATCTGGACGAGCACGCCCCAGGGACGGATCGGCTGGGACCAGTTCGTGCTGCGCCTGCCGATCGCCGGACCGCTCGCGCTCCAGGTCGAGACGGCGCGCTTCACGCGCACGCTCGGCACCATGCTCAAGAGCGGCGTGCCCATGCTGGGGGCGATGGCGGTGGTCGGCGACATGATGTCCAACCTCGCCGTCGGCAGCGCGGTCGGCCGCCTGGCCGACGGGGTCAAGCGCGGCGGGACCATCGCGGCCGGCATGCAGGAGCACACCGCCTTCCCGCCCCTGGCCATACATATGGTTCGAGTCGGCGAGGAAACGGGTCGATTAGAGGAAATGCTGCTGAAGGTGGCCGATACCTTCGAGACTGACGTCCGCGCGGAGCTCAAGCGCGTGCTCGGCTTGCTCGAGCCGGCCATCATCCTGGCTATGGGGGTCATCGTGGCATTCATCGTCGTGGCGATGCTGCTGGCCATTTTCTCCATCAACGACGTGCCGCTATGAAGCGCTGGCGACGCTCCCTCGGCAACGAGGCCGGCTTCACCCTGATCGAGCTGCTGGTGGTCATCATCGTGCTCGGCCTGCTGGTCGGGCTGGTGGGACCGCGGCTGTTCGGCCGTGTGGGGCAGTCCAAGCAGGCGGCCGCGAAGGCGCAGATCGAGCTGCTCGGGGCCGGTCTGGACGGGTACCGGCTCGACGTCGGCAGCTATCCGAACACCTCGCAGGGCGTCGACGCCCTGCAGAGGAATCCCGGCGTGCCGAACTGGAACGGGCCCTACCTCAAGAAGTCGGTGCCGAAGGACCCATGGGGGAACCCGTACAAGTACCGCGCACCGGGCCAGCACGGCGAGTACGACCTCTGGTCGGAGGGAAGCGACGGCTCCCCCGGCGGCGAGGGCGAGAACGCCGACGTCGTGTCATGGGACGTGGAGAAGCACTGACCAACCAGCGCGGCTTCACCCTCCTCGAGCTCATCATCGTGCTCATGATCATCTCGCTGGCGGTGGGCCTGGCGGTGCCGACGATCGGCCGCTCCACCGAGACGATCCGCGTCCGGGCGGAGGTGGCCGGCTTCTCGGCGATGCTGCGCCACGCCCGCGAGCGCGCGATCGTCACCCGGCGGGCCCAGGCGGTGGTAATCGATCCCGACGGCCACCAGGTCAGCCGCCGCACCGGCGGGGGCGACGGCGAGGTCCGGGAGACGCACGCCCTGTCCGAGCGCCTCACCGTCGAGGCCGCGCCGCCGGCCGCGCTCACCGTGCGCTTCGAGCCTCAGGGCGGCTCCAGCGGGGGCGATTTCCGGCTCAGCTCCGGTACGATCTCCTATCGCGTGACCGTGGACGCGCTCACCGGGCGCGTGCGGAGTGACCGGCTCTGAGACTCCGCCAGGACGGCTTCACGCTCATCGAAGTGCTGATCGCCTTCGCGATCCTCAGCCTCACCATCGTCGTGGCCGTGCAGGGCTTCGCCCAGGGCCTGCGCCTGCTCAAGCTGTCCGGCGATCACCAGCGCGCGATCCTGATCGCCGACCAGAAAGTGCGTGAGATCGTGGTCCCCAAGGAGGGGCGCGAGGAGGGCACCGAGGGGCCGTTCACGTGGGAGCGCGTGATCAAGCCGGTGCCCGCGCCGGACCTGGAAACGCCCGGACGCACCGCGAAGTGGCACGTGTACGAGATCAGCGTGAGCGTGGCCTGGGGTGAGCAGAAACGGGCGGTGAGCGTGACGACGCTCAGAACGGTCTCCGACACCGACCAACAGCAGGCGGCGAGCCGCCCATGAGCCACGCGGCCCGCGACGAGCGTGGTTTCACGATGGTCGAGCTGCTCATCGCCCTGGCGATCGTGGGGGCGCTGCTCGCCATCGCCTTCGGCGGCCTGGACGTCTCCCTGAAAGCCTGGCGGAAGGGCGAGGACCGGGCCGAGGCCCACCAGCACGTCCGCAGCGTGGCGCTCACCCTGGCCCGCTCGATCTCCGGCGCCTATCCGTACCGGGCCTCGCGCAGCGTGGCGCCCGAGCCCGTCGTCCTCTTCGCGGGCACCGAGCAGCGCGTGGAGTTCGTCACCCAGGCGACGCCGTTCCCGGCGGCGATCCCCATCGCGTTCACGGCCGTGGTCTTCTCGTTCGACGAAGGGGGCGAGCCGGGCCTGGTGGTCCGCCAGCGAGCCCTCCCCAACCGCGAGCCGTTCAGCGAGGCCGCTGTCGTCTACCGCGACCCCAGCGTCACCGGCCTGAAGTTCGCGTATCTGGACGAGAGCGGCTGGAAGGACTCCTGGGACGGGGCGGAGACCAAGATGACGCCGCGGGCGGTGCGGGTCACCGTGGCGACGACGCTCAACGGGCATAGCGAGGAGCTGCCTCCCCTCACCGTGTCGTTGCGGACGGCCCCGCCCCAATGAGCCAGCCCCCCACCGAATGAGCCAGCCCCCCACCGAGCGCGAGCGCGGATTCGCCCTGCTCGCCGTGCTGCTGGTGCTGGCGTTCGTCGCGGTCATCGGCGCGGAATTCTCCTATTCCATGCGCCTGGAGGCCACGGCCGCGCGGATCTACAAGGAGACGCTGATCGCGACCCATCTGGCCGAGGCGGGTCTGGAGCAGGCCATCCGTGAGCTGGTGGCCGACTTCGCCTACGTGGGCGTGGGCGATGACAAGGAGGGCAACGACGACGCCGAATGCCCCCTGGTCTTCTACAGTCGTGAGCGCCTCGCCATCAAGCGGCTGCCCCACCGCAACGTGCCGCTGGGCGGCGGCGAGTTCACGTACTGCATCAGCGACGAGGAGGGGCGGCTGAACCTCAACACCACCACGCAGCCCGACCGGATCGGGCGCCTGCTGGAGGCGCTGGGAGTCGAGCGCCAGGACCGCGACACCATCATCGACAGTCTGCTGGACTGGCGCGACCCCAACGAAGAGCATCGCCTCAACGGCGCCGAGAGCGAGGACACCTACCTCAAGCTGGCCGTCCCGTACCGGTCCAAGAACGGCAACCTCGACTCGCTGGCCGAGATGATCCAGATCAAGGGCGTGACAGCCAAGCTGATGGAGGGCCAGGAGGGCAAGCCTGGCCTGGCCGCCCTCACCACAGTGAAGGGCCGGGGCCAGGTCAATATCAATACGGCCCGCCAGGAGGTGCTCCGGGCCCTCGCGGTCGGTGACGCCGAGTTCACCCAGATCCAGCAGTCCCGCCGGCTGGGGCCTTACACCTCGGTCCCCGGCCAATTCGGCGGCCGGAACCTGTCGGTGACCAGCCGGACCTTCAGAATCGAGGCCTTGGGCAGCATCGACGGGCAGGTCCGGGCCAGGCTCACCGCGATCGTGGAAAAAAGGACCGACTCCGGGGGCGAGGGCGTGGCCGTGGTAGAGTGGTCGGGCGTCCAGTAGGGACGCGGATTTACTCCACTCCATACGGGCTTAGCGCTTAATCTCGTTCCCGATGAGGTTCAACCCCTTGAAGTTGACGCAGGTGCGCCTGGCCGTCCTGCTCCTGCAAGACAGGCTGGCGGTGGCCGCCGTGAGCGGAGATCGCACCGAAACGTTCACGATCGCCACGGAGAATCCGGCGGCGGCCCTGCGCGAGGAGTTGACGAACCGTCAGATCGCGCCGCGCATGGTGTCACTGGCCCTCTCGCGGTCCGCCGTCTTTGTCAGACCGATCGAGCTACCGACTGTCGGCGGCGACCTGCGCGAGATGATCCGGCTCAATCTGGACGGCCACCTGCCGTTCGCCGCCGAGGACACCGCGTTCGACTTCGTCGCGCTCCCCCCTGAGGCCAACGCCGCCAACCGCGAGGAGCCCCTGCAGCGCATGCTGGTCGTCGCCGCCGAGCCGCGCGTCGTCGAGTCGGCCTTGCGCATCGCCGAGGAAGCGCGGCTGCGTCCCGCCTCGCTCACCGTCGCCGTCCACGACCTCCTCGCGCTCGCCCGGCCGGAGCGCGGCCAGCGGGTGGTGTGGGTGCACCAGAGCGGAGGCGTCGCCGAGATCCTGTGCCTGCTCGGCCCCTCGCTCATCGTGAGCCGGTCGGCGCCCGTCCCCGACGAGGCCAGCGTGACCGACGAGATCCGGCGCTCCCTGTCGGCCGTGCGCTGGCAGGAGTGCGACGCGATCTGGGTCTCCGGTGATCTGCCGCTGGACGCCCTGGCCGGTGCCTCGCTGCCCGCGCCCGTGCGCGAGCCGGCGTACCCGGCCCGCGTGCGCGACCGGATCGCCGCGCTGCCCGCCGAGGATCGAGGCACGCACGAGTTGGCCGTGGCCGTCGCGATGGCGCGTCGTGGCCGGCCGCTGGACCTGCTGCCCCAGCGCCTGCGGCCGCGCCGGTTGACGCGCCCGCAGGGCATCACCCTGGCCGTGGCCGGCGCGACGGCCCTGCTGCTCATCAGCGCGCTGCTGGTGCCGGGGATACGGGAGCGCAGGCACCTGGACCGGATCAACACCGAGCTCGCGCGACTGGACCCGCAGGTCCGCTCGGTCGAGCGTGTGGTGCGCGACCTCGAGCGCAAGCGCAAGCTGCTCGGCACCATCAACGGGATCGAGACGAGCGCCATCCGTCCGCTCCCGGTGCTCCGCGAGCTGACCGATCTGCTGCCGACCGACACCTGGCTCACGACCCTGTCGCTCGATCAGAAGGGCATCGAGCTGACCGGCCAGGCCGCGGCGGCGAGCGCGCTGATTCCCCTGCTGGAGAACTCGCCCCGGCTGGAGCGCGTGGAGTTCTCGTCGCCCGTCACGCGTGGACGCGAGAAGGAGCAGTTCCGGATCCGGGCGGCGTGGGAGGTCCTCCCCACCCAGGCCAGCGCCGTGCCAGCGGTCGCGCCGACGCCGACCCCGCCGCCGCGAGCTGGGGGCGTCGAGCCCGGCGCGCGGCCGCCAAGGCAGCCCGGGACGGCGCCGGCCGCGCCACCGCAGCCTGGCCAGCCCGGGTCGTCCCGGCCCGCCGGAGCGCGCCCGTGATCGGCAACCTCTCGCGCCGCGAGCGCACGTTCATCGGCCTCGGGGTGCTGGGCGTCGTCGTCGGCCTGGTCTGGACCTTCGTCGTCGATCCCGTGAGCGAGAGCAGCAAGCTCACCACGGAGCTGGTGCCCAGCCGTTCCCAGGTGCTGGCGCGACGGCTCGATCTGCTGGCCCGCAAGGACGCCGTCACCAAGGAGCTGGAGACGATTGGCGCCGAGATCGAGCGCGTGTCGGCGCGCTTTCTCAACGAAGCCGCGCCGGCCGTGGCCGCCTCCGAGCTGCAGAAGCTCACCAAGGAGATGGCCGCCCAGGCCAACACCGAGATTCGCAGCGAGCGGATCCTTCCTCCCGTCGAGCGCGGCGAGTTGCTAGAGATCCCCGTGGAGATCGCCGTCTCCGGCGAGATCCGCCAGCTGGTCGACCTGCTGGCCAAGCTCGAGGGCGCCCCCAAGCTCTTGACGGTGCAGGATCTGCGTGTGCGCGTGGTCAACGTGAGCCAGCCCCGGGAGCTGCTCGCCACGCTGACCGTGTCCGGATTCATCCTGCCGGGGAAGTCGAAGGCGTGATGCCGAGGAAGCTGCTGATCATCAACGCGCTGTTGCTGGCCATCGCCGGCGCGAGCCTGACGTACATCGTCCGCCAGTTCCTGACGCCGATGCCCATGCCGTCACCGACGCGCAATCGCCCGACGCCGACGGCGGCCGCGCCCGCGGAGCCAGCGCCGCCCAGCCAGCCCGGGGCCTACGTGGCCGTGGCGGCCCGCAACGTGTTCAGCCCCACGCGGACCGAGACCCCGCCCAGCGCCACGACCTCGGCCTCCCCCGCGGTGAAGCCGAGTCTCTTCGGCATCGTGCTGCGCGACGGCGCGCCGATCGCCTACCTGGAGGATCCGACGACCAAGCGCGTGGCCGGCTATCGTGTCGGGGACGCGATGGTGGGTGGCACCGTGCAGACGATCAGCGCCGACAGCGTGGTGATCGCGCGGCCGGACGGCAACATGGACGTGCGCTTGCGCGATCCCGGCCGCCCGCGCTCGGCGTCCACGGGCGGGGCCCAGCCCGGCGCGCCACCGGCCGGCGCCCCACCGATGCTTCCCGGCGTCATCCCGCCGTCCGGCGCCGGCGCCCCTCCCGTGCCCGGTCAGATCGTCGGCCAGCCGCCGGTCGCCGTTCCCGCGCCCGGCCAGATCGTGCAGCCTACGCCGGCGACGCCGCCCGTCATTCCCGGGCGGCGGCCGCTTCCACCGAATCTCTTGCGTCGCCTCCCACAAGGCTTGCCCACCGATGCCCAGCCCCAACAGTAAGGCGAGACGCAGCATCGCCGCCGTGCTGCTCCTCGCCCTGGCGAGCGGCTGCGCGGGGCCCGCCCAGACATCGCGGGAGACCATCCCGTCCCTGCCGCCGATTCCGGCACCAACCGTGGCCGTGAGCGCGGAGCCGGCGGTGACCCCGCCCCCGCTGTCGGTCGGGCCGCGCCAGGACGCCCCCCCGACGGAGACGCCGCGCGCCCCCACGCTGCCGCCGGCGCCGACGATCCCGGCGGCGCCGCCAACCGCACCCCCGGTGCCGGCCGGCCAGCGCGGCCGCTTCATCGTGCTGAACTTCGACAACGCCGACATCGAGACCGTCGTGCACGCGGCCAGCGAGATCGTGGGCTTCAACTACGTGCTCGGCCCCGGCGTCACCGGCAAGAAGGTCACCGTGCAGACCTCGGGGCGCATCCCCCAGGAGGACGTCTTCGGTGTCCTGCTGGCGATCCTGGAGGTGCACGGCGTCACCGCGGTCCGCTCGGGCAACCTCTACAAGATCGTGCCGGTCGAGGGCGCCCGCGAGCGCGCGGTGCCGACCATCGTCGGCGCCGCCCCGGACACCACGCGCACCGGCGACGAGATCATCACGCAGATCGTGCCGATCCGCTTCGCGCCGGTGAACGATCTCGGCACGCTGCTGCGGCCGCTCATCTCGTCCAAGGGCACGCTCATCGCCAACCGGGAGACGGGCGTCCTGATCATCACCGACTCGGCGTCCAACATCGCCCGGCTGCTGGACATCATCAAGCTCGTCGACGTCGAGGTCGCCATCGACGAGCTGCAGATCATCCCGCTGCAGTATGCCGACGCCGCCGACATGTCCAACATCCTCAACCAGCTCTTCCAGTCCGGGCGCCTGCGCGCGGGCGGTGGCGGTGCCCCGGGACCGGCCGTGCCGGGCGCCCCGGCCGCCGCGGCGGCCCAGGGCGGCGGCGCTGACCGCCCGCCCCTGATCGTGCCCGAGCGGCGCTCGAACTCGATCATCGTCAACGCGCGCCGGGGCGAGATGGAGACCATCCGCCGGGTCATCGAGAAGATCGACGTCAACGTCAGCGGCGGCCGGCGCGTGTTCATCTACTACGCGGAGAACGCCAAGTCGAAGGACCTGGCGGCCACGCTCAACGCGATCTACGGCGGACGCGAGACGACGGCCACGACCTCGTCGCCGATCTCCACCGGGTCCAGCCAGACCGGCCGCACGCCGGGCCAGCCGCCCCCGCCCCCACCGCCGGTGCCGTCGATGGCACCGGGCGCGCCGCTGGGCACGGCCGACGCCCCGCTGGCCGAGGGGCAGGTGCGCTTCATCGCCGATGAGGTGACGAACGCCATCATCGTCACCACCACGCCGCGGCAGTGGTCGGACATCGAGGCCACCGTCAAGCAGCTCGACCGGATGCCCCGCCAGGTGCTGATCGAGGTGCTGGTGGCCGAGATCACCCTCACCGACGACACGCGGCTGGGGCTCGACTGGGCGCTCAAGGAGGGCTCGTTCCGCCTCGGGCAGCAGGCCATCGCGCCCACCGCGCCCGACTCGTTCTCGCTGGTGCCGTCGGTCGCCCGCCTGGCGCCCCTGGCGGGCGGCGGCCTCACCGCGTTCGCGTTCGCCAGCGAGAAGTTCTTCGCGATCCTCAACACGCTGGCCTCGGAGAACCGCGTCAACATCGTGTCGAACCCCCACGTGCTGACCTCCGAGAACAAGAAGGCCATCATCAACGTGTCGACCTCGGTGCCGATCATCACCGGCCAGCAGACCAGCACCGTGAGCACGCCCGGGACGACGGCCGGCACCACCAGCACGTCGATCACCACCGGTGGCGTGAACCAGACCGTCGAGTACCGCGACGCCGGCGTGGTCCTGACGGTGACGCCGCGCATCGGTGAGCGCGGCACGGTGGCGCTCGATGTCAAGCAGGAGGTCAACTCGGTCGGCGCCGCCGTGCCCCCGACCAACTCGCCGTCGTTTATCAAGCGTGAGGCCGAAACCTCGGTGGTGCTGCTCAACAACCAGACGCTGGTGCTGGGTGGGCTGATCCAGGACAAGGTCACGACCGACGACCGCGGCCTGCCGCTGCTCAAGAACATCCCGATCCTCGGCTTCCTGTTCGGCTTCAAGGAGAAGAAGATCGAGAAGACCGAGCTGCTGCTGATGATCACGCCGCGGGTCATCGGCACCGCGCTGGACGCGGCCCGGATCACCAACGAGATGCGCCGCACGACGCCCGAGCTGAACGAGACCATCCGCAGCGCCCCGCGCGCGCCCACCTCGGCGCCCCCGCCAGCGTTGCCGGTGCCCGGGCCCGTCGTGCCGCCCCCCGGCCTGCCGTCGATCATCCCGCCGGCCGCGCCGGGTGGAACGGCGCCGAAGCCCTCGGGCGCACTGCCGAACGCTTCGCCCTCGGCGGCGGTGTCGGACGTCGCGCCCCAGAGCCTCGCGCCCGTCCCGAAAGTCCCCGCGACGACCCAGTCCGGGCTGGCTCCGGTCGGGGTGTCGACGCCGGCGATCGTGCCGGTCCCGACTGCCGCTCCGGCGTCACCGGTGCAGACGGCGCCGGACACCGCGCAGGCGCCGCCGGCCCGTCAGGCCCCGGCCGCCGCCCCGTTGCTGCGCCCGCGCTTCCGATCCCAGCCCCAGCCGATGCCGCCGCCCCCGGGTACGCAGACGCCGTCCCCGGATACCACGACGCCCCAGCCCAAGAACTAGAGACCGTCGGCGCCGCAGGACGCGCGGGCCGGACGACCCGCCTTCAGCGCCCGGTGAACTTGGGCGTCCGCTTGTCGAAGAACGCGGCGAGACCCTCCTGGTGGTCGTCGGAGGCCGAGGCCAGACCCTGCGAATACGCCTCGAGGTCGAGGGCGGCCGCGAGGTCGGTCGTCGCGGCGCGATTGACCATGTGCTTGGCCAGACGCTGCGCCACCGGCGGACCGGTGACGATCTTCTCGGCCAGCGCCCGGGTGGCCCGCTCCAGCTCGGCCGCCGGCACCACGCGATTGACGAGTCCGATGCGCGCGGCCTCGGCGGCGTCGAAGATCTCGCCCGTGAAGATGAGCTCCTTGGCGCGGGCCAGCCCCACCAGGCGCGAGAGGAGCCAGGTGCCGCCGCCGTCGGGCACCAGCCCGATCTTGTTGAACAGCTCGCCGAAGCGCGCCCGCTCGGAGGCGACGACGAGGTCGCAGCACAGCGCCAGGTTGGTGCCGGCGCCGACCGCGTAGCCATCGACCATGGCGATCGTCGGCCGCGGGAAGTCGACCAGGCGCAGCACCATCCGGTTCAGCAGCTCCACCCGCGCGCGGCCCTCGGCCGCCGTGGAGCGGCGCGCCCGCATGCTCTTGACGTCGCCACCAGCGCAGAAGTGGCCGCCGGCCCCGGTGAGAATGAGCACGCGCGCGGCCTCGTCGGCCTCGACCTCGTCGAGCGCGGCCACCAGCTCCTGCCGCATCACGAGGTCGATCGCGTTGCGCGCGTCGGGACGATTGAGGGTGATGGTGGCGATGGCGCCCGCCCGGTCGACGATCAGCGTCTGGTATCCCACGGCTGTCCCTCCTGGGTGATGACCTCGTCGACGCTCTTGATGTCGGCCAGACATCCCTGGAGGCTGCCGATGTGCGTGGGCTTGAGGGCCAGGAACGCCAGCACTGCGAACGACAGCGCGACCCACCGGCCGAAGAACACCCCTCGCGTCCGCATTGACCCGGCCACTATAGCCGCGGCCCCTGGACCTGTCCAACGCGTGCCGCGTGCTACACTCGGCCGTCGTATGCGCCTCATCGGTATGGTCCACGTCGCTCCGCTGCCCGGCAGCCCGCGCTGGAACGGCTCGATGGATCACGTCGTGACGGCGGCGGTCGCCGACGCCCGGGTGCTCGTCGAGGGCGGCCTCGACGCCGTGCTCATCGAGAACTACGGCGACGCCCCGTTCACGGCCGGGCGCGTCGAGCCGGCCACCGTCGCCGCGCTCGCCGTCGTCGCCGCCGCGATCCGCCGCGCGCTGCCGCAGGCCACGCTCGGCATCAACGTCCTCAAGAACGACGCGCGGGCCGCGCTGGCCATCGCCTGCGCGGTCGGCGCCCGCTTCATCCGCGTCAACGTCCACGCCGGCGCCGTCGTCGCCGACCAGGGGCTCGTGCAGTCCGACGCCTACGCGACGCTGCGCGACCGCCGGCTGCTGGGCGCGGAGGTGAAGATCTTCGCCGACGTCGGCGGCAAGCACGCGGTGCCGCTGGCCCCGGTGGACCTGGAGCAGCACGCGCGCGACCTCGTGCATCGGGGGCTGGCCGACGGCCTGGTGGTGTCGGGCCCGGCCACCGGGGCGACGACGTCGCTGGCCGACGTCAAGCGCGTGCGCGGCGCCGTCCCCCACGTGCCGCTGCTCGTCGGCAGCGGCGCCACGCCCGACACGGCCGCCGAGCTGCTGTCGATCGCCGACGGGCTCATCGTCGGCACTGCGCTCAAGCACGGCGGCGACGTCGACGCGCCGGTCGATCCCGAGCGGGTCCGCCGGCTCGTCGCCGCCGCTCGTTGACGCGGCCGGCCCGCCCCCGCCTCGGCCGCGCGGTCGTGCTGCTGGCGCTGCTGGCCGGCGCCGCCTGCCGGACGTTCGCCCCACCCGACCCGAGCCGCCTGGCCTCGCTGCTACCGCGCCTGGGCGACCTCCTCCTCGTCGGCTTCCACGGCACCACGGGCGAGGGCAACGCCGATCTCGAGCGCCTGCTGTGCGAGACGCGCGCTGGCGGCGTGCTGCTCTTCGGACGCAATGTCGTCGACGCCGCGCAGGTCGGTCGGCTCACGCGCTGGATGGCCGCGCGCGCGCGCGCCTGCACCGGGCGGCCGCTGCTGATCGGGGTGGACGCCGAGGGCGGGCGCGTGATGCGTCTGGGCTCGGCCGCGGGCTACAGCGGCACGCTCTCGCACCAGGATCTGGGCGACGGCAACGACCTGGCCCTGACCGAGCTCGAAGCGCGGCGCATCGGTGCCCGGCTGCGCGAGGCCGGCATCGGCTGGAACATGGCGCCGGTGATCGACGTCGGCTACAACCCCGTCAACCCGGTCATCGTCGGTACCGGCCGCAGCTTCGGCGCCGATCCGGCGCGCGTCACCGCGCATGCCCGCGCGTACCTGGCCGGGATGCACGCCGCCGGCATCCTCACCGCGCTCAAGCACTTCCCCGGGCACGGATCGAGCTTCGCGGACTCGCACCTGGGCTTCGTCGACGTCACCGACACCGCGCGGCCCGAGCTGGAGCTGGCGCCGTACCGGACGCTGATGGCCGAGGGCGTGGTCGACAGCGTGATGACCGCGCACGTCTTCAACCGCCACCTCGACCGACGCTACCCCGCCACGCTCTCCCGCCCAACGATCACCGGCCTGCTGCGCCACGACCTCGCCTGGACCGGCCCGGTGGTGAGCGACGACCTCCGCATGGGCGCCATCGAGCAGCACTACGGCCTCGACGAGGCCGCCGTCCTCGCCCTCGACGCCGGCGTCGACCTCCTCCTGATCGCCGACGACCGCCTCCCCAACACCACCTCCGCCGCCCACCTGGCCCTCACCGCCATCCAGCACGCCCTCCAATCCGGCCGCCTCCCCCCCGAAACCATCGAATCCGCCCTCACCCAAATCAACACCCTCCGCTCCCGCCTCCCCCCTACCCACTAAAATTCTCTCTTCGCTTCTCGACGTCGAGCCTCTCACCGGTTCAAGACGTCCGCAGCAGGCCGATCAAAACGGCCCAGATGCTAGGCGGCGCGAGCACCGGAGCGAGGCGTACTCCGAGTACGCCGCAGCGAGGAGCGCAGCGCCAACGACGCAGATGGGCCGTTTTCATCGGCCTGCGAACCGATCGACCTCGTGGCGCGTGGGGAGCGACGGCTGCGCGCCGCGGCGCGTGCACGCCAGCCCCGCCGCCGCATTCGCAAACCGCATCGCCTCGGCCATCTCCCATCGCTCCGCCAGCGCCACCGCCAGCGCGCCGTTGAACGCGTCGCCGGCGCCCGTCGTATCGACCACCGTCACCGCGGACGCCGGCACGTGCAAGCGCCCGCCGGGCCCTTCGGCCAGGGCGCCGCCGGCGCCCAGCGTGAGGATCACGTGGGCCGCCCCCAGCGCCCGTACCGCCGCCGCGACGCGGCCGGCGTCGTCCAGGTTGGCAAGCGGCAGGCCGGTGAGCCGCGAGGCCTCGCTCTCGTTGGGCGTCACGTAGTCGGCCAGGCCGAGGAAGTCGAGGCCGCGATCGGGCAGCGGCGCGGGATTCAGGATCGTGAGCGCGCCGTGCCGCCGGGCGCATTCGAGCGCCCGGCGGGCGGTGGCCAGCGGCACCTCCAGCGAGCACACGACCACCTCGGCCCAGGCGAAGTCGGCCGCGCGCCGCTCGACGTCGGCGGCGTCCAGCGCGCGGTTGGCACCGGGCGCCACCGCGATCTGGTTGCGCCCCTCGGCGTCGACGACGATCAGCGCGGTGCCGGTCGCCGCCGCGCCCGTCGTGCCGACGGCCTGCACGCCGATGCCCTCGTCGGCCAGCGCCTGCCGCACCTCGCGGCCCGACGCGTCGTCGCCCACGCAGGCGACGAGCCGCACCTCGGCGCCCAGCCGCCGCGCGGCCACCGCCTGGTTGGCGCCCTTGCCGCCGCGTGCGACCAGCAGCGTGCCCTCGCTGACCGTCTCCCCCGGCCGCGGCAGCCGCGGCAGCGCCACCGTGAAGTCGACGTTGGCGGAGCCGACGACTAGGACGCGGGGCACAGCCGGTCCAGGAACAGGCCGAGGAAGCGCGGCACGTCGACGGTGCGGGCGAAGCGACAGTTCGCGACGCCGGCGGCGCGGCGCGTCTCACCGTCGGGACCGATCTCCACGCGTACGGCCTCCCAGCCGACGAGCGTGGGGTCGAGCGCCACCGCCACCGCGAGCGGATCGTGCAGCACCATCCCGGCGGTGCCGCGCGCCTCGTCCACGTGAAAGCCGCGGCGCGTGAAGGCGGCGATGCGCGCGGCGCGCGGCCCCGGCCGCTGCAGCAGCGCCCGCTCGAGCGCAAGGCGCGAGACGACGGCCTGGCGGGTGGCGTCGAGCGGCACCAGGTCAAGCATCAGGCCGGCCGCGAGCACGCGCTCCGCGGCCTCGGGGTCGACGTGGATGTTGAACTCGGCGGCGGGCGTCACATTGCCCGGCACGTCGACGGCGCCGCCCATGACGACCACGCGCGCCGCCCGGCGCACCGCGGCCGCGTCGTGAGCCAGCGCGAGCGCGACGTTGGTGAGCGGCCCCAGCGCGATCAGCGTCAGTGGCTCGGCCGCGCGGCCCGCCGTCTCGACGATCAGCTCGGCCGCGGTCGGCGACGCCGGGACCCGCGGCGTCGGCGGCCAGTCGGGCAGGTCGGACAGCCCGTCGGCGCCGTGATAGCCGGTCGCCGTCACCAGCGCGCGGGCGAGCGGCGCCGCCGCCCCCTGGGCCACCGGCGGCGGCGTGATGCCGCACAGCGCCATCAGACGGAAGAGGTTGCGCGTGGCGTCCTCGACGACGACGTTGCCGGCCACCGTGGTGATGGCGGCCAGGCGCATCTGGGGCGAGCCCCAGGCCAGCAGCAGCGCCAGGGCGTCGTCGATGCCGGGATCGGTGTCGATCAGCGCCAGCATGGAATCGCCCCGCGGCCCCGGCCCGTCATATACAATGTCGTAACATTCCGGTCCGGGGGGAGGGACGCGCGATGGACATCGAGATCCTGTACTGCGGGGAGTGAAACTATCTCCCTCAGGCCTCCAGTCTGCAGGCCTCCATCAAGAGCAAGTACGGCCTCACCGCTCGTCTGAAGGAAGGCGTGGGTGGCATCTTCGAAGTCTCCCTCGACGGGGAGCTCGCCTACACCAACCAGGACACCTACCGCTTCCCGACGGACGAGGAGATCTTCGCGAAGATCGACGCTAAGAAGTAAGCGCACGCTCCAGTTCTCCCTGGAACCGCGGATGGGCCACGGCGATCAGCGCCGTGGCCCTCGCACGATCCGACAGTCCCCGCAGTCGCGCCGCCCCGTGCTCGGTCACGACCCAGTCCGCCAGATAGCGCGGCGTCGTCACCGCCGCCCCACCCGCCAGGTGCGGCACGATGCGCGACACGCCGCCCTCACGACCCGTCGACGGCAGCGCGATGACCGAGGCGCCGCCCGCCGAGCGGCTGGCGCCGAGCACGAAATCAAACTGGCCGCCGATGCCCGCCACCTGCCGGGGCCCCAGGCTCTCGGCCGTCACCTGCCCGGTGAGGTCGATCTCGAGCGCGGAGTTGATGGCCACGAAGCGATCGAGGCTGGCCACGACGTCGGGATCGTGCGTGAACGCCGAGGACTCCATGTTGATCGCCCGGCTCGTGGCCAGGAAGTCGAAGGTCCGGCGCGTGCCCATGGCCTCGGCGATGTCCAGGCGGCCGCGATGCAGGCGCTTGCGGGCCCCGGTGACCACGCCGCGCTCCACGAGTCCGACCCCCGCGTCGACCAGCAGCGAGTGCAGCGCCAGGTCGCGGTGATCGCCGAGCGCCTCCAGCACCGCCTGGGGAATGGCCCCGACGCCGACCTGCACCGTGGCGCCGTCGGGCACGAGCGCGCCGACGTACCGCCCGATCGCGCGCTCGACGTCGCCCACCGGCGGCGGCGGGTACTCGGTCAGCGGCTCGTCGACCTCGACCCACGCGTCGATCTGGCCGGCGTGCAGCCAGCCGTTGCCGCGGGCGCGCGGCATGTTGGGATTCACCTGGGCGATGACGAGCGGCGCCCGAAGCGCCGCCGGCAGTGCCAGGCCCACCGAGGCCCCGAGGCTCAGGTAGCCGCGCGCGTCGGGGGGCGCCGTGTGCACGAGCACGCAGTCGGGCGCCCAGTGGCCGCCCGGCGCGAACTCGGTGACGACGTCGAAATAGCGGATCGGGAGGAACGCGACGCGCCCGCGGCGGTGAGCGTCGGCCAGGCGCGGCGACATGTGCCACGTCGCGTAGCGCAGCGCCGCGTGCTCGGACCGCGCCCACGGATAGTCGCCGAGGTGGATGCCGCCCATGAGCGTGAGATCGCGGAGCCGCTCGGATTGCCGGCAGATCTCGGCGACGAGCGCGCGCGGCTCGCCACACCCCGGCGGCAGCATCACCTTCATGCCCGGCTGCAGCAGCGCCACCGCACCGCTCGCCGTCGTCCTCACGAACCCGCGCGCCATCGCGTCGGTATATACACCTTCCCGCGGCGCGCGGGCCGGCGATAAAATGGCGCGATGATCCTCCGCATCCTCCTCGTCCTCGCCGTCGTCGCCACGCTCGCCGGCTGCGCCGCCGGCGCGTCCACGCCACCGCGCGACTCGCGGGCGCCGCGCGCGCGCTGCCTGAGCGATCCCAACGAGGGCGGCACGCGCCCGCTCTTCTTCCTCTTCTGCATCGAGAGCCCCTGAGCGGCGTGGGACGGGTGGCGCTGGTGACCGGTGGCGGCCGAGGCCTCGGGCGAGCGATCGCGACGGCGCTGGGGCGGGCGGAGATGGCGGTGGCCGTGGCGGCGCGCACGCGGGAGCAGATCGACGCCACGGTGAGCGCGATCCGCGGGGCCGGCGGCGCCGCGCTGGCCGTCGAGCTCGACGTCACCGAGGCGGCGGCGGTGGACCAGGCGGTCGCGCAGACCGTGGCGGAGCTGGGGCCGATCGACGTGGTCGTGAACAACGCGGGCATCGCGGAAGCGGCACCGTTTTCGCGCACGTCGCCGGAGATGTGGGACCGCCACCTGCGCGTCAACGTCACCGGCCCCTATCTCGTGACCCGGGCGACGCTGCCGGGCATGCTCGAGCGCGGCTGGGGTCGCGTGATCAACGTCGCCTCGATGGCCGGCCTGGCCGGCGCGCCCTACGTGGCCGCCTACACGGCGTCCAAGCACGCGCTGGTCGGCCTCACGCGCGCCCTCGCCGCCGAGGTGGCGGGCCAGGGCGTCACCGTGAACGCGATCTGCCCGGGCTTCGCGGCCACCGACATCGTCTGGAGCGGGGCCCGGAACATCGCGGCGCGGACCGGGCGCGGCTTCGAGGACGCGGTGGCGGCGATGGCGCGGCTGAACCCCGGCGGCCGCCTGATCGAGCCGGAAGAGGTCGCCGACGCCGTGCTGGCGCTGATCGGCGACGCGCAGCGCACTGGCGAGACGGTGGTGCTGGACGGGACGGCGCCCACCCGGAGGAAGGCATGAAGGAGCACATCTCGGCGGTGACGCCGCGCACGCTGCCCAAGCCGGCCGGCTTCTCCTACGGCGTCGAGGTCAAGCACGGCCGGCTCGTCTTCATCTCCGGCCAGGTCGCGCGCGACGAGCAGAACGCCGTCGTCGGCGCCGGCGACATCGTCGCCCAGTTCCGGCAGGTGTGCCGCAACATCCAGACGGTGATGAGCGCGGCCGGCGGCGACCTGACCGACGTCGTCAAGCTGACGATCTACGTGCTCGACACCGCCGACTACACGCGGCACCTGCGCGAGATCGGCGGCGTCTACCGCGAGTACTTCGGCAAGCACTTCCCGGCCATGACCCTCGTCGGCGCCCGCGACCTCTTCGACGCCGCCGACGGGTGCCTGATCGAGATCGAGGGCGTCGCCGCGCTGGCATGACCGCCGAGCGCGTCCGCATCCGCCACGCGCTGCCGGCCGCACGCTGGCCGACGGCGGCGGAGGCGGCGCGCTCGCGATGGTTCTCGCCGGCGCCCCTGGGCTCGCTGACCGTCGCCGAGCGCACCTGGGTGCCGGCGATGGTGCCGTGGCGCGCGACCGAGGCCGGCCTGGTCACCCCCGAGGTGCTCGACTGGTACGCGCGCTTCGCCGAGGGCCAGCCCGGCGTCCTCGTCGTCGAGGCCACCGGCATCCGCGACGTGGCCAGCGGCCCTCTGCTCCGCATCGGCGACGATCGGTTCATCCCCGGCCTGCGCCAGCTCGTGCAGACCGTGCGCGAGCGCAGCGCCGGCCGCACCCGCCTGTTCATCCAGCTGATCGACTTCCTGGCCGTGCGGCGGCGGCCCGAGCCCGAGAAGTTCTTCGGGCGCTTCCTGGAGGTGGACGCCGCGCTCCGCGGTCGCCTGGCCGACGCCGCCGGCGACGCGGCCTGGCTGACCGCGCCGGAGCCGGCCGTCCGCGCGCGCCTGCTCGACGCCCTCGCCACCGACCGGCCGCTGGTCGACGCGGTGCTGACGGCGCGCCAGCGCGAGTCGCTCGACTACGGCGATCGCGAGCGCGTCGGCGACACGCACCTGCC
>JBGQLG010000061.1:0-25071 GCA_041499965.1 Methylomirabilia bacterium
ACTGGATCGTCTGCTCGTTGACCACTTTGATGCCGTCCTCCTTGAGGAAGTCGGACAGCATCCAGGCCGGGCCCTGGTTCAGCTTGAGCGTGCGCGCGAACGACCACCGCACCGCCTCGGCCGTGACCGGATCGCCGTTGTGGAATGTGGCGTTCTTGACGAGGTGGAACGTCCACGTCTTCGCGTCCGGCGACGACTCCCAGCGCTCGGCCAGCCACGGGACCACCTCCGGCGGGTTGCCGACGTACTTCACGAGGCCGTCGTAAAGCGCCTGCTGCATCATCCGGATCGACCAGTCGTACTTCACGCTGGGATCGATCGTCGGCACTTCCTGGCGCCCGGCAAAGACGAGGATCTTCTTGTCGCCCACCCGCTCGAAGGCGGTCGTCGGCGACGCCGTCATGAGCGCAAGGGTCAGCAGGCACGGCAGGATTCGGCGGAACGTCATGGCGGCCTCCGGGTCGGCGACGTGCGTTGGCGTGACGACGGCGGCAGGATAACATACGTCCGCGATGGCCTCCCCCCGCCCCGTCTCCGCCGAGGAGATCGAGTCACTCGCGATCGGCGCCTGGATCCTCGGCACCGGCGGCGGCGGCAGCCCCTACCTGGCGCTGCTCAACATGCGGGCGCTCTACCGCGAGGGCGCCGTCGTCTCGCTCATGGACCCGATGGACCTGGCCGACGACGACGACGTGGCCGTCGTCTCCAACATGGGCGCGCCGCTCGTCGGCCAGGAGCGCCTGACCGACCCGCGCACGATCGCCCGCGCCGTCACCATGATGGAGGAGTATCTGGGGCGCCGCTTCCGCGCCATCATGTCGCTGGAGATCGGCGGCGGCAACGCCATCCAGCCCTTCATGGCCGCCGCCCTCCTCGAGCGCCCGGTGGTCGACGCCGACTGCATGGGTCGGGCGTTCCCCGAGGCCCAGATGACGTCGTTCGCCATCCACGACCTGCCGATGTTCCCCCTCACCCTGGTCGACGTGCGCGACAACGCCGTCGTCGTCGCCCGGGCGGCCTCGTGGAAGTGGATGGAGCGCCTCTCCCGCACCGCCTGCGTCGCCGTGGGCTCCATCGCGGCAACGTGCAAGGCGCCGCGCAGCGGCAAGGAGGTGAAGGAGTGCGCGATCCTCTATTCCACGAGCAAGGCCATCCGCATCGGCCGGACGATCCAGGCCGCGCGCCGCACCCATCGCGACCCCATCGAGGCGCTCGTCGAGGCCGAGCACGGCCAGATCCTCTTCACCGGCAAGATCGGCGACATCGCCCGGCGGGCCACCGAGGGGTTCCTGCGCGGGACGGCGAAGCTCGACGGGCTCGGTGACTTCCGTGGCCGCCGGTTCGAGCTGGCCTTCCAGAACGAGTTCGCGGTGGGCTGGCTCGACGGCGTGCCCCGCGTGACCACACCCGATCTCATCTGCGTGCTCGACAGCGTCTCGGGCGACGCCATCGGCACCGAGACGCTCCGCTACGGCCAGCGGGTGAGCGTGATCGCGCTGCCGGCGCCGCCGGTGCTGCTCACCCCCAAGGGGCTCGAGCACGTGGGGCCACGCGCCTTCGGCTACGACCTGCCGTTTACCTCGGTGTTCGCGTGAGACGCATCGGGATCGACGTCGGCGGGACGAACACCGACGCCGTGCTCCTGGACGGCGACGCCGTGGTCCACGCCGTCAAGACACCGACCACCGCCGACGTGACGAGCGGGATCACGACGGCGCTGCGCGAGCTCCTCGCCCGCCACCCAAGCGGTGGGCCCGCGGCGGGCCTCGCCGAACCCGCGCCCGACGCCGTCATGATCGGGACGACCCACTTCACCAACGCGGTCGTGCAGCGCCGCGACCTCACCCGCGTGGCCGCGATCCGCATCGGGCTGCCGGCCAGCGCCTCGCTGCCCCCCTTCGTCGACTGGCCGGAGGATCTCGCCGCGCTCGTGCGGGGCGAGGTCTTCATGGTGGGGGGCGGCCACGAGTACGACGGCCGGCCGATCGTGCCGCTCGACGAGCGCGCGGTCCGCGACGCCGCGCGGCGCCTGCGCGCGGCCGGCCTCACGTCCGCCGCCATCTCGGCGGTGTTCTCGCCGCTCAACGCCGAGTGCGAGGAGCGCGCGGCGGCCATCCTGCGCGAGGAGTGCCCCGGCGTCGCGGTGACGCTCTCCCACCAGCTCGGCCGCATCGGCCTGCTCGAGCGGGAGAACGCCGCGCTGCTCAACGCCGCGCTCGTCGACCTCGCCCGCCGGACGACGCGCGCCTTCACCGAGGCGCTGCGGGCGAGCGGCCTGACGGCCCCGCTCTATCTCACCCAGAACGACGGTACCGTGATGCTGGCGGCCGCCGCCGAGGCGTTTCCCGTCTACAGCTTCGCCTCGGGCCCGACCAACAGCATGCGCGGCGCCGCCTTTCTGTCGGGCCTGGCCGACGCCATCGTGATCGACGTGGGCGGCACCACGACGGACATCGGCAGCCTCCGCCACGGCTTCCCTCGCGAGGCCAACAGCGTGGTCGAGGTCGGCGGCGTGCGTACCCTGTTCCGCATGCCCGATCTGCTCTCGCTCGGCCTCGGCGGTGGCTCGCTGGTGCAGGGTGATCCGCCCGCCGTCGGCCCGCGCAGCGTCGGCTACCGGCTCTTGAAGGAGGGCCGCGTCTTCGGCGGCGCCACGCTCACCGCGACCGACGTCGCCGTGGCCGCCGGCTTGGTGGACCTCGGTGACCGCCGCCGCGTGGCCAACCTGCCCGCCGACCTGGCTAAGGCGGCGCTCGCGCGCATGCACGCGACGATCGAGGAGGGCGTTGACCGGATGAAGACCGACGCGCGCGAGGAGCCCCTGATCGCCGTCGGTGGTGGCTGCTTCCTGGTGCCCGAGCGGCTGGCCGGCGTCTCCGAGGTCGTGCACGTGCCCCACCAGGCCGTGGCCAACGCCGTCGGCGCGGCCATAGCCCAGGTCAGCGGTGAGGTCGATCAGATCTTCCAGAACCTCTCGCGCGAGGATGCTCTCGCCCAGGGGCGCCGGATCGCCGAGCAGCGCGCGGTGGCCGCCGGCGCCGCGGCGGCGAGTCTCAGCGTGGTCGAGAGCGAGGACCTCCCGCTGGCCTACTTGCCCGGCAACTCGCTGCGTGTCCGAGTCCGCGTGGTGGGAGACCTGTAACCAGACCACCGCCTTCCAGACTCTGCGGCGGCTCTTTCACCAGGAACAGCCCGTCGAGCAACTCGAGCCGACCACGCTCAACGACCGGGCGCGCCGCCGGCCTGCACGTCGAACGAGTAGACTCCGGCCGGTGCGCCCTGCAGGAACAACTCCACACTCCACCGCCCGGCGCGACGGCCGATCTGCTCGATCGACAGGGAATGGGTCTCGTGGGCGAACAGGTATCCGGCCGAGACGTACCGCTCGCGGATCACGCCCTCCTCGACCTTAACCTCCTCGTTGGCCGGGCTCAGCCAGCGGGTCTTGATCGGAACCCGTCCTCGGTTGTTGTCGACGGCGACGAGAAAGTGTACGGAGCCCGCCGCGTCGATGTCGAAGACCGTCCTTCGATTGGCGAACGACTCGCACGGAGGGTTCGTCGTCGCGGACGCTCGGTCAGCGGTGAACCCGGCGAAGAACAACAGCGGTGCAGGCTGCGCGGTCGCGGCGAGGTCGCCGAACGGGAGGTCGAGCTCGATCTGCGTTGGTGCACCACTGCCATCGGTCCCGGTGTAGATGCGCTTCTCGGTGAGGTACCAGAGCTGGGCCGGCCTCCCGCCCCGCGCCCATACCGCGTGTCCGCACGGAAAATCGATCTCGGCGCCCGCCGGCACCCGGAGGTCGATGTCCACGATCCACCGATCCCAATGAAGGAACTCCGGGCCCATGAATCTCCGGGTCACGCGGGTCAGGTGCAGGCCGCGCCCCGTGGTATCGCGCAGCCGGAGAACATAGCGCCACTCGGTTCGATAGTCGTCGATGTGCGTCGTGACCCGCTCGATCTGCCACGAGGCACTCGGCGAGCTTCCGGCGAGGACCGGCTGGCGCTCCATCGAGGCGCATCCGGACGCGAAGCTCAGCATCAGCGTGGTCGCGACAGCCTTGACTGCGGAGGTGTGATTCACCGGTGAAGACCACGGGGCATCGGCCACGTGCCCCCAGGGCAGCCTCTAGACGGCCGCGAAGCCGCCGTCGGGCATGTCCAGCGGGCTGCGGTCGCCGGCGACGATGGCGCTCACGCGGGCCTGCGTCTGCGGCAGGACGTAGCTGGCGAAGTACTTCGCCGCCAGCACCTTGCCGCGATAGAACTCCACGTCCTCGTGGGCGAGATCGTCCTCCTCGCCGCGCAGCCGCGCATCCGCGACGACCGCCGCCTCCAGCAGCAGGTGGGCGACCGCCACCTCGGCCAGTGACTCCAGGAAGGGCGAGGCGACGAGCGTGACCTGGTCGAGCTTACCGCCCATGAAGAACTCCATGAGGGCGCCGGCCGCGCGCTGCAGCGCCGAGGCGGCTTCGCCCAGCGCGCCCATCTCGGCGCCGAGTCCCGGCCGGGTGGCGTGCTCGGCGACGAAGCCGCCGACCTCCTTGAGGAAGTCGGAGAAGTTCTCGCCACCGCGTGCGCCCAGCTTGCGTGAAACGAGGTCGAGGGCCTGGATGTGGTTGGTGCCCTCGTAGATCGAGAAGATCTTGGCGTCGCGCAGGTACTGCTCGGCCGGATGGTCCTCGACGAAGCCGGCGCCGCCGTAGATCTGGATGCCCATCTCGGCGACGCGAAAAGCCTGGTCGGAGCCGTAGGCCTTCACCACCGGCGTCAAGAGATCCACCTGCCCCTCGTGGCGAGCGGCGGCGCCGGGGTCGCTCTCGGCCAGCGCGCGCGCGAGATCGGCGTTGACCGCGAGCTTGATGGCGAGCGCACGCGTGCCCTCCACCTTCGCCTTCATCTCCAGCAGCAGCCGCCGGATGTCGGAGTGCTCGAGAATCGGCACGCGGGGGGCGTTGGCGTCCTTGAAGTTGCGGATCGACGAGCCCTGCTGCCGCTCGCGCGCGTAGGCGAGCGCGTTGAGATAGGCGGTCGAGGCCACCGCGATGCCCTGCACGCCGACGGCGATGCGCGCGCCGTTCATCATGCGGAACATCTGGCGCATGCCCTCGTGGGGCCGGCCGCCCACCAGGATGCCGCGGCAGCGGTCGTGGTCGCCGAAGTTCAGCACCGCCGTGGCCGAGGCGCGGATGCCGAGCTTGTGCTCGATCGACGCCGTGGTGACGTCGTTGGGCTCGTCGAGACTGCCGTCGTCGTTCACCCAGATCTTCGGCACGATGAAGAGCGACAGCCCCTTGGTGCCCGCCGGCGCGCCCTCGATGCGGGCCAGCACCAGGTGCACGATGTTCTCGGACAGATCGTGATCGCCCGCCGAGATCCAGCACTTGGTCCCGGTGATCGCGTAGACGTTGCCCTCGAGGTGCCGCGCCCGCGTGCGGGTGGCGCCGACGTCGGAGCCGGCGTGGGGCTCGGACAGGCACATGGTGCCGGAGAAGCGGCCGTCGAGCATCGGCGGCAGGAACCGCTTGCGGTCCTCGTCCAGTGCGAAGTGCTCGAGCAGGTCGGCGGCGCCGTGGGTGAGCCCGGGATACATCTGGAACGCCGTGTTGGCGCCGCTCTGCAGCTCTTCGAGCACGACGCCGACTGCGGCGGGCCCGCCGAAGCCGCCGCTCTCGGCGGGGATCGTGAACGGCATCAGCCCCACCTCGGCCAGCTGCCGCCACGCCTCGCGGAATCCCGGCGGCGTCACGACGCATCCGTTCTCGATCCGGCAGCCGGTCCGGTCGCCCGGCGAGTTGAGCGGGCCGCTCACCTCGGTGGCGAACCGGTACGCCTGGTCGATGACCGCGTCGCACTCCTCGCGCGACAGGTGCTTGTAGCGCGGGAGCGCGAACAGGCGCTCGGCACCGAGATGGTCCCAGAGGGTGAAGCGGATCGCCCGGAGGTCGGCCTTGAAGTGGGTGCTGGGAGCCAGGGCCATCGCCGGGCCCGCCCGCTACTCGATGCCGGCGACGGCGAGCACGCGACCCATGCGCGTGACCGCCATCTCGGGATCGTGCAGCAGGCCGGCGGCGTCCATCAGCCGGAGCTGCTCGCTCAGGTGCACGATCGAGCGCGCGCTCTCCAGGCCGCCCACCATCCGGAAGTGCGACTGATGCCCGTTGAGATAGGCCGCGAACACGACGCCGGTCTTGTAGAAGCGCGTGGGGTCGCCGAACACGTGACGCGAGAGCGTCAGCGTGGGCGACAGGATGCGCTGGAACTCCGCGCGGTCGCCGCGGTCGAGCGCGTGGAGCGCCGCCGAGGCGGCCGGGGCGATGACGTCGAAGATGCCGAGCAGCGCATCACTGTAACCGTCGGCATCGCCGCCGATCGTCGTCGGGTAATCAAAGTCGTCGCCGGTGTACATGCGCACGCCCTTCGGAAATCGCCGGCGCATCGCGATCTCGCGCTTCTGGTCGAGCAGCGAGATCTTCACGCCGTCGATCTTGGCCGCGTACTCGCTGACGATCGCCAGCAGCGTCTCCACCTGGCGGTCGCGATCGGCCGAGCCCCAGTAGCCGGCCAGCGCCGGATCGAACATCTCCCCCAGCCAGTGCACGATGACGGGCTCGCGGGCCTGGCTCAGGATGCGGCCGTACACCTTCACGTAGTCGTCGGGGCTCTTGGCGCAGGCGGCCAGCGCGCGGCTGGCCATCAGGATGATGCGGCCGCCGCACCCCTCGATCCACGCGCACTGCTCCTCGTAGGCCGCCTCGACGTCGGCCAGCGTCACCCGTGGCCCCGGCTCCAGGTGATCGGTGCCGGCGCCGGACGCGAGGACCGCGCCGGGCACGGTCTTGGACTCGGCCACCGACCGCTTGATGAGCTCCTTGGCCGCGGTCCAGTCGAAGCCCATGCCGCGCTGGGCGGTGTCCATCGCCTCGGCGACGGCGAGGCCGAGTGACCAAACGTGATGGCGGAAGCGCAGCGTGGCGTCCCAGTCGAGCGCGACCTGGAGCGTGGGATTGATGGCCGCCCGCGGGTCGGTCACGACGTGCACGGCGGCCATGCCGACACGACTCGTGATGGGTCCGCCCGGCGACTGGACGGGCGGGCGGCCGGACAGGGTGTAGGGCGCGAGCGTGCCGTCGGCGCGAGGCAGCGTCAGGGTGAGTGACATGCAAGCAGTTTAGCATCGCGGCGGGCCGGGTCCGAAGTCCGCACCGGTTCGCGATGATCGATCGCGCCGACCGCGTGATGCCGTCGCGCATTTGACAGCCCGACGGCGACTCGCTAAGGTTGCGCCACTTTCCACCGGGGAGCCCGTCTCAGCAGACTCTCGAAGGAGGCCGATATGGCAGCCAAGGTCGACCGCAACCGCACGAAGTACACGCTCGACGAGAGGGACATCCCGACCCGGTGGTACAACATCCAGGCCGACTTCAAGACGCCGGCGCCACCCGTCCTGCATCCCGGCACCAAGCAGCCGATCGGCCCCCAGGACCTGGCGCCGCTCTTCCCGATGGAACTGATCAAGCAGGAGGTCAGCCGGGAGCGCTGGATCGAGATCCCCGACGAGATCCGCAACGTCTATCGCCTGTGGCGCCCCTCGCCGCTCTATCGCGCGCGGCGGCTGGAGAAGGCCATCGGCACGCCGGCGCGCATCTACTACAAGTACGAGGGCGTGAGCCCGGCCGGCAGCCACAAGCCGAACACGGCCATCGCGCAGGCGTACTACAACAAGAAGGAAAAGGTCACGCGCCTGGCGACCGAGACGGGCGCCGGCCAGTGGGGCTCGGCACTGGCGCTCGCCTGCCAGATGTTCGGGTTGCAGTGCAAGGTCTACATGGTCAAGGTGTCGTACCAGCAGAAGCCGTACCGCCGGATCATGATGGAGACGTGGGGCGCCCAGGTCGTCGCCAGCCCCAGCCCCGACACCCAGGCCGGCAAGAAGATGCTCGAGCAGGATCCGAACTCGCCGGGCTCGCTCGGCATCGCCATCAGCGAGGCCGTGGAAGACGCGGCGACGCGTGACGACACGAAGTACTCGCTGGGCAGCGTGCTCAACCACGTGCTGATGCACCAGACGATCATCGGGCTCGAGGCCAAGAAGCAGCTCGCCAAGGCCGACGACGAGGCCGACATCGTCATCGGCTGCGCCGGCGGCGGCTCCAATTTTGCGGGGCTGTCGTTCCCGTTCGCCGCCGACAAGCTCACCGGCAAGAACAAGAAGGTGCGCATCATCGCGGTCGAGCCGTCCGCCTGTCCCAGCCTCACCAAGGGCTCGTACGTCTACGACTTCGGCGACACCGTGGGGATGACGCCGCTCGTCAAGATGCACACGCTCGGTCACACGTTCATCCCGGCGCCGTTCCATGCGGGCGGGCTGCGCTATCACGGCATGGCGCCGCTCGTGTGCAAGCTCTACGACGAGGGCGTGATCGAGGCGATGGCGGTGCCCCAGCTGGCCACCTTCCAGGCCGCCATGCAGTTCGCGCGCTCGGAGGGCATCATCCCGGCGCCGGAGTCGGCCCACGCCATCCGGGTGGCCATCGACGAGGCGCTGCGCTGCAAGAAGGAAGGCAAGCGGCAGACGATCCTCTTCAACCTCTCCGGCCACGGTCACTTCGACCTCGGCGCCTACGAGGCGTACCTGGCCGGCAAGCTGGTGGACTACGAGTACCCGGCCGAGAAGGTCCAGGAAGCGCTCCGCAGCGTTCCCAAGGTTTAGGAGACGACCGGCATGAGCCTTTCACGTCGCGGATTCCTCGGCGCGGTGGGCGGGGCGGCCGCCGTCGCCGGCGCGCCCGCGGTCCTGCGCGCCCAGGGCAAGGGCAAGGTCCGCCTCGCCTACCTGCAGCTCGGCTGGGCGGCGACCGAGATCATCCACAAGGAAGACCTGCTGGGCAAGCGCGGCTGGCAGGCCGAGTACTCGATCGTCCCCGGCTCGCCGGTGCCGCTGCTGAACCAGCTGACGAGCAAGAACGTCGACGCCATCGACATGTCGTTCGCGCTGGCCGCCAAGGCCTTCGAGGACGGCGCGCCGCTGAGGGTCACCGGCGTGGCCACGGCCGTGCTCGGCGCCATCGTCGCGCGGCCGGGCGCCGGCGTCGCCAAGGTGGAGGACCTCAAGGGCCGCAAGGTCGCGGCCGTGGTAGGAACGTCGACGTATTTCGATATCCGCGCATTGACGCTGAAGGGCTACGGCTTCGACCTGCAGAAGGACGCGCAGATCGTGACGGCGACGGCGCCGGCCGACATGGTGACGTTGCTGGCCAAGGGCGACGTCGACGCGATCATCGCGTGGCAACCGATCACCGACCAGGTCGTGCTGCGCGGCCAGGGCGTGTATCTCGCCAAGCAGATCGATCTCTGGCGCAAGGCCACCGGGCGGCCGAGCGGCTTCCCGGTGCACGTCTGCTATCTGGTCCACAACGAGTTCCTGGCCAAGAACGCGGCGATCGCCAGGGACCTCAACGACGCCCAGAAGGACGCGGTCGAGATCTGGTACAACCGGCCGGACCGCGCGATGGAGATCGTGGCCGAGGTCACCAAGCTGCCCCCGGACGTCATCAAGGTCGCCCACAAGGAGACCGTGAAGATGCTGTCCGGCCTGCCCGACGAGCAGGTGGACACGCTCATCGCCCAGCTCAAGATCAACAAGGAGTTCGGCTTCCTCAAGTCGGACATCTGGGACAATCCCGACCGGATCCGCAAAGAGTTCTTCTATCGAGCGTAGAGCCGGGATTGCGCGGGCGAAGCCCGCGCTCGGAGCGTAGTCTCAGCGGGATGCGAATCTGGCTGACGCGGCTTCACCTTCCGACCCTCGTGCTGGCCGCGGTCCTCGTGGCTGTCTGGTGGCTGCTCTCGCTCCGCTACGGCGCGTATGTCCTGCCGGCGCCGGTGTCCGTTCTCGCCGGGCTGCGGGAGATCTTCGTCAGTGGGGAAGTGTGGCGGCACACGGGGGCGTCGCTGGGGCGGATCGTGGTGGGCTTTGGCGGAGCGGTGGTGGTCGCGCTGCTGCTCGGGTTGGTGGCGTTCCTCTCGCGGCTGGCGCGCGGCGTCGTGCACGACGTTCTCACCGTGCTGAACTCGACGTCGGTGTTCGTGTGGATCGTGATCTCGATCATCTGGTTCGGGCTCAGCAACTGGGCGCCCATCTTCACGACGTTCATGATCACGCTGCCGGTCGTCGCCTCGAACATCGTCGAGGGCGTGGCCGGCGTCGATCGCCGCCTGCTCGAGATGGGCGACGTCTACCGGCTCTCCGGTCGCCGCAAGTTCACGGCGATCGTCGTCCCCTCGACGCTGCCCTACCTGGTGGCCGGCATGAAGGTCGGGTTCGGGCTGGCGCTCAAGGTCTCGGTCGTCGCGGAGATCTTCGGCGTCACCTCCGGCATCGGGTACGTGATGAACTACAGCCGCGAGATCCTCGCCACCCAGATGGTCTTCGTGTGGGCGCTCGTCATGATCCTCGTCATGACGCTCACCGACACGCTGCTCTTCGACGCGCTGTCGCGCCGGCTCATGCGCTGGCGATGAATCTCTCGTCGCGGAACCTCGGTCATCGTCATGCGGGTGGGGCGGGCGGAGGCCTGGTGGGGGTGTCTGGCTACCACGCGGCTGGGGGCCGCGTCGATCCCGCCTGGGCTGGGCTCCATCAGGCTGGGGGGCGCACGGTTATGGGTGACGGGAACGGGTCCCAGACACCCCCACCAGGCCTCCGCCCGCCCCACCCGCATGACGGCGCGCGAGGTCGTGGCTCCCTGGCTTGGCCTCAGGAGGTGGAGGGAGGGTTCGGGCGCCGATGAAGCTCGAGGTCAGTGAGGTGGGGAAGGACTATTTGATTCCGGTGATCGGGTCGGTGTCGTTTGCGGTCGAGGCGGGGGAGTTTCTGTGTGTGCTGGGGCCCAATGGGTGTGGGAAGACGACGCTGTTGCGGATCATCGGGGGGCTGGAGCCGGCCACCCGGGGGCGGGTGATGCTCGATGGCCGGCCGGTCGTGTTCGAGCAGCGGCATGACCGGAAGGTCGGGGTCGTGTTCCAGGAGGATCGGCTGCTTCCGTGGCTCACGCTCCGGGACAACGTGGCGCTCGTGCTCACGCCGCTCGGCCTGCCCGCGGCCGCGCGGACGGCCGCGGCGGATCGCTACCTGAGGCTGGTCGGGCTCGGGGGGTTCGAGGACTACTATCCCGGGCGCGTGAGCGGAGGGATGCGGCAGCGGGCGGCGATCGCGCGGGCGCTGGTGATCGAGCCGGAGCTGCTGCTGATGGACGAGCCGTTCGGGGCGCTGGACGCGCAGAACCGGCGGATCATGCAGGGCGAGGTGCGACGGATCTGGCGACAGACCGGGCGGACGATCGTGTTCGTCACGCACGCGATCGAGGAGGCGGTCGCGATTGGGACGACGCTGGTCATGCTCTCGGCGCGGCCCGCCCGCGTGCGCGAGACCATCAAGAACGACGGGCGCGCGGAGCGCGGCGCGCTGGTCGACGACCTCAACACGATGATCATGGAAGAGGTCGAGCGCCAGCAGGGCAGCGGGCCACCGGGCGGATGAGCGCGACGGCCGTCCGTCAGATACGCCTGGGCGCGGCGTTCGTCCTGCTGACCTACCTCGTCCTGCACTTCCTCAATCACGCGCTCGGCCTCGTCTCGCTGGCCGCGATGGAGGCCGGGCGCTGGTGGTTCCTGGCGCTGTGGCGCACCGTGCCGGGCACGCTCGCGCTGTACGGCGCGATCACGGTGCACGGCGTGCTGGCGCTCTGGCTGCTCTACCAGCGTCGCTCGCTGCGCATGCCGGCGTGGGAGGCCGCGCAGTACGGGCTCGGCCTGCTGCTGCCGGCGCTGCTCGTCTCCCACGTCGTCGGCACGCGCATCGCCTGGTGGCAGGCGGGCACCGACGATCGCTACGCCCGCCTGCTGCTCGCCTACTGGATGCTGGCGCCCGAGCGCGGCGCCTGGCAGGTCGTGGCCCTGACGGTCGCGTGGACCCACGCCTGCATCGGCCTGCACTACTGGCTGCGCTTCCGGCCGTGGTACCCGCGCGCGGCCGCCTGGCTCCTGGCGGCCGCGCTGCTCCTTCCGGCCGCCGCCCTCGCCGGCTTCGTGGCCGGCGGCCGCGAGGTCATGGCGCTGGCGCGCACGCCGGGCTGGACGGCAACGCTCACGCGCGAGACGCGGCCGCCCGGCCCGGCCGAGGGCGCGGCGCTCGTGCGCGAGCGCAGCGTGTTCCTCGACGCCTACCTGGGCGCCTTGCTCGTCGTGGTCGCGGCCCGCGGCGCCCGGGCGCTGTGGCAACGGCGCACCTCGGTGCGGATCGCCTACCCGGGCCCGCGAATCGTGACGGTACCGCTTGGATTCTCCATCCTCGACGCCAGCCGGGCCGGCGGCATCCCGCACGCCTCCGTGTGCGGGGGGCGCGGGCGCTGCTCGACCTGCCGGGTGCACGTCGCGCGCGGCCTGGAACACCTGCCGGCCGCGAGCGAGGCCGAGCAGCGCGTGCTCGTGCGCGTAGGCGCCGCCGCCGACGTACGCCTGGCCTGCCAGACGCGCCCGCGGCGCGACGTCAGCGTCGTGCCGTTGCTGGCGCCCTCGATCGCCCCGGGCGAGGCGCTCGGCGCCGACGTGCGGCAGGGCCGCGAGAGCGAGATCGCCGTGCTCTTCGCCGATCTGCGCGGCTTCACGCGCATGGCCGAGAACAAGCTGCCGTACGACGTCGTCTTCTTCCTCAACCGCTACTTCGAGGCAGTCGGCACGGCCATCACCGAAGCCGGCGGGGTGACCAACCAGTTCACCGGCGACGGCGTGATGGCGCTGTTCGGGATCGAGGACGGGCCGGCGGCCGGCTGTCGCCAGGCGCTCACCGCGGCCCGCGCGATGGTCGAGCGCATGGCGGCGCTGAGCGCCGAGCTGGCCGGCGACCTGCCGCTTCCGATGCGCATCGGCATCGGCGTGCATGCGGGGCCCGCGGTCGTCGGCCAGATGGGCTGGGGCCAGAGCTTCTACCTGACCGCCGTCGGCGACACGGTCCACGTCGCCGCCCGGCTGGAGCAGGCCACCAAGGACTACGGCGCCGAGCTGGTCGTCTCCGAGGCGGTCGCGCGATACGCACAGGTGGATCTCTCGGCATTCCCCGGCCACGACCTCGCCGTGCGCAACCGGGCGGGCCACGTGGGCGTCCGGGTCATCGCGCGGGTGGCCGCGCTCAGCCTGCCCCCGGCCGGGCGCTGAGCGAAGCTCACACGCCGCGGCGGAGGCCGAAGATGGCCGCGTGGGCGCGGGGCGTGTACCGGTAGCCGCGCTCGACGCAGGCGCTCCACGCCAGCGCGTCGACGTCGCGCTGGGCGGCGGCGCGGCCGGCCGCCGCGTCGAGCGTGAGCGGCATCAGGAGCACGTGCTCGCGCGGCAACGCGAAGCGCTCGACCAGCGCGTCCACCTCGTCCACGTCCGCGACCGCGCCGACGACGAACTTCCAGTAGACGCGCTCGCCCAGCCGCCGGAAGGCATCGACCGCGGACGGGTCGAGGCGCCGGGCGTCGGGCACGCCGCTGTGGCGCAGCTTGAGGCTCACGTTCCACTGGTCGACGTCGAGGCCGGGCGCGGGCGCGAGCACGCCGCTCGTCTCGATCTCCACGCGCAGGGCCAGGCGCTTGAGCTCGCGCACGAGCCGGGGAAGATCCGGATGCTCCAGCGGCTCGCCGCCGGTGACGACCACGTTGTGGATGTGCGCCCGGGCGCCGGCGGCGACGACCTCGAGCAGCGCCGGCCAGGTCATGGCCGTCCCGCCGTCGGCCGGCCACGAGTACTTCGTGTCACACCACCGGCAGCCGACCGTGCAACCTTGCAGGCGCACGAACGTGGACGGAGTTCCGAGGCTCGGGCCCTCGCCCTGCAGGGACCGGAAGACTTCCGCGACGCGCACGGTGGCCTCAGGCTCCACGCCGTTTTCCTCTGCTACTATCGCACCCATGTCCGATCTGGTGAACGACACGGTGGAACGCGCGCGCGGCCTCGCCCCGCAGATCCTCGCCGCCGCCGACGAGATCGAGCGCCAGCGCCGGCTTCCCGACACGCTGGTGGCCGCGCTGCACGAGGGCGGGTTCTTCCGCATGCTGCTGCCCCGCTCGCTGGGCGGCGCCGAGCTCGATCCTCCCACCTTCGTGCAGGTCACGGAGGCGATCGCCCGCGCCGACGCGAGCGCCGCCTGGGTCATCTGCCAGACGAACGGCTGCTCGATGACCGCCGCCTACCTGCGGCCGGACGTGGCCCGGATGATCTTCGGCGGCGAGCCGGCCGGCGTGCTGGCCTGGGGCCCGCCGACCACGTCTCAGGCGGTCGTGGCGGACGGCGGCTACCGGCTCAGCGGCACGTTCAACTTCGGCAGCGGGAGCCGTCACGCCACCTGGCTGGGTGGGCAGGCGCCCATCGTCGACGCCGAGGGCACGCCCCGCCGGCGCAACGGCGTGGCCGAGCGCCGCACGCTGCTGTTCCCCGCCGGCAGCGCCACCATGAAGGACGTCTGGCACGTGATCGGCTTGCGCGGCACGGGCAGCGATTCGTTCGCCGTGACCGACCTGTTCGTCCCCCACGAGCACACCTTCGCGCGCGACCAGCCGTCCGAGCGCCACTACCAGGCGCCGCTCTACTGCTTCCCGCAGGGCAGCCTCTACGCCTCCGGCTTCGCCGGCGTGGCGATGGGCATCGCCCGCAGCATGCTGGCGGACTTCGTCGCCCTGGCCAGCGACAAGACGCCGCGCGGCTACAGTCGCGCGCTACGCGAGAGCGCGGTGACCCAGTCACGCGTGGCCCAGGCCGAGGCGCAGCTGGGCGCCGCCCGCGTGTATCTGCTGTCGTCGCTGCAGGAGATCTGGGCGGCGGTGGGCCGGAGCGGCGTGCTCGGCCTGGACCAGCGCGTGGCCATTCGCCTGGCCGCCTCCCACGCGATCCAGCAGGCGCGCGAGGTCGCCGACTTCGCCTACCACGCCGCCGGCGGCACCGCCGTGTTCACCTCCAACGCCTTCGAGCGCCGCTTCCGCGACATCCACACGGTCAGCCAGCAGCTGCAGGGTCGCGACGACCACTTCGAGAGCGTCGGCAAGTTCCTCCTCGGGCTCCCGCCGGACACGACCTTCCTGTAGGCGATCGCCTAGGGCCAGACCGCGGCCGGGTCGAAGTTGATGATCTTCGCCTCGGGAGCTTCAGGAATGCGAGGACGCAGGTACGGCTTGTCCGAGGCCTTGTGGCACGTGTAGCAGCCTTCCAGCGCCTTGAGTCGAGCGATCTCGGTGGCATCGTCGGCCCTGGCCGTGGTCCCGCCGAGGCTCCCGAGCGTCACGACCACGAACAGGACCAGGGCACATCGCACGACCACGCTGCTCCCCATCGGTCAGCCCTCCTCTGCCTCACGCCACGGCAGCGACGAGGGCGCCGCCGGCGGCGGTGATGACCACGACGAGCCAGGGCGGCCAGCGCCAGAACATCAGCATGCCGAACGCGATGAGCGCGAGGCCGAAGTCGGCGTGGCCCTTGACGGCGCTCGTCCACACCGGATCGTAGAGCGCCGCCAGCAGCAGCCCGACGACCGCGGCGTTGATCCCCCGGAGCGCCGCCTGGAAGCTTGGTCGGAAGCGTAGCAGCTCCCAGAACGGCAAGGCGCCGACGACCAGGAGGAACGAGGGCAGGAACACCGCGACGAGCGCCCACGCCGCGCCGAGCCAGCCGTTGGGCGACTCGCGCATCACCGCGCCGAGGTACGCGGCGAACGTGAAGAGCGGGCCGGGCACGGCCTGGGCCGCGCCGTAGCCCGCGATGAATTGCTCGTTGGTCACCCAGCCGGGTGGCACCACCTCGGCCTGCAGCAGGGGCAGAACCACGTGGCCGCCGCCGAACACGAGCGAGCCGGCCCGGTAGAAGCTGTCGAACACCGCCAGGGCGTGGCCGGGAGTCAGCTGCCGGGCGACGGGGAGCGCGACGAGGAGCCCGAAGAACAGTGTCAGCGCTCCGACCGCCACGCCCTTAGCCAGTGGTACCCGCACCGGCGCCGTGGTCGACGTCCCCGGCGCGCGCAAGAGGATCCACCCGAGCAGCCCCGCCACGAGGATGACGAGTACCTGGGCCACGGCCGTTCGCGACGCCAGCACCGCGAGCGCCGCCGCGATGGCCAGCGAGGCCCGCGCGCGATCGCCGGCGAGGTTGCGCGCCATGCCCCAGACAGCCTGGGCGACCACCGCCACCGCGACCACCTTCAGACCGTGCAGCCAGCCCGCATCACCGAGGCCGTACGCCTGAAGTCCATAGGCAAAGACGACCAGCGCCACCGCCGACGGCAGCGTGAATCCGAGCCACGCCATCAGGCCCCCGAGCAAGCCTGCGCGCATGATGCCGACCGCCATGCCCACCTGGCTGCTGGCCGGACCGGGCAGGAACTGGCACAGCGCCACCAGATCGGCGTACTGGGCCTCGTCGACCCAGCGCCGGCGGAGGACGTACTCGTCGCGGAAGTACCCGAGGTGGGCGATCGGTCCGCCGAACGAGGTCAGGCCCAGACGGGTCGACGCGACGAGCACCTCGAGCAGCCGGGGCCTCGTCACTCGGCCAGGGTCCGCAGGTAGGCGACGAGGTCGATGAAGTCGGCGAGCGTGAGGCTCTGGCGATAGTCCGGCATGGTGGACCGACCGTCGGGGCCAGTGTAGCCCGGTCCCTCCAGGATCACCGCGTTCGGATTCAGGATCGATTCGGCGAGATAGCCGGCCGGATGGTGCGCGCCCATGCCGGTCAGCTCGGGTCCGGCGCCCGTCGGCGCCGGGAACCCTTCGCCGGCCACGGTGTGGCAGGCGTAGCACTGCCGCGTCACGAAGACCTCGCGGCCGCGACCGGCATCTCCGGGGGGCGGAACGAAGAGCCAGTTCGACGGCACCCCGCCCTGCGCGTGTAGCGCGTCCATGCTGATGCGCACCGGCCCGGCCGGCTCGGCGACGTGGTGATGGTCGAGATGCATCGCGTGGCGGGCCGGGGGCGATTCTCCGAGCGCCGCGGTGCACGCCAGCACCACGATCGCCAGCCCCGCTTCCGCGGCGACGTAGGTCGCGAAGCGCGCGGCCAGCGCCGCGCGCGGACCCGCCGGGCCGGCGACGATCAAGCGAGCGCGACGGAAGATCCGGGCGGCGGGGCTCCGGAGTGAACCGACGCCGAGGCGAGCAACGATCGCATAGCGGTTGATCGCGCCGAGGGCCGCGAGCGCCAGGACGACGAGGATCTTGATCCCCAGCAGCCGCCCGTAGCCGGTCGTCCACAGCGCCGCGACTCCCGGCAGCTGAACCCACGCGTTGTACGCCCCGGTCAACGCCACGACGAGCAGGCAGTAACCCGCGAGGCGCGAGAATCGAGCGGCGGTCGCGGCCAGGGCCGGCGTCTCCCAGACCGACCCGCGCATCCCCATCGTCGCCAGGGCCAGCGCGGCCAGTCCGCCCGTCCACGTTCCCGCGGCCATCACGTGGGCCCAATCCAGACCGACGCTCGGCGTGAGGTCGCCCCAGTCGGCCAGATGCCCGGTGAGCGCCGTGGTGAGGGACACCACGGCAGCGAGCCCGAGTGCCGCGCCCCGCGCCCCTCGGGACGCGCGAGCCGCGAGCAGGAGGATCGCCCCGATCGCGGCCGCGCGCACGAGCCAGATCCTGCCGAAGTGCGTTTTCGCCACCACCACGGGGACGCCGGTGAGCAGCGCCGCCGAGGTCGAGCCCGTCATGGCCTGCGTCCGTAGAATGAGCTCGGCCCCCACCCCGAGCAGCAGGACGATCGCGGCGGCCGTGGTCCAGCGCCGCAGGCGTCTGGCCGGCCCGGCCGGCGTCGGCCGCGGCAGGACGAACGCCACGACCACGAGCGCGCCGAGCACGGCCGCCGTGGCCGACAGGGTGAACCACCGCACAACGCCCGAGATCACCACGATCGACACGGTGCTGGCCCGCCTGGGCGTCACCTGACGCGGAAGCGGAAGTCACCCTCCGTTCTGTGACCGTCGCGAGCGATCACGCTCCAGTACACGCGATACGTGCCCGCGGCCAGCGCGGAGACCGTCACCTCGAGGACCCGGTTGTCCTGAGGATTCACCCGGGCGTCGCCCTTGTCGACGCGCTGCTTGAGGTCATTCTCGACGCGCATCGTGCTGAAGACCGGCTCGATCTCGCCGTCGAACCAGATGCGGACACCGCCCGGAGCCTGGGCGAGCGTGGTGCCCACCCGGGGCTCGGAGTGATCCGGAAACGCGTGGGCCGCCGCCTCGCCCGGCCACAGCAAGACGGCGGCGATCAACGCGATCCATCGCACTACCGTGGCTGGGTGGGCCCGAGCACGCCGTGGAACGGTGTCCACGTGAAGATCTGCGGCCAGAGGTCGTCGAGGTAGAAGTGGACCTGCCCCAGGACCCCGACGTTCTTGCCCGAGCGCTCGTTGACGGGAATCACGGCCTCGAGCCCGAGCTGGATGTAGCGCCCGAACCAGATGATGCCGGGGTTGACCGTCCCCGTCGTGTGCCGGCCGCTCCGGGGACCGTCGAGGGGCGTCTCCATCGCGACCTCGACGATCGGGATCATCCGGCTGAAGGGCCGCGGCAGTCCGATGTCGCGCACGTAGCTCTGCAGGTACTGCAGGTTGTACTGAACGGAGAACCCCCACTGAAACACGGTCGGGTTGACCTCGCGCTCCACCGACACGCTCCCGTCGTCCTCGACGGTCTTGATGACATTGGTGCGCCGGCTGGGCAGCGCCACGCCGAGCGCGCCGGTCAGCGCGAAGGGCTTGGCGAACTCGAGGCCGTCGGGCAGGTCGCCGAACCCTTTGCCGAAGAACAGCGTAGGCGTCACCGTGTCGAACGACTCGGCGCCGACCTTCTTGCCGCCGGTGCCGCCGACGTCCCAGCCGAGGCCGATCGATAGCAGGGTCTCGTGCGCCTCGCTCTTGAAGAACACGTACTTCAGCGCGACTTCCATGTTGTCGAAGCCGGTGAGGACCGGGCCGGTGTCGGGATCGAGGATCTTGAAGGTGCCGCCGAGGGAGAAGCCGACGTCGGGGCTGAGCCGCTTGGAGATCTCGGCACTGAGATCCGTCGCGCGCGTCGCCGGCGCATCCTCCTCGCCGCGCAGCTTGATGTGCGAGAACGTGGGCAGCGACAGCTCGTCGGCGACGAACGGGTCGTCGATCGCGAGCGTCGCCGGAAAGAACCGTTTGCCGATGAGGCCGTGGGCGTGGGCGGCGGTCGCGGTCAGCGCGATCAGCGCGCCGGTCGCCAGCAGGATGCGTGGTCGGAACGTCATAGACTCCTCCATCACGGCGTTCCGCCGCGGGCGGCAGGGCGGAGACGCGCTCCGGGTTGTCGGGCGAGACCGTGAGAGTCGGTCAGGCGGAGCGCGAGCCGGGCGGAGCGCGTCCCTCGGGGACGGAGACCGGATGGACAGACAGGAGCCAGATCAGCCGGACACCACCAACGTACTCGGGCGCCTGGACCGGGGCGCGCACGTCGACGTCGGGGGCGGAGACGCCGCTCAGATGCGCCGTGGCGGTCAGCACCGGGCACGACGCGCCGTCGTCGGCCTCGCCCACGTGGTGGACGGAATGGAGCGCCACCTCGAACGCCACGACGGTCAGCAGGGCCACGAGCGCCAGAGCGAGGGCGCGTCGGCCCGCCGCACGCCGGAATGCCAGGGCCGCGGCGAGGGCGACCGCGGCCATCACGTACGGTGCGGGCGAGTCGGATCCGGCGTGATGCGAGTGCTCGGGCGACACGGCGTGGCCCAGCGCGGCGAGGGCCACGCCGGCGAGGCCGGCGAGCGCGAGGGCGACTACGGCTCTGCGGACCATCCTCCGTGCATTTTTGACCCGGCCGAGCCGCAGGTCAAGCGCCGACCCCTCGGGTGCCGGCCTGGGCCAGGATACGGTCCACGCGGCCGTACTCCCGGGCGGCGTCCATGAACCACTTCACGCAGTCGGGGTTGGCGCGCGGCGGCAGCTCGCAAGAGGTGGACAGCACGAAGCGGGAGCGCTTGCCGACCGTGTCGATGCAGCGCTTCACCTCGGCCTCGATCTGGGCCTTCGTCGCCCGCTCGAAGATGGTCGCGTCCACGTTGCCGACGCCGACCACGCCGCGCCGGTTGCCGAGGGTCACCAGGCTGTCCAGCTGATCGACCTGCAGCTTCGGATCGGCCTGCTGGTCCAGATCGATCGTGATCGCCAGGAAGCCGACGTCGACCAAGTCCTCGTGGATCTGGTGCGTGGTGCCGCAGATGTGGATGGTGGTCCCGACCTTCTTGGCCTTGAAGTAGTTCACCATGTCCTGGTGGTAGGGCTTGATGAACTCCCGGTAGGTGTCCGGCCCCACCAGCGAGCACGACGCGGTCGGATCGGTGTAGCTCAGCCCGATCTTCGTCTTGAGCACGGCGTCGCCGAAGCGCTTGGCGTACTCGGTCGAGAAGCGCATCAGCTCGTGCACGAACTCCGGGTCGTCGATCGTGTCCAGGCACATCAGCTCGGGGTTGCGCAGCAGCATGGCGATGGTCCACGGCCCCACCAGCACGGCGCCGAGCCCGCTGGGGAACTTCGCCGCCGACAACGCCTCGCACTGCTCGAGAAACGCGGGCAGCCGGCCGGCCCGGTTCGGATCGGGCACCTCCAGCCGGGCCAGCTTGCCCTTGTCGTCCTGGAGCACGTGCTGGTCGATGGACGGCACCACGTAGTCGGAGTACTTCACGTGGCAGCCGAGCGCCTCGACCTCCTTCGCCAGATCGTTGAAGGCGATCATGATATCCGGCTGATATCGCTCGTAGTAGTTCAGCATCGCCTTCACGGCCTTCGTGGGGTTCGTGCAGTACTCCTCGATCGAGAGGCCGTCGAGGCAGCCGGCGAACGAGCCGGCGATCGGATACGCCGGCACACAGTCGGCAAACTCGCCCTTGTACGCAGCGACGACACGGTCGCGTCCCGTCATGACGCTCTCCTCACGCCCGGCCGGCCGCGAGCGGCCGCAGGGCGTCCAGCGTGAATTCCAGCTCCTCGGGCGACAGATTCGGTTGCAGCAGCAGGATCGGGCTGAGTCATCAGCTTGAGCGGCCGGCCCCTCGGCAAGCTGCGGCGTGCTGGCACCCAGGTCCAGCACAAAGCGGCCGCTCGAGATCGACGCCAGCGTGGCCGCGGCCAGCGATGGTGGCGGCGCTGCGGTTCCACACCCCGAGGATGCCGGTGCCGAGCGTGATGCGCTCCGTCCGCACCGCCGCCTCGGCCCGCAGCACCGTCGTGTCGTACGCCCACGTCTCCGGCAGGAAGAAGCCGTCGTAACCGAGGCGATCGGCCGACACCGCCAGCGACGACAGCATCGCGCGGCGGTTCTCCAGGGGCATGCCGGACACGGCGACACCCGGCCGGCTCACGGTCGCGTATTCTACCGCGGCCTCGCGCGGGGCCGGGTCCTGTGCTAGACGTTCAGCGTGCGCCATTTCACGCGAGGGCTGCTGGCGGCGCTGGTGCTCGCAGCCCTCCCCGCCACCGGTCACGCCCAGGTGTTCCTGGCCGCGCGGCCGCACCCCGAGTTCGCGATCGGCCCGCTGTTCGTGGTCGCCACCGTCCGCCCCGACCTGGGGCCCGTCACCGTCACCATCTCGTGGAGCCTCACGATCCCGGCCGGTCGTCGCCCGGCCGACATTCAGCAAGACCTCTTCCTGCTCTGGCCCAACGAGCTGACCGAGGGCACGGTGCCGGGCGCGGCCGATCCGTCCCTGGCCCGTGAGCTGGAGGCGCAGGGGTTCGTGGTGAGCGGAGGGGGCCGGCTGGCGCTCGGCCGTCGCGACCGGATGCAGCTGGGCACCGGCGCGCCGGCCACACCGCTGCCCGAGGCCGCGTCGTTCGTCACCTTCACGCGGCGGGCGGGACCGGGCGCCCAGCTCGGCGCCTCGAGCTACATCAAGATCCCGTGGACGCCGGCGCTCGCCGATCCGCTCGGCGTCACCGTGCTCACGCTGGCGACGCGCGGGCTCATTACGCCCAAGCCCGCCACCTGGTTCGAGGAGGCCTTCTGGGGCCGGCGCTGGGTGCTGGCCACCGGCTTCGGTGACATCGGGCCGCCCGCGCTGCCGCTCTTCCCGCTGTACTTCGAGCGGCGCGACCGCGTCGTGCGCGTCGGTCGCGAGTTGGCCCTCGCCGTCGCGACCTTCACCGACTCCGGGCACCTGCGCATCGAGGAGATCGGGCCGGCCAGCGCCACCCGGCGGCCGAGCCGCCTGCGCACGGACGCCGAGGTCGTGACGATGCCGCTGGCCCCGAACGAGGGGATCGCCGCCCAGCTGCTCAAGGTGCAGTTCAGCTACTTCACCGGGATGATCGCCTGGCGGCCCATCCTGGTCTCGGCCGTGCTGCTGGCCCTCGGCAACATGGCCGGCTTCATCCTGCTCAGCCGCGACGTGAGCCACTTCCTGCGCAAGCGGCTGCACGTGCGGTGGCGTGCCGAGCCGGAGTTCGCGCGGCTGGCCGGCGGCGCGCTGCCCCGCCTGGTGGCCGAGCAGATCGTGCCCGGCTCCACGACCGAGGCGGAGGTGCGCAAGCTCTGCGGCCGCCCCGACGAGGAGCACCAGCGCCGGGGCTCGAACCAGCGCCGTTCGCTCGTCTATCGCGGTGCCCGCCGGCTGCCGAGCTCACGGCGCGCGCTGGGCCCGCTGGCCACCGTCCACCACTGGGAGGAAGAGCACCACGAGATCGAGATCGAGCTGGACGGCGACCGGGTGAGCGCCGTGCAGTCGCGTGTGCGGCGGCAGCGGCCCGCCGGCTGAGGCTCAGCCCCCCGCCGCCAGCCGCTCGCGCTGCCGCTCGCGCAGGCGGGCCACGATGTGGGGCGGCGCCGTCTCGGGCGAGCCGGCGGTGAACGGCGGCTGCGGGTCGTACTCGATCGAGAGCTGGATCGACTGGGCCACGTCGTCGCCGGCGATGCGCGCGGCCAGCGTGAGCGCCATGTCGATGCCGGATGACACGCCGGCCGCCGTGATCACCTTGCCCTGCTCGACGACACGCTTGAGCGTGGGCCGGGCGCCGAGGTCACGGAGCTGCTCGAGGGACCCCCAGTGGGTCGTCGCCTCCAGGCCCCGGAGCACGCCGGCGGCGCCGAGCAGCAGCGAGCCGGTGCAGACGGAGGTCGTCCACTGGCTGGTCGCGTGCGCGGTGCGAATCCAGTCGAGCAGCGGGTTGGGCGTCATGAGCGCGCGCGTGCCGAAGCCACCCGGGACCATGACGATCTCCGGGTGCGGCACCGCCGACAGCGGCTCGTCGGCCATCAGGGTGAGCTGGCGGTTGTCGGTGCGGTAGGGTCCGGCCGCGATGGCCACGAAGCGGACGCGGGCGCCGGGCAGCCGCGAGAGCACCTCGTAGGGGCCGATGGCGTCCAGCGCGGTGATGCGGTCGAAGATCGGAATGGCGATGTCCATGCCGGGAGCATGCCGCAGACGTCGTGCCAGGGCAATCCCGCGGAGTACAATCGGCGCCATGATCAAGCCGTACACCGCCGTCGGCCTCATCCCCACCGTGCGCGGCATCCGCCGGCGCAAGGACATCCAGATCAACCTCGAGCACCTGAGCCACCTCGTGAAGGCGGCCTCCTGGCTGTCGGCCCTCGACCTCCCGGTGCGGCTCATCGCCTTCCCGGAGGGCGCGCTGCAGGCGTTCAACGACGAGGTGCTCGACCTCGACCACGTGACCTTCGCCCGCGAGTGCGCCATCGACATCCCGGGCGAGGAGACCGACGCGCTCGGCAAGATCGCCAAGGAGTACAACGCCTTCGTCATGGCCCAGGCCAAGGCCCGCCATCCCGACCTGAAGGACCGCTACTTCAACGTCGGCTTCATCATCAATCCGCGCGGCAAGATCATCCTCAAGCACTACAAGGTCTCGCCGCTGTTCCCGGTCGAGCACTCGGTGTGCCCGCACGACGTCTACGACTGGTGGATCGAGAAGTACGGCCGCAACCTCGACGCCTTCTGGCCGGTCGCCGACACGGAGATCGGACGCCTGGGCATCATGATGGCCAACGAGGGGTCGTATCCCGAGAACGCCCGGGCCCTGGCCCTCAACGGCGCCGAGGTCGTCTACCGGGCGTCGTACCCGCACCCGGCCACCGGCAACGAGATGTTCGAGATCCAGAGCCGGGCCCGCGCGCTCGACAACAACATGTACCTGGTCGCCCCCAACATGGGCACCTACTACCTGTTCCCCGAGGAGACGACGCCCATCGACACCTTCGGGGGGCGCTCGTTCGTCATCGACTACAAGGGCCGGATCGTCGGCCGCCAGGACTACGGCGCCGGCTCCACCTACGTGGGCGGCGTCATCGACATCGAGGCGCTGCGGGACCACCGGGCCCGCGCCCAGTGGGACAACTGGCTCAAGGACGTGCGCACCGAGCTGTACCAGATCCTGTACGAGAAGCCGATCTATCCCAAGAACCTCTACCTCAAGCGCGCCCCGATGAAGCACGCCGAGTACCGTGAGAAGGTCATCAAGCGCCAGATCCGCCTCATGCACGACCGGGACATCTGGAAGAAACCAGATAGGTGACGGACGCGCCGCGCCTGCGCGTCAGCGAGGTGCGACTGCTGGAGGGCGGCGTGCGGCTGCGGCTGCCGTTCCGGTTCGGCGTCGTCACCCTGACCGAGGCCCGCCAGGCCTTCGTGCGCGTGCGCATCACGATCGAGAACGGCCGCGACGGCTGGGGCGCCGCCGCCGAGATGCTGGCGCCGAAGTGGTTCGACAAGGACCCGGCGCTGAGCAACGAGGACAACGCCGAGCAACTGCGTGCCTCGCTCCGGATCGCCCGCGGCCTCTACACCGAGGGCCGGCTCGCCCACACCGCGTTCCGGCTCTTCGCCGACACCTACCACTTCCAGATCGCCCAGGCCCGCGCCCAGGGCCTCGACCCGCTCATCGCCTCCTACGGCCCGGCGCTGCTCGACCGCGCGGTGCTCGACGCGCTCGGCCGGCTGTACGGCGTGTCGTTCTACGACGCGGTACGCGGCAACCTGGTCGGGATGGCGCCGGCGGCGTTCCTGCCGGAGTTCGCCGG